>NZ_JBSGWY010000022.1:0-2250 GCF_053609145.1 Streptomyces sp. NPDC054961 | reverse complement strand
TTCTCTCACAACCCCATCCTCTAATACCCCCCCCCCGCCGCCGTCGGGGGGGGGTTGTGTGGGGGGGGGGCGCGGCGGCGCCGCGCGCCCCCGGGGGGCGGCGCCCCCCCCCCCCCCGCGGCCCGGCCCCCCCCCCCCCCGCGGCTCGGACCGAGCGGCCGGTCACACCTTCTGGAAGCCGGCGTCCTGGAGGATCTTCTGGGCCTCGGGGGAGCTCAGCCACGCGACGAACGCGGCCGCGGCCTCGGCGTTCTTGGACCCCTTGAGCGTGGCGGCCGGGTAGGAGGCCACGGCGTTCTCGGCGTCCGGGATGTCCACGACGACGACCTTGTCACCGGACTTCACGGTGTCGGTCTTGTAGACGAGGCCGGCGTCGGCCTCGCCCATCTCGACCTTGCTCAGCACGGCGCGGACGTTGGGCTCCTGGGAGACCGGCTTCACCTCGATCTTCTGGGCGTCGAGGATCTGCTTGCTGTAGCGGCCCACGGGGACCTCGGGCGCGGCCAGCACCACCTTGATCTTCGTGTCGGCCAGGTCCTTGAGGGCGCCGACCTTGAACGGGTTGCCCTTGCCCGCCGCGATGACCAGGCGGTTCTTCGCGATGACCGCGGGGTCGCCGGTCTCGGCCTTCAGGCCGTCCATGGTCTTGGTGTCGGCGGTGACCAGCGCGTCGGCCGGAGCGCCCTGCTTGACCTGCGCGGCGAGCTCCTGCGAACCGGCGAAGGAGAAGGTGATCTTCGTGCCCGGGTGCTCCTTCTCGTACGCGGTGCCGGCGGTCTTGAAGACGTCGGTGAGGGAGGACGCGGCGAGCACCGTGAGGTTCGCGGCCTTCGGCTCGGCCGCGGCGGCGCTCGGCGAGGCGGCGGCTTCGTTCTTCTTGTCGTCGCCGCTGCCACAGGCGGCGAGCGCCGGCACGAGGAGGACGGCGGTCACCGCGAGGGCGGCCGTACGGCGGCGGTTCAGGGGCAGGATCGCGGACATGAGCAGGTGCTCCTCGGTCGGGTCGGCGGCCGGCCTGGTGCCGGATCCGCGCGGTGTGACCCGCGCCGGTGACGGGCGGAGCGGGTGGGGACGCGTCGTACCGAGCGGAGGTACGGAGCGCGGGGGTGCGGGTTGCGGGGCTGCGGATTGCAGATTGCGGGCTGAGGGGTGCGCGGGCGGGTGCGGGCGCCGGTGGTGTCAGGTGCGGTCGATGTGCACGCTGGTGGACTTCACGCGGGCGGTGGCTCGCATGCCCACCTCCAGTCCGAGCTCGTCGACGGCCTCACGGGTGAGCAGGGAGACCAGACGGTGGGGACCGGCCTGGATCTCGACCTGAGCGGCGACGTCCCCGAGCGTGACGGCGGTGACGATGCCCGGGAAGGCGTTGCGCGCCGAGGTGTAGGTCTCCCCGTCCTCGGTGTGGGCCCCCTGGGCCACCTCGACGGAGAAGGCGGCCAGGGCGCGGCCGTCGATGAGGCGGCGACCGCCCTCGTCGCGATGGGTCGCGACGCGGCCGGCGTCGGCCCAACGGCGCGCGGTGTCCGGGCTGACGCCCAGCAGGCGTGCCGCCTGACCGATGGTGTAGGACTGCATGTGCGACAAGGTAGGGCCAGATGTGCGGCATGTGCAATTCAGTTGGGATCATCTACCTGGTAGGTGCCAGTGCGTTCGTCGCAACCCACAAAACGCCTTCCGCTTCTCGGCCCCCGGCTCGCTACAGTCGGGGGCATGGCTGAAGAGGGAACCACGGGTACGGGATCGGCTCGGGTCGACGTGTGGATCTGGTCGGTCCGGCTGACGAAAACACGGGCGATCGCGGCCGCGGCGTGCCGCGCGGGACACGTGCGGGTCAACGGCGAGCGCGCGAAGCCGGCGCAGTCGGTACGGGCCGGGGACGAGATCCGGCTCTTCCATGCCGGACGGGAGCGCATCGTCGTGGTCCGCCGTCCGGTGACGAAGCGGGTCGGCCCTCCGGTCGCCGCCGAATGCCTGACCGACAACAGCCCGCCGCCGCCGACGCCGGTGGAGGCGGCGGTGGTCGGCATCCGTGACCGTGGCGCGGGCCGCCCGACGAAGCGCGAACGCCGCGAGATCGAAACCCTGCGCGGCAACCGGTAGGTCCCGGCGCCGGGGTGCGCCGCGTGACACCCGAAGCCCGGGGGGGGGGGGGGGGGGCCGCCGGGGGGGGGGCGGGGGGGGGCGGCGGGCGGCCACAAATTATTAGAAAAAATTGTAAAATATGAAAGAAAAAGCTGTGGTGGAGGGGTG
>NZ_JBSGWY010000021.1:52552-136859 GCF_053609145.1 Streptomyces sp. NPDC054961 | reverse complement strand
GTCCGGGACTCCGGGCCTCAAGCGCCGGTGGGGCTGGGTGGTGGGCTGTCCGGGACTCCGGGCCTCAAGCGCCGGTGGGGCTGGGTGGTGGGCTGTCCGGGACTCCGGGCCTCAAGCGCCGGTGGGGCTGGGTGGTGGGCTGCCCCGGGGGTCGTGCCTCTGGCATCGGCGGGGACGACTGTGGCCCGGCGCCCGCAGGGGGGGCCGGGCCACGGAGCGTGCGTGTTACGCCTTGCGGAGGCGGAACGTCAGGGCGAGGGACTCGTCCGTGAACGGGTCGCCGTACGAGGCGTCGGCCTCGGCGGCGGCGAAGTCCGTCGCGAGGACCTCGTCGGAGATGAGGCCCGCGTGGTCGGTCAGGGCCGTCACGACCTCCGGGTCCGTCGCGGACCACCGCAGGGCGATGCGGTCCGCGACGTCCAGGCCCGAGTTCTTCCGGGCCTCCTGGATCAGGCGGATCGCGTCACGCGCCAGCCCCGCCAGCCGCAGCTCCGGAGTGATCTCCAGGTCCAGCGCCACCGTCGCACCCGAGTCCGAGGCCACCGACCAGCCCTCGCGCGGGGTCTCCGTGATGATGACCTCCTCCGGGGTGAGGGTGACGGGCGAGCCGTCGACCTCGACCTCGGCGGAGCCGCCGCGCAGCGCCAGGGACAGGGCCGCCGCGTCCGCCGCGGCCACGGCCTTCGCCACGTCCTGCACGCCCTTGCCGAAGCGCTTGCCCAGCGCCCGGAAGTTCGCCTTCGCCGTGGTGTCCACCAGGGACCCGCCGACCTCCGACAGGGAGGCCAGGGAGGAGACGTTCAGCTCCTCCGTGATCTGCGAGCGCAGCTCCGCGGACAGCGCCTCGAAGCCCGTCACCGCGACCAGCGCGCGCGACAGCGGCTGGCGCGTCTTGACGCCGGACTCGGCCCGCGTCGCGCGGCCCAGCTCCACGAGGCGGCGCACCAGCAGCATCTGCTGCGAGAGGACCGGGTCGATCGCCGCGGCGTCGGGGACCGGCCACGTGGACAGGTGCACCGACTCCGGGGCGTCCGGGGTGACCGGGACGACCATGTCCTGCCAGACCCGCTCCGTGATGAAGGGGGTCAGCGGGGCGAGGAGGCGGGTGACGGTCTCCACGACCTCGTGCAGCGTGCGCAGCGCGGCCGCGTCGCCCTGCCAGAAGCGGCGGCGCGAACGCCGGACGTACCAGTTGGACAGGTCGTCCACGAAGGAGGAGAGGAGCTTGCCGGCGCGCTGGGTGTCGTACGACTCCATCGCCTCGGTGACCTCGGTCGTGAGGGCGTGGAGTTCCGAGAGGAGCCAGCGGTCGAGGACGGTGCGGTCCGCCGGGGCCGGGTCCGCGGCGGAGGGGGCCCAGTTCGACGTGCGGGCGTACAGGGCCTGGAAGGCGACGGTGTTCCAGTACGTGAGGAGCGTCTTGCGGACGACCTCCTGGATCGTGCCGTGGCCCACGCGCCGCGCCGCCCACGGGGAGCCGCCGGCCGCCATGAACCAGCGGACCGCGTCCGCGCCGTGCTGGTCCATGAGCGGGATGGGCTGGAGGGTGTTGCCCAGGTGCTTGGACATCTTGCGGCCGTCCTCGGCGAGGATGTGGCCCAGGCAGACCACGTTCTCGTAGGACGACTTGTCGAAGACGAGCGTGCCGACGGCCATCAGGGTGTAGAACCACCCGCGCGTCTGGTCGATGGCCTCCGAGATGAACTGCGCCGGATAGCGCTTCTCGAAGATCTCCTTGTTCTTGTGCGGGTAGCCCCACTGCGCGAACGGCATCGAGCCCGAGTCGTACCAGGCGTCGATCACCTCGGGAACGCGGACGGCCTCGAGGGAGCAGTCCTGCGCCGTGCAGGGGAAGGTGACCGCGTCGATGTACGGGCGGTGCGGGTCCAGGTTCGAGTGGTCCTGCCCGGACAGCTCGCTCAGCTCGGCGCGCGAGCCCACGCAGGTGAGGTGGTTCTCCTCGCAGCGCCAGATCGGCAGCGGGGTGCCCCAGTAGCGGTTGCGGGAGAGCGCCCAGTCGACGTTGTTGTTCAGCCAGTCGCCGAAGCGGCCCTGCTTGACCGAGTCGGGGAACCAGTTCGTCTTCTCGTTCTCCCGCAGCATCGCGTCCTTGACGGCGGTGGTGCGGACGTACCAGGACGGCTGCGCGTAGTACAGCAGCGCGGTGTGGCAGCGCCAGCAGTGCGGGTAGCTGTGCTCGTAGGCGATGTGCTTGAAGAGCAGGCCGCGGGCGTCCAGATCGGCGGTCAGCTTCTCGTCGGCCTTCTTGAAGAAGACGCCGCCGACGAGCGGGACCTCCTCCTCGAAGGTGCCGTCCGGGCGGACCGGGTTCACGACGGGCAGGCCGTACGCGCGGCAGACCGCGAGGTCGTCGGCGCCGAAGGCGGGGGACTGGTGGACCAGACCGGTACCGTCCTCGGTCGTGACGTACTCGGCGTTCACGACGTAGTGGGCCGGGGCCGGGAAGGCGACGAGCGAGAACGGGCGCTCGTAGGTCCAGCGCTCCATCTCCTTGCCCGTGAAGGTCTCGCCGGTGGCCTCCCAGCCCTCGCCGAGGGACTTCTCCAGCAGCGGCTGGGCGACGACCAGCTTCTCCGAGTCCTCGCCGCCGGCACGGCGGGCGACGACGTAGGTGACCTCGGGGTGCGCGGCCACGGCCGTGTTGGACACCAGGGTCCAGGGGGTCGTCGTCCAGACCAGCAGGGACGCCTCGCCCGCGAGGGGGCCGGAGGTCAGCGGGAAGCGGACGTAGACCGAGGGGTCGACGACCGTCTCGTAGCCCTGCGCCAGCTCGTGGTCGGAGAGGCCGGTGCCGCAGCGCGGGCACCAGGGGGCGACGCGGTGGTCCTGGGTGAGCAGGCCCTTGTTGAAGATCTCCTTCAGCGACCACCACACGGACTCGACGTACTCGGGGTCCATGGTCCGGTAGGCGTCGTCCAGGTCGACCCAGTAGCCCATCCGGGTCGTGAGCTCGGTGAACGCGTCGGTGTGGCGGGTCACGGACTCGCGGCACTTGGCGTTGAACTCGGCGATGCCGTACGCCTCGATGTCCTTCTTGCCGTTGAAGCCCAGTTCCTTCTCGACGGCGAGCTCGACGGGCAGGCCGTGACAGTCCCAGCCGGCCTTGCGGGCCACGTGGTAGCCGCGCATGGTGCGGAAACGGGGGAAGACGTCCTTGAAGACCCGGGCCTCGATGTGGTGCGCGCCGGGCATGCCGTTGGCGGTGGGCGGGCCCTCGTAGAAGACCCACTCGGGGCGGCCCTCGGACTGCTCCAGGGTCTTGGCGAAGGTCTTGCTCTCGTGCCAGAAGTCGAGGACTCCGTGCTCGAGGGCGGGCAGGTCGACCTGGGCGGGAACCGGGCGGTACTGCGGCGGTGTGGTCATGAGGCTGAACTTTCCTCCGGCGGGGTGTCACTTCCGTCCGGAGGGACGAGGGCCGCCCTTCCCTGGATCAGGGACCGGCTGCTCCCGCGGTACCACCCTCCTTGGCCTCCGGACGTGTGGTCCGAGGGCCCCCTCATTGGGGTGCGAAGCCGGTTCTACGTGCCGACGGGCGCCCGAGCGGGCTCCGTGCGGCCTTCTTCCGGCGGCTCCGGGGTGATCCTTCGCATCGCGCTCGCCCCCGGGCTCTCACCGTCCCCGGGTCGCTCCTGGCTGCGTCCGACGCTACTCGTCCCCATCCATGCCTTTCGCTGGGGCCAGTGTACGGGCCGGGACGCGGGTCGGCAGACCGGTTTCCGGGGCGTGGCGCGGGGGTGCGGACGGGGGCGCGGGAGGTGGCGCGCGAGGCGGCGCGGGCGGGGAGCCGGGTGACCCGAATGGGCGCGAAGGGCCGGGCCGGGGTGTCGTGGGGCGGGAGGGGCGGATTACCGGGCTCCCGGCTGGGCACAACGGATGCAGGTTGACCTTGACGGATGCGTGCCCCGTTGCCGTGGGTCCGGAGTCGATTTATCGTTCCGGCACGATTCGCGAGCAATTATCACAGTATGTGAAGGGGCCGCGGCCATGGTGGCGAAGAAGACCGCCGGGAGTACTGCCAGGAAGGCTGTCGGAAGGGCTGCGCAGGAGGAGCCGGCGGCGCAGCCGGCGAAGAAGAAGGCCGTGGCCGGGAAGGCGCCGGCGCCGGCCAAGAAGGCCGCCGCCGTCAAGAAGACGGCCGCCGTCAAGAAGACGGCCGGGAAGAAGGTCACGGCCAAGGCGGCCGGGACCGAGGGGGCGGCGCAGGCCGCGCCAGAGACGGGAGCCCGGAAAGTGGTTGCCAAGAAGAGCACCGGCACGGCCAGGAAGACGGCCGCGACCGCGACCAGCGGGCTGCCCAAGGCGCGGGCCGTGGCGGGCCTGGCGCCCGGCGAGCTCGCCGTACGGCCCGGAGAGGACCCCTGGACCCCGGAGGAGGTCGGTGAGGCCCGCAGCGAGCTGATGAGCGAGGTGCTGCGGCTGCGCGCCGAGCTCGACGCCTCCGAGGCGGCCATCTCGGGCCTGATGCGGGACTCCGGCGACGGCGCGGGGGACGACCAGGCCGACACCGGGACCAAGAACATCACCCGGGAGTCCGAGCTGGCCCTCGCGGCGAACGCCACCTCGATGCTCGAGCAGACCGAGCGGGCCCTGGAACGGCTCGAGGCGGGCACGTACGGCATCTGCGAGAACTGCGGCCAGCCCATCGGCAAGGCCAGGATGCAGGCCTTCCCGCGGGCCACGCTGTGCGTGGACTGCAAGCAGAAGCAGGAGCGGAGGCACTAGGCGCCCGCCGCCCCCACCGCCCCCGCGGCCGGGCGCGCCGGCGGCGGGCAGGGCCGGGCGGCATCCGTGGGCAGGGCGGCGGCCGAAGGAGACCCTGACGTACCCTCGTGTCTCGTCAGGGTCCGCAAACGAACCTGGCGGGACGGTCGGCATACCTGGTTCGGGCTAGTTCGAGGGACTCACGTGGCAGAGGTGGAGCGCATCATCGGTACGCCGGAGGTCGGCGAAGACGGCACCGAGCCGGAAGCCGCCGCGCCCAGGGGGCGGCGACGGATCGTCGCGCTGCTCGTCGTGGCCGTCCTGGCCTACCTGCTCGACCTCGGCAGCAAGATGCTGGTCGTCGCGAAGCTGGAGCACCAGCCGCCGATCCACATCATCGGCGACCTGCTCAAGTTCGAGGCGATCCGCAACCCCGGCGCCGCCTTCGGCTTCGGCGAGGCCTTCACGATCATCTTCACCTGCATCGCCGCCACGGTCATCGTGGTCATCGTGCGTCTCGCGCGGAAGCTGTACAGCCTGCCGTGGGCGATCGCGCTGGGCCTGCTGCTGGGCGGTGCGCTGGGGAACCTGACCGACCGGATCTTCCGCTCCCCGGGCGTCTTCCGCGGTGCGGTCGTCGACTTCGTCGCACCCGCCCACTTCGCGGTCTTCAACCTCGCGGACTCGGCGATCGTGTGCGGGGGGATCCTGATCGTCCTGCTGTCGTTCAAGGGTCTGGACCCGGACGGCACCGTCCACAAGGACTGATCGCGGGACCGGGCGTCTGTCCGGTCCTGCATACTCGACAGGTGAGTACGATTCCCGAGATCCGCACCCTGCCCGTTCCCGATGGCCTCGAGGGCGAGCGCGTCGACGCCGCCATCGCCCGTATGTTCGGTTTCTCCCGGACGAAGGCGGCCGAACTCGCGGCCGCGGGGAAGGTGTCGGTCGACGGCAGTGTCGTCGGGAAGTCCGAGCGCGTGCACGGTGGCGCCTGGCTCGAAGTCGAGATGCCCGAACCGCCGCGGAAGGTCGAGCTCGTCGCCGAGCCCGTCCCCGGGATGGAGATCGTCCATGACGACGACGACATCGTCGTCATCATGAAGCCGGTCGGCGTCGCCGCCCACCCCAGCCCCGGCTGGACCGGTACCACCGTCATCGGCGGCCTGGCCGCCGCCGGCTACCGCATCTCCACCTCCGGCGCCTCCGAGCGCCAGGGCATCGTGCACCGCCTCGACGTCGGCACGTCCGGCCTGATGGCTGTCGCGAAGTCGGAGCGCGCGTACACCTCGCTGAAGAACCAGTTCCGCGAGCGGATCGTCGACAAGCGCTACCACGCGCTGGTGCAGGGCCACCCGGACCCGATGAGCGGCACGATCGACGCTCCGATCGGGCGCCACCCCAGCGCCGACTACAAGTGGGCCGTGACCCAGGAGGGCAAGCCCTCCGTCACCCACTACGACCTGATCGAGGCGTTCCGCGCCGCCTCGCTGCTGGACATCAAGCTGGAGACCGGCCGCACGCACCAGATCCGTGTGCACATGGCCGCGCACCGCCACCCCTGCGTCGGGGACCTGACCTACGGGGCCGACCCGACGGTGGCGAAGCGGCTCGGGCTCACCCGGCAGTGGCTGCACGCCGTGCGGCTCGGATTCGAGCACCCCTCGGACGGCCAGTGGGTGGAGTTCGAGAGCACGTACCCGGCGGACCTGCAGAACGCGCTGGACGTGATCCGGAAGGAAAGCGAGTGACGGACGCACCCGCCGTCCGGGTGCGGGTCGCCGTGACGGAGGCCGACCTGAAGGCCTGCTTCGCCGTGCGGACCGAGGTGTTCGTGGTGGAGCAGTCCGTGCCGGAGTCGATCGAGTACGACGCGTACGACGCGGGTGCGGTGCACGTCCTGGCCGAGGGGCCGGACGGGACGCCCCTGGGGACGGGCCGGCTGCTGCACGGGCCCGGGGCCCTGGGCAAGACGGGTTCCCCCGAGGTCGGCTCCCTGGGCCGGCTGGCCGTCGTCAAGTCCGCGCGCGGACTGGGCGTCGGGGTCGCGCTGGTACGGGCCGTCGAGGCGGAGGCGGCGCGGCTCGGCCTGGCCGCCGTCGACCTGGGCGCGCAGACGCACGCGCTGGGATTCTACGAGCGGCTCGGGTACGAGGCCTACGGGCCGGAGTTCGAGGACGCCGGGATCCCGCACCGGGCGATGCGGCGCGCGCTGCCGTAACCGCGGCCGGGGCGGGCGCTGCTGCTGCCGCCGCCCAGCCCGCGCCTCGGACACCGGCGGGCGCGCGGATGACAGGGTGAGCGGGTGGATCAACTAGCTCTGCTGTTCGTGTTGTTGCTCGGGGCCGTGGTGACCGTGCCGCTCGGGAACCGGCTGGGGCTGCCCGCGCCGGTGCTGATGACGCTCGGCGGGGTCGCGCTCGCGCTGGTGCCCGCCGTGCCCAACGTCGAGGTCGCACCCGAGTACATCCTGCCGCTCGTGCTGCCCCCGCTGCTCTACGCCTCCGTGCAGCGGACCTCCTGGCGCCAGTTCGCCGCCAACGTGCGGCCCATCCTGCTGCTGGCCGTCGCGCTCGTGTTCGTGACCACCGCCGCCGTCGCCGCCGTGGCGCACACCGTCGTACCCGGACTGCCGATCGCCGCCGCCCTGGCACTGGGCGCGCTCGTCGCGCCGCCCGACCCCGTCGCCGCCACGGCCGTGGCCGGGTCGCTCGGGATGCCCCGGCGGATGGTCTCGATCCTGGAGGGCGAGGGACTCTTCAACGACGTCACCGCCATCGTGCTCTACCACGTGGCCGTCGCCGCCGTCGTGAGCGGGAGCTTCTCGTGGCCCGACGCGCTCGGGGAGTTCGTGCTCTCCGCCGTCGTCGCCGTGGTCGTCGGGCTCGCGCTGGGCTGGGCCGCCCACCGGCTCATGGGACGGCTCGACGACGCCACGCTCCAGATCGGGCTGACGCTGCTGGTGCCGTTCGTGGCCTACACCCTGGCCGAGGAGTTCCAGGGGTCGGGGGTGCTGGCCGTGCTGACCACGGCCCTGTACCTCGCCGAGTACGCGAGCGACGCCGACGACGTGCTGGGCCGGCTGGCCGGGCACACCTTCTGGGAGGTCGTCGACACGCTGGTCACGGGCGTCGCGTTCGGCCTGATCGGACTGGAGCTGCACAACGTGTTCGGCGTCGCCCGCGGCCGGGAGTGGGAGATGGCCGGATGGGCGGCGGCCGTGGTCGCGGTGGTGATCGGCGTACGGCTGGCGTGGCTGCTGCCCGCCGGCTGGCTGGCGAAACGGCTGCACTCGCGGCGCGACTACGACGAGGAGATCCCGCTGAGCTGGCGGGAGTCCGTGGTGATGTGGTGGGCCGGGATGCGGGGCGTGGCCTCGGTGGCGCTCGCCCTGGCCATCCCGCTCCGGACGGACGCCGGCGAGGCGTTCCCCGGCCGGGACGAGACCATCTTCATCGCCTTCGCCGTGATCATGGTGACCCTGGTGCTCCAGGGGCTGACCCTGCCGTGGCTGGTCCGCCGGCTCGGCGTGGAGGCCGACCCCGACGCGGAAGCGGAGATCGCGCGGGCCCTCGCGATCCGCGCCGCCAAGGCCGCCAAGCGGCGGCTGAAGGAGATCGAGGAGGAGGAGGACCTCCCCGAGGACCTGGTGGAGACGCTCTACCGGCGGGCGTACGACGTGGGGGCGAGGATCAGCCCCGACATGGTCGACGAGGAACGGCGCGAGGCGTACGCGAAGCGGGTGGAGCGGATCCGCGACATCCAGCGCATCCAGCGGGAGATGATGTCCGCCGCCCGCCACGAGGTACTGGCCGCCCGGAGCGAACCCGGCGCCGATCCGGAGATCGTCGACCGGGTGCTCCGGCATCTCGACGTGCGCAGCCTGCGTAGCCCGTAGCCCGTAGCCCGTAGCCCGTGGCCCGTAGCCGTGGCCCGACCGTTCCTACACCTGGTAGCGGTCCGGGGCGAAGAGGTGGAGGTGGTCCGCTATCCAGTCGGAGGTGCGGGTCAGGCCCTCGTGGAGCGAGACCTCGGGCTTCCATCCGGCCCACTCGCGGGCCCGGGTGTTGTCCGACAGGAGGCGCTGGACCTCGCTGCCCGAGGGGCGCAGCCGGGCGGGGTCGACGACGACCTCCGCGTCCCGGCCCGACGCCGCGATCAGCGCCCCGGCCAGGTCCCCGATGGAGATCTCCTCGCCGGCGCCGAGGTTGACCACCTCACCCAGCGCCCGGTCGCACTCCGCGACCGCGAGGAAGCCCGCGGCCGTGTCCGTCACGAAGGTGAAGTCCCGGGTGGGCGTCAGGGACCCGAGGCGGATCTCCCGGGCGCCCGAGTGGAGCTGCGCGAGGATGGTGGGGATCACCGCGCGCGCCGACTGGCGGGGGCCGTAGGTGTTGAACGGCCGCACCACCGTCACCGGCAGCTCGAACGCGTGGTGGAACGACAGCGCCATCATGTCCGCGCCGATCTTCGACGCGGAGTACGGGGACTGCGGCTGGAGCGGGTGGCTCTCGGAGATCGGGGCCGTCAGGGCGGTCCCGTAGACCTCGCTGGTGGACGTGTGCACGAGGCGGCGAACGCCGTGACGACGGCAGGCCTCCGCCATGTTCTCGGTCCCGGTGACGTTGGTCTGGACGTACGCGCCGGGGGAGGCGTAGCTGTACGGGATCCCGATCAGCGCCGCCAGGTGGAAGACGGTGTCGCAGCCGGCCACCGCGTCGCTCACCCGGCCCGCGTCGCGGACGTCGCCCGCCCACATCTCCACCGGGCCGTCCGGATCGGCCAGGTACTGGGCCAGGTGGCCCTTCTCCGCGTACGGCTTGTAGTGCACGAAGGCGCGCACCTTCGCGCCCCGCGCCACCAGCAGGTCGACCAGCGTCGAGCCGATGAAGCCCTCCGCGCCCGTCACGAGGACCGTCCTGCCGGTCCAGTCCGTCGTCGCCGGAGTCGTCATGGGCGTCGTCATCGGCGTCGTCATCGGTGTTGCCTTCGTCATATCAGCTCCAGGGGGTGGGAAGGGGGGAGGGGGAGGGGAAGCCGGCCACGTGCAGCACCTGCTCCGCCAGCAGTTCGGCGGCCCGCGCGTGCGGGCCCGGGTCGGCCGCGCCGGCCATCGCGGAGAGCCGCGCCGGATCGGCCAGCAGCGGGGCGAGCAGCTCCGCGAGCCGGCCGGCCGTGGTCTCGGCGTCCGGCAGCAGCAGCCCGGCGCCCGCGTCCGACAGCACGCGGGCGTTGTGCGTCTGGTGGTCGCCCGGGGCGTACGGATAGGGGACGAGGACGGCCGGGACCCCGGTCGCCGCGAGCTCCGCCACCGTCGCCGAGCCCGCCCGGCACACCACCAGGTCGGCGGCCGCGTAGACCAGGTCCATCCGGTCCAGGTAGGCCGCGGCCCGGGCGATCCGCAGCCCGCCCGAGGCCGACAGCCGCGCCTGGGTGTCCGCCAGCGCCGCCGGACCCGTCTTGATCAGCAGCTGTACGTCGTCCCGCGCCTGCCAGGCCTCCGCCAGCCCGGCCGCGGCCTCGGTGAGGCGGACCGCGCCCAGGCTGCCGCCGTTGAAGACGACGAGCTTGCGGCCGTCCGGCACCCCGAGCTCGCGCCGGGCCCGGAGCCGCAGCACCGCCCGGTCCTCCCGGGACCGCCCGGCCAGGCCCGCGAGCGCCGCCGAGATCGGCATCCCGGTGGTCAGCGCCCGCTCCCCGCCCGCCAGGTGGCCGCGGCTGCGGTCGAAGGCCACGGCCATGTGCGGGGTCAGGCGGGCGGCGAACTGGTTGGCCCGGCCGGGCACCGCGTTGGACTCGTGGATCACCGCCGGCAGCCTCGCCATCCGGGCCCCGAGCACGGCGGGCGCGCTCGGGTAGCCGCCCATGCCGACGGCCACCTGCGCGCCCTGCGCCCGGATCACGGCCCGCGCCTGCCCGGCCGAGCGCAGCAGCGCCGCCGGGAGCAGGTAGCGCTTGGCGCCGAGCGCCGGATCGAAGGGGATCATGTCGACGGTGTGCAGGCGGTAGCCGGCGGCGGGGATCAGCTCGGTCTCCAGGCCGCGTTCGGTGCCGATGAACGAGACCACGGCGTCCGGGACGGCGGCGCGCAGCGCCTCGGCCAGGGCCAGCCCGGGGTAGATGTGACCGCCGGTGCCGCCCGCGCCGATCACGACGGAAAGTGGTGAACGTGAGGGTGAGGTGCTCATGTCCGCACACTCCCGGTGCGTCCTAAGAACGTTCTAAGAGGTTCTTCGGTAACCATTTGGCAGGCTTTGCGGCATGCAGCGGATTCTGGTGGTGGACGACGAGCCCGAGGTGCGGGCGGCCGTCGAGGACGGCCTCGCGGTCGAGGGGTACGAGGTGCGCGGCGCGGGCGACGGCCTGGCCGCGCTGTCGGAGGTGGCGCGCTGGCAGCCCGACGCGCTGGTCCTCGACGTGATGATGCCGGTGCTGGACGGGCTCGGCGTGTGCCGGCAGCTCCGCGCGGTGGGCGACCGTACGCCCGTACTCGTCCTGACGGCCCTCGACGCGGTGAGCGACCGGGTCGACGGGCTGGAGGCCGGGGCCGACGACTACCTGGTGAAGCCGTTCGCGCTGGACGAGCTCGTGGCGAGGGTCCGGGCGCTCCTGAGGCGGGCCGCCCCCGAACCGGCCGGCTCCGCGCCCGAACTCTCCTACGGGGACCTGGTCCTCGACCCGCAGACCCGCACCGGCCGGCGCGGCGGGAGGCAGCTGGAGTTCAGCCGCACCGAGGCGGCCCTCCTGGAACTGCTCCTGCGCCACCCCGGGCAGGTGCTGCCGCGCGAGCTCATCCTGGAACTGGTGTGGGGGCGGGACTTCGGGCCGGACTCCAACTCCCTGGCCGTCTACGTCGGCTACCTGCGGCGGAAGCTGGAAGCCGGCGGCGAGCCCCGGCTGGTGCACACCGTGCACGGGGTCGGCTACCGGCTGGACACCGCGTGAGCGGCGCGGGGGGCGCGGGGGGTACGGGCGGTAGGGCCGGTGCCGGGGCCGGTGCCGGGGCCGGTGCCGGGGCCGGGGCCGAGGGCGGGCGCGGGCTCGCGGCGGCATGGCGGCGCAGACGGCCGCTGCGGACCCGGCTCGCGCTCGCGGCGGCGGCGGCCGTCGCGCTGGTCGCCGTCGGCGTGTGCGCGGCGGCCTACTTCGTCGTGCGGGACGCGCTGTACCGGCAGCTCGACCTCAACCTCACCCAGGCGGCCCGCCTCGCCGCCCAGCGCAACCCCGACTCCGGGCCCGGGACCCTGAGCGGGGAGTGCCGCTTCCTGGCGGCGCCCGCCTGCGCGGAGGTGGTGCCGGCCGATCCGGCGAAGGACCCCGCGGCGCCGTACCTCCTGCCGGTGGCCCCCGCCGCGCGGGCCGTCGCGGCGGGCAGGAAAGCCCCCTACTACACCAGCATCGTGCACGCGGGGCACCCGGCGCGGATGCTGACCACCGACTACACCCCAGGGCGGTCCCTGCAGGTGGCGCTGCGGGCGGACAGCGTGGAGGACGCCCTGGAGGAGGCGGCGTGGTGGCTGGCGCTGACGGGGGCGGCGGGCATGCTGATGGCCGGACTGCTCGGCTACTGGGTCGCGCGGACCGGCCTGGCACCGGTCACCCGGCTCACCGCCACCGCCGAGCGGATCGCGGCGACGCGCGATCCCCGGCACCGGATCGAGCTGCCGCCGCCGGGTCCCGGCCGGGGCGCGGAGGACGAGGTCACCCGGCTCGCCGGGAGCTTCAACGCCATGCTCGGCGAGCTGGAGCAGTCCGTGACCGCGCAGCGCAGGCTGGTCGCCGACGCCTCGCACGAGCTGAGGACACCGCTGACGGCGCTGCGGACGAACGCGGAGCTGCTGGCGCGCGGGGACCGGCTGACGCCTGAGCAGCGGGAGCGGGCGTCGCTGGCGCTGGGGCGGCAGCTGCGGGAGGTGACGGGGCTGGTCAACGACCTGATCGAGCTCGCCCGGGACGAGGAGCCGCAGCTGCTGGTGGAAGAGGTGCGGCTGGCCCCCCTGGTGGAGTACTGCGCGGGGGCGGCGCGCTCGCACTGGCCGGGGGTCTCGTTCCGGGTGCGGACGGAGGAAGCGGTGGTGGCGGGGGTGCCGGCGCGGCTGAGC
Organism: Streptomyces sp. NPDC054961; assembly: GCF_053609145.1. NCBI lineage: Bacteria > Bacillati > Actinomycetota > Actinomycetes > Kitasatosporales > Streptomycetaceae > Streptomyces > Streptomyces sp. NPDC054961. The sequence continues at coordinate 124,035 of NZ_JBSGWY010000021.1, read as the reverse complement.
CGGCTGCTGGGGAACCTGCTGGACAACGCGGCGAAGTTCAGCTCGGGAGCGGTACGGGACCGGGGGGAGCAGGGCCACCGGGCGGAGGTGGAGATCCAGCTGGCGGTCCGCGGCGGGTGCGCGGAGGTGACCGTACGGGACCACGGGCCGGGGATCTCGGAGGCCGACCTGCCCTACGTCTTCGACCGGTTCTACCGGGCGGGGGCGGCGAGGGCCCTGCCCGGGTCGGGGCTGGGGCTGGCGATGGCGCGGCAGATCGCGCGGGCGCACGGGGCCGAGCTGACGGCGGAAGCCGCTGCCGGCGGGGGCGCTCTGTTCCGGCTCACGTTCGGGGCCGCGGGCTGAGCCGGGCGCGGCGGGCCGGATCCCGCGGGGGCCGTCGCGGGGCCGCCGCCCCGGTCCTTCCCGGCCGCCGCCGCGAGGCGGCCTCCGACGGGTGCGGCGCCCGGACCCGCGGCCCGCGCCTCAGGCGCCGGCGGGGCCGGAACCGTCCGGCGGAGGGACGGCCGCGGAGGTGGTGATGCGGGGGAGGGCGTAGGGGTGGTGGTCCGTCAGCCAGGTGATCAGGCGCTCGCGGACCGCGCAGCGGACCGTCCAGATGTCGTCGGAGTCCTTCGCCGTGACCACCGCGCGGACCAGGACCGTGTGAGGGGTGGTGTCCGTGACGGCCAGGGAGGCGGCGCGGCCGTCCCATTCCGGGATGTCCTCCAGGATCCGGGGGAGCTGCTCGCGCATCAGGGCCACCGGGGCGCTGTGGTCCAGGTGCCAGAACACCGTGCCCGTCATCTGCGCACCGCCGCGCGACCAGTTCTCGTAGGGCTTGCTCGTGAAGTACGACACCGGCATCGTGATCCGGCGCTCGTCCCAGGTGCGGACGGTGAGGAAGGTCAGGGTGATCTCCTCGACCCTGCCCCACTCCTTGTCCACGACCACCGTGTCGCCGATCCGGACGGTGTCGCCGAAGGCGATCTGGAGTCCGGCGAAGAGGTTGCCGAGCGCGGACTGGGCCGCGATGCCCGCCACGATGCCGAGGACGCCCGCGGAGGCCAGCATCGAGGCGCCGACCGCCCGCATCTCGGGGAACGTGAGCAGCATCGCGCCGGCGGCCACCACGATCACCACCGCCGTGACCACCCGGTGGATCAGCGTGACCTGGGTGCGGACCCGGCGGACACGGGCCTCGTCGGGGTGGTCGGCGGCGTACCGGGCGTAGACGGAGTCCACGACGGCCGTGGTGATGCGCACGAGCAGCCACGCGGCCGCGGCGATCAGGACCAGGGTCAGTGCCTGGCCCCAGCCGTCCCGGCGGCGGTGCACGCCCTGGAGCAGCGAGGCGGCCAGGACCAGCAGGAACGGCGGGCGGCAGCGGCGCAGCAGCCCCCACAGCGGGGTCTCGCTGTGCCGGGCGTCGGCGCGGCGCAGCAGCAGGTCCAGCAGCCAGCCCGCGATCAGCGTGACGGCCAGGGTGCCCGCGGCGACCGCGACCGGGCGCAGGAGGGAGTCCGTGTCCACGGAGGCCAACGTAGCCGGAGGCGTCCACGGGAGCTGGCACGATGGAGGCATGAACATCATGCTTTTCCACTCGACCTATGGGCTGCGGCCCGCGGTGCGGGAGGCGGCCGACCGGCTGCGCGCGGCCGGGCACCAGGTCCAGGTGCCGGATCTCTTCGAGGGACGCACCTTCGAGACCGTCGAGGAGGGCATGGCCCACCAGGACGAGATCGGCCGTGACGAGCTGCTCAAGCGCGCGGTGCTGGCCTCGGCCCCCTACTCCGACCAGGGGCTGGTCTACGCCGGCTTCTCCTTCGGCGGTTCGATCGCCCAGCACCTGGCGCTCGCCGACGAGAAGGCGCGCGGGCTGCTGCTCCTGCACGGGACGGCCGACCTGGAGGAGGACGCCGCGGTCGACGAGCTGCCGGTGCAGCTGCACATCGCGGACCCGGATCCGTTCGAGCCGCACGACTGGCTGACCGCCTGGTACCTGCGGATGCGGCGGGCCGGGGCGGACGTGGAGGTCCACAGCTACCCGGGAGCCGGGCACCTGTTCACCGACCCGGGCCTGGACGACTACGACGCCGAGGCCGCCGAGCAGGCCTGGACGGTCGCCCTCGGCTTCCTCGACAGCCTGTAGCGGAACGCGCGGACGGGGCCCCTCTCGAGGGGCCCCGTCGTCATGCGTGCGTCAGAGCGGTGATGCGGTGGCGCGGTGATGCGGTGGTGCGTCAGGCGCGGTACGCCGTCCACATGCTCTGCATGCGGGCCACCTGGCCCGCGGTGAACTGGTACATGCAGGAGTCGTACGTGTAGTCCATGAAGTTGTGGATCGGGTCGACGCCGCTCGCCGTGCAGGTGTCACGGCCGGTCGGGCACTCGAAGGCCGCGCTCTTCTCCGCCGGGGTGTCGGAGACCGAGTCGCCGCTGCCCGAGCAGCCGCCCTGGAAGGTGTGGTAGAGGCCGAGCCAGTGGCCGACCTCGTGGGTGGCGGTGTCGCCCTGGTTGTAGTTGGTGGCCGAGCCGCCGGGGATCGACGAGTTGAGGATGACCACGCCGTCCATCTTGGGCTGGGAGGCGTAGGAGCTGGGGAAGGTGGCCCAGCCGAGCAGCCCGCCGCCGAGGTTGGCGGTGTAGAGGTTCAGCGCGTTCTTGCCGCCCTTGCGCAGGGCGTTCTTCATGTTCTTCTCGGCGGTGGTGCCGTCCGAGACGTTGTACCAGGTGGAGTTGTTCGTGTAGTCGGTCCCGGCGAGGGAGAACTGGAAGCCGGAGTTGACGTTTCCGGTGCCCTGGCCCGCGTAGGCGGCGTTGAGGACCGAGATCTGGCTGTTGATCTGCGCGGCCGTCAGGTTTCCGGTGGTGCCGGAGGTGATGACGTGCACGTACACCGGGATCGTGGTGGTCGCCGCGGCGGCCGACGGGGCGGCCTGCAGGCCCTGGTTCATGGCGTTCGCCGCGGCGAGCTTCTTCGCCAGGTCGGCGTCCATGGCCTTGGCCTGGGCGTCCGTGAGCTCGTTGGCGTCGGCGGCGTGCGCGTCCTTGGGACGGGCGGCACGGGCGTTCGCGGACGCGCCCGTGGCCTGTTCGGCGCAGGCCTCGGCCGGGGTCTTGGCGGCGGCTGCGGCGGCGACGGTGGTGGGGGCCGTCAGCGGGGCGAACGCCAGGGTGCCGGCCAGCAGGGCGGAGCCCATGATGCCGCGGCGGAGAAGGGGGGATATGCGGGCAAGAGCGCGCACGTGTGCTCCTCGCGAGTGGGGGGTATGACGGGAAGGATCTCGTCACGTTGGCGCGAAGCTTACGTGTGCATGACATAAAGAGGTCAAGGGCTGTACGTAAAAGATTTGTTGCTTCTGATGGCGAAGGGGCACCTGGTCTGCACCAGATGCCCCTCCTGGCAGGAAATTTGACGGGGTGTCAGCGCACCGGCTGGTCGGCCCGCTCCACCTTCTGCGTACCGTTCAGCGTCCGGTAGGAGCGCTGCCAGGCGCTGGTGGCGTCCTGGCGGCGCTTGTCGGAGACCGCGTAGTAGTCCATCTGCGAGCGCTCGGCCGTCACGTCCAGGACCCCGTATCCGTGGGCGTCCATGTCCAGCCACTTCACGTGCCGGTTGGCGGCCTTGATCGCCGCCTCCGCGACCAGTGAGGCCGTGTCCGCGGGCACGTGCAGCAGGTCGTCGATGTTGTCGGAGGTCACCGAGGTCACCACGAACTCCACGCCCGCCGACCGCGACCACGGATAGGTGGCCGCCGTCACCGGCACGTCGTTCGCCCACGCCATGTGGATGTCGCCCGTCAGGAACACGGTGTTGCGGATCCCGCGGTCCGTCAGGTGGCCCAGCAGCTCCTTGCGGTCGTCCGTGTACCCGTCCCACTGGTCCACGTTGATCGCGAGCCCGCCCTGCGGCAGGCCGAGCAGCTCCGTGAGCGGCTCCAGCAGGTGCGCCGGCAGCGAGCCGAAGGCCACCGGCGAGATCATCACCGAGGTGCCCACCAGCTTCCAGGTCGCCTGCGAGCCCGCCAGCCCGGCCTTCAGCCAGTCCAGCTGCGCCCGGCCGGTGAGCGTGCGCTCCGGGTCGTCCACCGCGCCGCTGCCGATGGCCGCCTGCTGCGAGCGGAAGGTGCGCAGGTCCAGCAGGTGCAGGTCGGCGAGGGTGCCGAAGCGCAGCCGGCGGTAGACGGTGCCCTCGGTGGAGGTGCGGACGGGCATCCACTCGAAGTACGCGCGGCGGGCGGCGGCCGCGCGGGCCGCGAACTCGCCCTCGGTGGCCGGATCGTGGTTCTCGGCGCCGCCGGACCAGGCGTCGTTGGCTATCTCGTGGTCGTCCCAGATCGCGATGACCGGGTGGGCGTGGTGCAGGGCCTGCAGGTCCGGGTCCGTCTTGTACGCGCCGTGGCGGGTGCGGTAGTCGGCCAGCGTGAGGATCTCGTGCGTCGGCTGGTGCTGCCGCACGACGTACTTCGCCTCGGGGTAGCCGCCGGTCTTGTACTCGTAGATGTAGTCGCCCAGGTGCAGGACCGCGTCCAGGTCCGACCGGGCGGCCAGGTGGCGGTACGCCGAGAAGTAGCCGGACTCCCAGTTGGCGCAGGAGACCACGCCGAAGCGGACCCCGGCGGTGGTGGTCTCGGCGGCCGGCGCGGTGCGGGTGCGCCCGACCGGGGAGGCGGCGCCGCCCGCGCTGAACCGGTACCAGTACGCCGTCTGCGGCCGCAGCCCTCGTACGTCGGCCTTGACGGTGTGGTCGGAGGCGGCGCTCGCGGTGACGGAACCCCGCGCGACGATCCGGGAGAAGGCCTTGTCCTCGGCGATCTCCCAGTCCACCGCGGTCGCCGGGCCCAGGCCGGAGCCCGGTACGGCTCCGTCGGCGGGGGTCACGCGGGTCCACAGCAGGATTCCGTCGGGGAGCGGGTCGCCGGAGGCGACGCCGTGCAGGAAGGCGGGGGCGGCGGCCGCGGCCGTGGCGGCCCGGGCGGTGCCGGCGGCCAGCGCGGTCATCGGGGCGAGCGCCGCCGTGGCGGCGGCGGCCAGCACGACCGTGCGGCGGCGAGGAGCCGGCTCGGGGGCCGACTCGGGTGCGGGGGAGGAGAGTTGACTGGTCACGGATCATCATATTACCGACGGGTATGGCGTCCGGAACAGCCCGCGAAAGCAACGGGCGGGCGAACTCGAGGAGTTCGCCCGCCCGTCGGCCCGCAGGCCTCTCAGTGCGTCCGCCGCCCGGCGGGGAGGGTGCCTCAGCCGGCGATGGCCTTGTCGATCGCCGCCGTGAACGCCTCGGGGGACTGCGGCAGCGGGTCGATCTTCTTGCCGTCCATCTTCAGGGTGGGCGTGCCCGTCACACCGCTCTTGTCGAAGGCCTTGGACATCTCCAGGGCCCAGCGGTTGTACGTGCCCTCCGTGACGTCCTTCTTGAACGCGGCGTTGTCCTTGAGCGCCGGGACCTGGTCCGCGACGGACAGCAGGTAGTCGTCCTTGGCGAACTTGTCGTCCTTCTCCTCCGGGTGGTTCGCCGCGGAGTAGAGGGCCGTCTTGTACTCCAGGAAGGCCTCGGGGCTGACGTTGAGGGCCGCGCCCAGCGCGCTCAGGGCGTTCTTCGAGCCGCTGCCCGGGAAGCCCTTGTCGAGGAAGGTGGCGCCGATGTACTGGATCTTGTACTTGCCGGCATCGATGTCCGTCTTGACCTGCGCGCCGACCGCCTGCTCGAAGGTCGCGCAGATCGGGCAGCGCGAGTCCTCGTACAGCTCCAGGGTCTTCTTGGCCTCGGCCTTGCCTATGACCACGGTGGTGCCGTTCTCGCCCGTGGTGTTCTTCGGCTGGACCAGGGCCGCGTCGGCCGCCTTCTCCCACTCGCTGGGCTTGTTGGCCTGCACGACCAGGTAGCCGACGCCGCCCGCCAGGGCGAGGGCGCCGACGACACCGGCGGCCACGAACACCTGACGGCGGGCCTTGGCCTTCTTGGCCTGCTTCTCGCGCTCGGCGCGCAGCTTCTCGCGGGCGGCGGCCTTGTTCGCCTGGCTGTTGCGTGCACTCATGGTGATCTCCGTGGAATGTCGCCCCGGACGGGAGCCGGGTGAAAGGGGGGAACTGTCCGCGTACGTCAGGCGCGAGCGAGCGCGCCGGGTGTGCGAGGAGGTCCCCGCCGTCCCACGGAGTGCGCCGGGAACCGCGTACGGTGCCCCGTGCCCGGGAGCGTCGGCCGCGCCGCCCGCACCGCCGGTGCGAAGGCGCCGGCCACCCGGGCGGCGGCCAGCCGCAGCGGCCGGACGGCGGAGGCGGCCGCCGCGCTCAGCAGCCGGCCCAGCGCCCGCTCGCCGTGCCGCAGCCACACCGAGGCGAGCAGTCCGACCGAGACGTGCGCGCCCAGCAGCAGCCAGGGCGTCCACGGTCCGGGCGCGGCCAGCAGCGCCACCGGGTCGGCGGCCTCGCCCGCCCGGGCCAGCGGCCCGCCCACCGGCGTACCGCCGCACAGGCCGGCCAGGCCGAGGGCGTGCAAGGGGCCCGAGACGGGGCCGCCGGCGGGTCCGTAGCAGAGGTGCTGGCCGGCGTTGAAGACGGTGTCGGCGGCCAGCTCCAGCGGGACGAGCAGCCCGGCGATGGGGCCGAGGCCCCGCTCGCGCCCGGCCAGCGCGTAGGCGATCGCGAACACGGTGGCGAAGGACCCGCCCACCAGGGCGGGAGGCAGCGGCACCCGGGACATCAGGATGTGCGAGCCGGCCGAGAGCAGCACGACGAACGCGCTGAACAGCGCGGCCCGCAGCCCTCGTAGCCCTACCCCGGATATGTCCATCGCCGCGAGTGTGCCATGCGTCCCTGTGGGCGAGGAGCCGCAGGTCCCGATCCGGGCACCGGGCATCCCTTTCAGAGGGGTTTGCACCATTCGTCGCCCGTGGCCCGGCCGCCCGTGGCCCGGCCGCGGGAGGCCGGGCAGGGCGGCCGGTGCGCGGACCTACGGCGTGATGCGGCCGTTGCGGAAGAGGTCCACGAAGATCTGGTGGTCGGCCCGCGCCCGCGCCCCGTAGGCGTGGGCGAAGTCCACCAGCAGCTCCGCGAAGCCCTCCTCGTCGGCGGCGATGGCCGCGTCGATGGCCCGCTCCGTGGAGAAGGGGACCAGGGTCTGGCCGCTCTGCTGCTCGTCCGCCGCGCCGTGCATGGTCGCCGTCGCCCGGCCCAGGTCCGCGACCACGGCCGCGATCTCCTCCGGGTCGTCCAGGTCCGACCAGTCCAGGTCCACCGCGTACGGGGAGACCTCCGCCACCAGCTGCCCGGACCCGTCCAGCTCGGTCCAGCCCAGCCACGGGTCGGCGTGCGCCTGCAGCGCCCGCTGCGAGATCACCGTGCGGTGTCCTTCGTGCTGGAAGTACTCGCGCACCGCCCGGTCGGTGATGTGCCGGGACACGGCCGGGGTCTGCGCCTGCTTGAGGTAGATCACGACATCGTTCTCCAGGGCGTCGCTGTGCCCCTCCAGCAGGATGTTGTACGAGGGCAGGCCGGCCGAGCCGATCCCGACGCCCCGGCGGCCCACCACGTCCTTGACCCGGTAGGAGTCGGGCCGGACCAGGGACTCGTCGGGCAGCGTCTCCAGGTAGCCGTCGAAGGCGGCGAGCACCTTGTACCGGGTGGCCGCGTCGAGCTCGATGGTGCCGGGCCCGGGGGAGAAGCGGCGCTCGTAGTCGCGGATCTCGGTCATCGAGTCGAGGAGGGAGAAGCGGGTGCGGCTGCGGGCCGCGCGCAGGGCGTCCAGCAGCGGGCCGTCGGCGGTGTCCAGGGTGAAGGAGGGGACCTCCTCGTTCTTCGCACCGGTGGCCAGCGCGTGGATGCGCTCGCGGTAGGCCGCCGCGTAGGTCCGCACGAGCTCGCTGATCTGGTCGTCGCTGAGGGCCTTGGTGTAGCCGATCAGGGCGACGGAGGCGGCGAACCGCTTCAGGTCCCAGGTGAACGGGCCGACGTAGGCCTCGTCGAAGTCGTTGACGTTGAAGACCAGCCGGCCGTTGGCGTCCATGTAGGTGCCGAAGTTCTCGGCGTGCAGATCGCCGTGGATCCACACCCGGCCGGTGCGCTCGTCCAGGTACGGGCCGCCGTGCCGCTCGCGCTCCAGGTCCGCGTAGAAGAGGCAGGCGGTGCCCCGGTAGAAGGCGAACGCGGAGGCGGCCATCTTCCGGAACTTGACCTGGAAGGCCGTCGGGTCGGCGGTGATCAGCTCACCGAACGCGATGTCGAACACGTCGAGTATCTGCTCGGCGCGCTGCTCGTCGGTCGATTCGGGAACCGCCATGGCGGGTGCCTCCAGGTGGCGCGGGGTGGATCACTCATCGAGCCGGAGGGGCCGGACGGACGTCCCGCCTCTCTGACTCTGCAACGCATGACCGTACCCGCCGGTGCCCGTGATCTGTCACTCGGGAGACGTAGGATTCGTAGCTGCCGCCCCTCTCTCCCCTCCGGAGGCCCCCACCGTGACCAAGACGCCGTTCACGCACCTGCACGTCCACACCCAGTACTCCCTGCTGGACGGTGCCGCGCGGCTGAAGGACATGTTCAACGCGTGCGGCGAGATGGGCATGAGCCACATCGCCATGTCCGACCACGGCAACCTGCACGGGGCGTACGACTTCTTCCACACCGCGAAGAAGGCCGGAATCACCCCGATCATCGGGATCGAGGCCTACGTCGCCCCGGAGTCCCGGCGCAACAAGCGCCGCATCCAGTGGGGCCAGCCCCACCAGAAGCGCGACGACGTGTCCGGTTCCGGCGGCTACACGCACAAGACGATCTGGGCGGCGAACGCCACCGGCCTGAACAACCTCTTCCGGCTGTCCTCCGACGCGTACGCCGAGGGCTGGCTCACCAAGTGGCCGCGCATGGACAAGGAGACCATCGGCAAGTGGTCGGAGGGCCTGATCGCCTCCACCGGCTGCCCCTCCGGCGAGCTGCAGACCCGGCTGCGCCTGGGCCAGTTCGACGAGGCCCTGAAGGCCGCCTCCGAGTACCAGGACATCTTCGGCAAGGGCCGCTACTTCCTGGAGCTGATGGACCACGGCATCGAGATCGAGCGCCGGGTCCGCGACGGCCTGCTGGAGATCGGCAAGAAGCTCGGCATCCCGCCGCTGGTGACGAACGACTCCCACTACACCTACGCGAGCGAGGCCGGCGCCCACGACGCCCTGCTCTGCATCCAGACCGGCAAGAACCTCTCGGACCCGGACCGCTTCCGCTTCGACGGCACCGGCTACTACCTGAAGTCCACGGAGGAGATGTACGCCGTCGACTCCTCGGACGCCTGGCAGGAGGGCTGCGCCAACACGAGGCTGGTCGCGGACCAGATCGAGACCGAGGGCATGTTCCAGTTCCGGAACCTGATGCCGAAGTTCGACATCCCGGACGGCTACACCGAGGTCACCTGGTTCCGCGAGGAGACCATGCGGGGCATGCAGCGCCGCTACCCCGGGGGCATCCCGGACGACCGGATGAAGCAGGCCGAGTACGAGATGGACACGATCATCTCGATGGGCTTCCCCGGCTACTTCCTCGTGGTCGCCGACTTCATCATGTGGGCCAAGAACCAGGGCATCGCGGTCGGCCCCGGCCGAGGCTCCGCGGCCGGCTCGATCGTCGCGTACGCCATGGGCATCACCGACCTCGACCCGATCACCCACGGCCTGATCTTCGAGCGCTTCCTGAACCCCGAGCGCGTCTCCATGCCCGATGTCGACATCGACTTCGACGAGCGCAGGCGCGTCGAGGTGATCCGGTACGTGACCGAGAAGTACGGCGCCGACAAGGTCGCCATGATCGGCACCTACGGCACCATCAAGGCGAAGAACGCGATCAAGGACTCCGCGCGCGTCCTGGGCTACCCGTACGCCATGGGCGACCGGCTCACCAAGGCCATGCCCGCCGACGTCCTCGGCAAGGGCATCCCGCTCTCCGGCATCCTCGACCCGAAGCACCCGCGCTACGGCGAGGCCGGCGAGATCCGCGGGATGTACGAGAACGAGCCGGACGTCAAGAAGGTCATCGACACCGCCATGGGCGTCGAGGGCCTGGTCCGCCAGATGGGCGTGCACGCGGCCGGCGTGATCATGTCCAGCGAGACCATCACCGACCACGTGCCGGTCTGGGTCCGCCACTCCGACGGGGTCACCATCACCCAGTGGGACTACCCGAGCTGCGAATCGCTCGGCCTGCTGAAGATGGACTTCCTCGGCCTGCGCAACCTCACGATCATGGACGACGCCGTCAAGATGGTGAAGGCCAACAAGGGGATCGACATCGATCTCCTCGGCCTCCCGCTCGACGACCCCAAGACCTTCGAACTGCTCGGCCGCGGCGACACCCTCGGCGTCTTCCAGTTCGACGGCGGGCCCATGCGCTCCCTGCTGCGCCTGATGAAGCCCGACAACTTCGAGGACATCTCCGCCGTCTCGGCCCTGTACCGGCCGGGCCCGATGGGCATGAACTCGCACACGAACTACGCCCTGCGCAAGAACAAGCAGCAGGAGATCACCCCGATCCACCCGGATCTGGAGAAGCCCCTCGAAGAGGTGCTCGCGGTCACCTACGGCCTGATCGTCTACCAGGAGCAGGTGCAGAAGGCCGCCCAGATCATCGCCGGGTACTCGCTCGGCGAGGCCGACATCCTGCGCCGCGTGATGGGCAAGAAGAAGCCCGAGGAGCTGGCGAAGAACTTCACCATCTTCCAGGAGGGCGCCCGGGGGAACGGCTACAGCGACAAGGCCATCCAGGCCCTGTGGGACGTCCTGGTCCCCTTCGCCGGCTACGCCTTCAACAAGGCCCACTCGGCCGCGTACGGCCTGGTCTCCTACTGGACCGCCTACCTCAAGGCGAACTTCCCGGCCGAGTACATGGCCGGCCTGCTCACCTCGGTCAAGGACGACAAGGACAAGTCCGCGATCTACCTGAACGAGTGCCGCCGGATGGGCATCAAGGTGCTCCCGCCGAACGTCAACGAGTCCGAGCCCAACTTCGCCGCCCAGGGCGACGACGTGATCCTCTTCGGCCTCACCGCCGTGCGCAACGTCGGCACGAACGTTGTCGAGTCGATCATCAAGACCAGGAAGGCCAAGGGGAAGTACTCCACCTTCCCGGACTTCCTGGACAAGGTCGAAGCGGTCGTCTGCAACAAGCGCACCGTCGAGTCCCTGATCAAGGCCGGCGCCTTCGACGAGATGGGCCACACCCGCAAGGGACTGGTCGCCCACCACGAACCGATGATCGACAACGTCGTCGCGGTGAAGCGCAAGGAGGCCGAGGGACAGTTCGACCTCTTCGGCGCCATGGGTGACGAGAGCGCGAGCGACGAGCCCGGCTTCGGCCTCGACGTCGAGTTCTCCGACGTCGAGTGGGAGAAGGCCTACCTGCTCGCCCAGGAACGCGAGATGCTCGGCCTCTACGTATCCGACCACCCGCTCTTCGGCCTGGAGCACGTCCTCTCCGACAAGACGGACGCCGGGATCTCCCAGCTCACCGGCGGCGAGCACGGAGACGGCGCCGTCGTCACCATCGGCGGCATCATCTCGGGCCTCCAGCGCAAGATGACCAAGCAGGGCAACGCCTGGGCCATCGCCACCGTCGAGGACCTGGCCGGATCCATCGAGTGCATGTTCTTCCCCGCGACCTACCAGCTCGTCTCCACCCAGCTGGTCGAGGACACCGTCGTCTTCGTCAAGGGCCGCCTGGACAAGCGCGAGGACGTGCCCCGGCTCGTCGCGATGGAGATGATGGTCCCCGACCTGTCCTCCGCCGGGACCAACGCCCCCGTCGTCCTCACCATCCCGACCGTCAAGGTCACCCCGCCGATGGTGACCCGGCTGGGTGAGATCCTGCGCCACCACCACGGCAACAGCGAGGTGCGGATCAAGCTCCAGGGGCCGCGCACCACCACCGTGCTCCGCCTCGACAAGCACCGGGTCAAGCCCGACCCCGCGCTCTTCGGAGACCTCAAGGTGCTCCTCGGCCCCTCCTGCCTGGCCGGATAACCACCGCGGCGCGGATGCCGCGCGCGAAGGGCCCGCCCCGGTCGACCGGGGCGGGCCCTTCGTCATGCCCGCACGGAGGCGTCAGTTGTGGCCGAAGCGCTTCTCGCGGCCCTTGCGGGCCATATCGGCGGGAGTCGCCTGCGAGATCCGCTGTTCCGCCTGATCCGTCATCGACGAACCCCTGGACTGCTCGCCGCCGCGCTCGGAGGACGAGGACTTCTGCTGATCCCTGTTCTGCTTCTTGTTCTTGGCCATGGGGGAACCTCCGTGAGGGTCTAGGGGCCAGGACCGCCTTCACCCTCACACACGCCAGTAAACGGCGCATTTTGGATCATTACCCCGCGTAGCCGGTGCCCGCTCCGGCCGCCCCTGAGAGATACGCCACGCCGATGATCGAGTTCCGGCCGTCCAGGCCCTTGCCGTCGGGCAGACTCGGGGAAACCGCGAAATACACAGAGGACCCCCAGGGAAGAGGGTGGTACGCGTGGACCGCTGCGTCGTCCTGGTGGACGCCGGCTATCTGCTGGGCGCCGCCGCGAGCCTTCTGGCGGGAGAGCCCTCCCGTTCCCGCATCACCGTCGACCATGCGGCGCTCATCCAGGGCCTGCGCGAGCGCGCCGAGGCCGACACCGCGCAGCCGCTCCTGCGGATCTACTGGTTCGACGGAGCGCCCGACCGGGTGCCCCAGCCCGAACACCGCCGGCTGCGCGTCATGCCCCGCGTCACCGTCCGCCTCGGCGCCCTGACCCGCAGCGACGGCCGCTGGGCGCAGAAGGGCGTCGACGCCGCCATGCACGCGGAGCTGACCGAGCTGGCCCGCAACCGCGCCTGCTCGGACGTCGTGCTCGTCACCGGCGACGGAGACCTGCTGCCCGGCCTGATGTCCGCGAAGGAACACGGGGTCGCCGTCCACCTGTGGGCCGTCCAGGCCGCCGACGGCGACTACAACCAGTCCGAGGACCTCGTCGCCGAAGCCGACGAGCGCCGCGTCCTGGACCGTACGTGGATCACCCGGGCCGTCCGCGCCCGCGACCTCACGGGCCTGTGCGCCCCCGCCCCCGCCCCGGGCCCCGAGATCGCCGCCATCCTCTCCGCGCCCCTGCCCGAGGCGGCCCTCGCCGAAGCCGCCCGCGGCAACGGCGCCGGGCCCCCCGCGCCCGCGGAGCCCGAGGAGGGCGCGGACCCCGCCCCGGCGTCGGCCGCCCCCCACGGCAAGACCGTGCCCACCCCCAAGGACCTCGCCGGGGCCCTGCGCGCCCCCGGCCCCCCGGCGGCGGCCGCCGCGCCCGCGGCCCCGGCCGCGCACCCGGCGCCCCCGGCGACCAGCGCCCTGCGCTGGTCCTCCGACAAGGGCTGGATCGACCGCGCCGGGCCGCTCGGCGAGCCCGCCGAGACCGCCTCGCTGCCCACCCTCGCCCAGCTCACCTCCGCCGAGCAGCGCTGGGCGGACCGCGAGGAGGACATCACCACCGTCGGCGGCGACCCGTTCGAGGTCGGCCAGGTGTTCGCCCGGCGCTGGATGGAACGGCTCCCGGAGACCGTGCACCTGCAGAAACTCGCCACCATGTACCCGCGGATCCCGCACCGGATCGACGGGGAGCTGCTGCGCTACGCCGCCCGGTTCGGACTCCTCGCCCACAAGGACGACCAGATCGACGAGCACGACCGCTACGCCATCCGGGCCGGCTTCTGGCGCGAGATCGACGTACGGGCCGCCGCCGAACACCTGGCCGCCACCGGCCCGCCCTCCGCCGCGGCGCCGGGTGCCCCGGTGATCCCCGCGGCCCCGACCGCGCCGGTGGCCGCCGCCGCGGCCGCCCCGGCAGCCGAGTAGGGGCGGCAACCCCGTAGGCTGCTCCCTCGTGAGAACGGGCACAGCACAGGCTGAAACGGGCACGGCAACGGCCGCGGGACTCGCCTCCGACGTGGTCTGCGCGGTGCGTGACCTGGTCAAGACGTATCCCGCGGTCCGGGGACGGCGCGGAGTCCCGGCCCTGCCCGAGACCCGGGCCACCGACGGGATCTCCCTGGACGTGCGGCGCGGCGAGATCTTCGGCCTGCTCGGCCCCAACGGCGCCGGCAAGTCCACCCTGGTCCGCCAGCTCACCGGACTGATGCGGCCCGACGCCGGCGCGGTGACCCTGCTCGGCCACGACCTCGTGCGCCACCCCGAACGGGCGAGCCGGCTGCTCGCCTACCTCGGGCAGGAATCCACCGCCCTCGACGAGCTCACGGTCTCGCTGGCCGCCGAGACCACCGGCCGGCTGCGCGGACTGGGACTTCGGGAGGCGCGGACCGCGCGGGACTCCGTCCTGGAGGAGCTCGGGCTGACCGGGATCGCCGGGCGGCCCCTGAAGAAGCTCTCCGGCGGCCAGCGGCGCCTCGCGTGCTTCGCCGCGGCCCTGGTCGGGGAGCGGCCCGTGCTGGTCCTCGACGAGCCCACGACCGGCATGGACCCCGTGGCCCGGCGGGCCGTCTGGGCCGCCGTCGACCGGCGCCGCGCGCAGACGGGGGCCACCGTGCTGCTCGTCACCCACAACGTCATCGAGGCGGAGACCGTCCTCGACCGGGTCGCCGTCATCGACCAGGGCCGGGTCATCGCCTGCGACACGCCGGCCGGACTCAAGGCCCAGGTCTCCGACGAGGTCCGCCTGGAACTCGTCTGGCGCACCGCGCCGCCGCTCCAGATCCCGGAGGTCGCCGCGCTCGCCGGGGCGGCCGTCGAATCCGGGCGCCGCTGGGTGCTGCGGCTCGGGCAGGACGAGGCGCGGGCGGCGGTGGCCGCCGTGACCGGCGGTCCCGCCTTCGCCGCCCTCGACGACTTCACGCTGGCGACGCCGAGCCTGGAGGACGTGTACCTCGCACTGGGCGGGCGTACGTCGAAGGGACTGGTGAAGGCGTGAGCGCCGCGACCGCAGCCACCGCTGCCGCGACCGCCGCCGCTCCCGCCGCCGTGAGCGGCGAGGGCGCGCTGGCGCCGCGGGCGCGGTTCTTCCCGGCGCTCGCCGCCGTCTACCGCGCGCAGCTCTCCCGGGCGCGGGTCTCGCGCATCCCGCTGCTGTTCGTGGCCACGTTCCAGTCCGTCGGGATCATGATCCTGATGAGAGGCGTGGTCGACGGCGGCTCGGAGGCGCGGGCCGTCGTCGCCGGCTCGTCCGTGCTCGTCGTCGCCTTCGTCGCGCTCAACCTGCTCGCGCAGTACTTCGGGCAGCTGAGGGCGAGCGGCGGCCTGGACCACTACGCCACCCTGCCGGTGCCGCCCGCTTCGGTGGTGCTGGGCGCCGCCGCCGCGTACGCCTCCTTCACGCTGCCGGGAACACTGGTGACGGCCGTCTTCGGATGCGTGCTGTTCGGGCTGCCGATGAGCGGACTGTGGATCCTGGCCGCCGTGGTGCCGCTGGCCGGCGCCGCGCTCGCCGGGCTCGGCGCCGCACTGGGGCTGCTCGCGCCGCGTCAGGAGCTGGCCACCCTGGCCGGACAGCTCGGCATGTCCGCGGCGCTGCTGCTGGGCGTACTGCCGCCCGAGCGGATGCCGGAGGTCATCGTGTGGGCGCGGGACCTGCTGCCGTCCACGTACGGGGTGGAGGCCTTCGCCCGCACCTTCGAACCGCACCCGGACTGGGCGGCCGTCCTCCTCGACCTCGGCGTCTGCGCGGCGGTGGGCGTCCTGTCCCTCGCCGTCGCGACGTGGGCGTACCGGCGGGCGGCGGTCCGCTGAGGCCGAAGGCGGTCGGCTCCCCTCGTCCGAGACCTGGCACGATGTGGGAGTGACCGAAGCCGTGACCTCTCATGACCAGCCCGACAAGCCGCCGTTCCCGCCGGCTTCGCCCGCGTCCGAGCCCGCCGTGTCCCCGGCAGACCTCCGCGACGGGGCCGCCATCACCCTCGTGGTGGGCGTGTCCGGCGTGCTGCTCGCCCTGCTGTGGGCGTGGCTGGCGCCCCGCGTCCAGTACGTCTCCAACGGCGAGGCCGTGTTCCTGAAGAACACCGAGAGCGAGGCGCGGATCGGGGCGGACTCCACGTTCTTCCTGCTGTCGGCCGGGTTCGGCGTGCTGAGCGCGGTGGCCGTGTTCCTGTGGCGCCGCCGCGGCGGCGTCCCGCAGGTGATCGGGCTCGCCGTCGGCTCGGTGTTCGCCGCGCTGGTGGGCTGGCGCGTGGGCCTGTGGCTGGGGCCGTCCGCGGACCTGGTCGCGGTGGCCCGGCGGGTGGGCAAGGGCGTCCCCTTCGACGCCCCGCTGGAGCTCATGGCGCACGGGACGCTGCTCGCCTGGCCCATGGCCGCGGTGATCGTCCAGCTGGCCCTGACGGCCCTGTGGGGACCGCGCGATCCGGCGCCGGCCATGTCGCTGTCCTGGGCCCCGGAGCACTACGCGGCGCAGGCGCCGCCGCAGGCCGACGGCGCGGCGCCCGCGGATCCCGCTCCCGCCGACCCGCCGCGTCCCGCGGAGTGGTCCCCGCAGGAGCCCCCGCGCCCCTGATCCCGGCACGCGGGCGGGGGCCGACACGCTCCGGAAGAGACGGCCTCTAGGGCCGGCCGATCGGGGACAGCGAGGCCGTCGTCAGGGCGGCCAGGTCCGACGGGGCCAGCTCGACCTCCAGGCCCCGGCGGCCCGCCGACACGCAGATCGTCGGGAAGCCCGAGGCCGACGCGTCCAGCACCGTACGGAGCCGCTTGCGCTGGCCCAGCGGCGAGATCCCGCCCAGCACGTAGCCGGTGGTGCGCTCCGCGAGCGCCGGGTCGGCCATCGCCGCGCGCTTGCCGCCCACCGCGGCGGCCAGCGCCTTGAGGTCCAGGCTGCCCGAGACCGGGACCACCGCCACCACCAGCGAGCCGTCCACGTCGGCCAGCAGCGTCTTGAAGACCTGCGCCGGGGAGACGCCGAGGGCCTGGGCCGCCTCCTCGCCGTAGGACGGGTGCGCCGGGTCGTGCTCGTAGGCGTGGACCGTGAACGCGGTGCCCGCCGCCGTCAGCGCCGCGATGGCCGGGGTGCCCGCCGGCTTCTTCTTCGCCATCAGTTCGGGCTCGTGGGCGCGCGCGTCAGGTCCACCGCCGGCAGCGACGGGAGGTGGCGGATGACCGCCGTCTCCGCGCGCAGCAGTTTGAGCTCCTCCGCGAGGCGGGTCGCGATGTCCGGGGCCTGCAGCAGGCGCTGCTTCGCCGGGATGTCCAGCACCGCGGCCGCCGCGACCAGGTACGAGACCACCGACGGCTCGTCGGGGAGCTCCACGCCGGTCAGGGACCGCTCGCGGGCTCCCGCCAGCCGCTTCTGGTAGGCGCGGAACGCCCGCAGGACGCCCTCCGCCAGCGCTCCCGCGCCCTCGCCGGTCTCCTCCGGGAGCTCTTCCAGCTCCGCGGTCAGGAAGGGCCCGGACGCGTCGACCGACAGCAGGCGGACCCGGACCGTACCGGTCGCCATCACCTCGAAGCTGCCGTCCTCGCGCTCCCGGATCGACGCCGCGTCCGCGATGCAGCCCACCCGGTGGAACGCCTGGATCGGATCCGCGCCGAAACCGGCGGCCGGGCCGCGCTCGGGCAGGGACGTCTGGTCCGGCAGGCCGGGCGAGGTCGGGGCGACCTCCCGGCCGTCGCGGATCGCGACGACCGCGAATCGGCGCGGTTCGTCCTCGCCCGCCTTCAGCAGCTCGTGCATCATGGCGCGATAACGCTCCTCGAAGATGTTCAGCGGGAGGACGAGTCCCGGGAACAGCACCGAGTTCAGGGGGAAGAGTGGCAGGCGAACGGTGGTCACGAGGCACAGGGTAGTGGCCGGGGGCCGGGGGCCGTCACCCCCGCCTCAGCAGGCGGGACGCGCCCGCCGCCACGGTCGTGGCCAGGATCCACCCCAGGATCACCAGCGTCGCCGCGCACCACTGCCAGCCGCCCTTGAGATTCCACTGGTCCTGCTGGCCCAGGTCGATCACCGGGAGCAGCAGGTCCAGGGCGAACAGCGGGGCGTTCCAGTCCGGGTGCTCCTCGGCCTTGATCGGCGCCGGCGCCGAATGCAGGGAGAACAGCAGCGCGCCCGCCGCCCACAGCACGGTCATCCACAGGGCCGCCCGCCCCGGCCGGTAGCCGTAGCCCACCGTCCAGTCCTGGAGCCGGGCCCACGCGCGCAGCCCCGGCGGCAGCGTCGCCCGCCTGCGCCGCTGCTTGGCCAGCAGCACCTCCCGGGCGTCCGCGTCCTCCCCCGAGGCGCGGAGCACGGCGGCGAGGCGCTCGTACGGCTCGGGGGAGTACTCGGTCGTGGCCGCCTCGAGCCACTCCAGCCGGCGGGCGAAGGGGAAGTGCCCCCGGGGCGCGAGGTTCTCGTAGCCGAACCCCTCCAGGGAGACCCGGCCCGGACCCGGCCAGCTCGTGGAGGTGTCGACGAGCTTGACCACCCGGGCCCCCGACACCACCACCCGTCCCAGCTCCGGCCGCTCGCCCACGAACCGCAGCTCCGGGGTGTGGATCCGGCGCAGCGAGACCTCCTGGTCCGCGGCGAGGACGAAGCGGGCGCCGTAGAAGTCGACGGCGTCGCCGAAGCGGCCGTCGTCCAGCCGCAGCCCGCCCCGGCACTCGAAGGGCCGCGCCCGCTGCCCGCGCACGGGCGTCGGACCCAGCCCGTAGGGGGGAGTGGAGGAGGAGTCGAAATCGCCCGCCGTGTAGGCCTGCGCGATCGAGGTCAGGTACAGGGTGCGCTCGACGGTGAGCTGCGGCGCGTTCAGCGCGCGCCGCCCGTGGGAGTTGCTCAGGCGCGCCCCGCGCAGGTTCATGGACACGCCGACCTTGGCGCCGCGCAGGCTCACCTCCCCGTACGTCCGCAGCAGCTCGCCCTGGAAGTCCTGCGCGACCGACAGCCCGTCGGCCGCCACGGCCCGGCCCTTGCTGTCCCGCCGCACCACCGCCTCGCTGATCAGCAGGTCGGTGCCGATCTGCGCGTCGGTCAGCCGGATCCCGCGCGCCACCCGGCAGCGCGGCAGGTGCAGATCGCCCTCGGTGTGCAGGCGCGCCGCGTCCAGCCGGGGGATCGCGCAGTTGACCAGCCGCAGCGTGCCGAAGCGGGTCTCGGAGAGCTGGATCTCGCCGTCGAAGCGGCAGGACTGGAGTTCCACGTACGGGTCGACCGTGCCCCCGGACAGGTCGAGCCGTCCGGTGATCCGCACCCCGCGCAGTTTCAGCGAGGCCACCCGGCCCGGCACCGGCCCCGGTCCGTGGAGCAGCAGCAGCGCCACCACCCCCGCGCGGACGCTGCGCTCGGGACCCCAGGCCGTATCGGCGTGCGGATCGTCCCGGTCGGCCGTGCCGGCGCTGAGATCGCAGACGCTGCCCGTGCGGTACGCGCTCCACATCCGCTGTTCGGGGTCGGTGAGATCGGGCGGTTCCCCGTCCTGACGTACTGCGGCCATGGCGGCCCCCCTCCGCTGTCGCGGCGGACGTCACCGCGATCCCCCGAACGCTAGAGGGCGGCCGCGACATCCGGGAACGTCCGTGGCGTGTATCAGCCAGTGATACGGGCGGACGGTGGCGTGAGGCGGTCTGAGAGAATTGGGAGGTGATCTCTCGTATCGACCTGCGCGGCGACACCCTCCCCGAGGGTGGCGCCCTGCGCGATCTGCTGCCCCGTGCCGAGTTCGACGTGGAAGCCGCCCTGGAGAAGGTGCGGCCCATCTGCGAGGACGTCCATCATCGTGGAACGGCGGCGCTGATCGATTACGCGCAGAAGTTCGACGGGGTCACCCTCGCCCAGGTCAGGGTGCCCGTCGAAGCGATCGACGCCGCTCTCGAACAGCTCGACCCGGCCGTCCGCGCCGCCCTCGAGGAGTCGATCCGGCGCGCCCGGATCGTGCACCGGGCCCAGCGCCGCACCGAGCACACCACCCAGGTGGTGCCCGGCGGCACGGTGACCGAGAAGTGGGTTCCGGTGGAGCGCGTGGGGCTGTACGCCCCGGGCGGCCGCTCGGTGTACCCGTCCTCCGTCGTCATGAACGTCGTGCCGGCCCAGGAGGCGGGCGTCGAGTCGATCGCGCTCGCGTCCCCGCCGCAGGCCGAGTTCGACGGTCTGCCGCACCCGACGATCCTCGCCGCGTGCGCGCTGCTCGGCGTGTACGAGGTGTACGCCGCCGGCGGCGCCCAGGCCGTCGCGATGTTCGCGTACGGGACCACGGGCCCGGACGGGTGCCCCCCGGCGAACATGGTGACCGGCCCCGGCAACATCTGGGTCGCCGCCGCCAAGCGCTACTTCACCGGGAAGATCGGCATCGACACGGAGGCCGGCCCGACCGAGATCGCCGTCCTCGCCGACTCCACCGCCGACCCCGTGCACGTCGCCGCCGACCTGATCAGCCAGGCCGAGCACGACCCGCTGGCCGCCGCCGTCCTGGTGACGGACAGCGCGGAGCTCGCGGCGGCCGTGGAGAAGGAGCTGGAGCCGCAGGTCGCGGCCACCAAGCACGTGGAGGACCGGATCAAGCCCGCGCTGGCCGGCCGCCAGTCCGCGATCGTGCTGGTCGACAGCCTGGAGGACGGCCTCAAGGTCGTCGACGCGTACGGCGCCGAGCACCTGGAGATCCAGACGGCCGACGCGGCCGCCTGGGCCGCCCGCGTGCGCAACGCCGGCGCCGTCTTCGTCGGCCCGTGGTCCCCGGTCTCGCTCGGCGACTACTGCGCCGGGTCGAACCACGTGCTGCCCACCGGCGGCTGCGCCTGCCACTCCTCCGGCCTGTCCGTGCAGTCCTTCCTGCGCGGCATCCACATCGTCGACTACACGAGGGACGCCCTCGCCGAGGTCACCCACCACGTGGTGACGCTGGCGGAGGCGGAGGACCTGCCCGCACACGGCGCGGCCCTCAAGGCCCGTTTCGGCTGGAAGGTGCCGCAGGCATGAGCGACGACACCGCCGGCGTGGACAGCCCCGGCGCCGACGGCGGCGCGGGCACCGAAGACACCGCGGGCACCCAGGACACCGCGGCCCTCGGCATCGACGACCTCCCCATCCGGGACGAACTGCGCGGGAAGACCCCCTACGGCGCCCCGCAGCTCGACGTGCCCGTCCAGCTGAACACCAACGAGAACCCGTACGGCCTCCCCGAGGCGCTCGTCGCCCGCATCGCCGAGCGCGTCGCCGAGGCGGCCCGCACCCTCAACCGCTACCCCGACCGGGACGCGGTCGAGCTGCGCACCGAGCTGGCCGCCTACCTCACCCGCACCGGCAAGCACGCCGTGGCGCGCGAGAACGTATGGGCCGCCAACGGCTCCAACGAGGTCCTCCAGCAGCTGCTGCAGACCTTCGGCGGGCCCGGCCGCACCGCCATCGGCTTCGAGCCCTCGTACTCGATGCACGCGCTGATCGCGCGCGGCACCGGGACGGACTGGGTCTCCGGCCCGCGCCGGGCGGACTTCACCATCGACGTGGAGGCCGCCGAGCAGGCGATCGCCTCCCTCGCGCCCCACGTCGTCTTCATCACCTCGCCCAACAACCCCACGGGTACCGCGGTCGAGGCGGAGACGGTCCTGGCCCTCTACGAGGCCGCGCAGGCGGCCCGGCCCAGCCTGGTCGTCGTCGACGAGGCCTACGTGGAGTTCAGCCACCGGGACTCGCTGCTGCCGCTGATCGAGGGCCGCCCGAACCTGGTGGTCTCCCGGACCATGTCCAAGGCCTTCGGCGCGGCCGGACTGCGCCTGGGCTACCTGGCCGCCCACCCGGCCGTGGTCGACGCCGTGCAGCTCGTACGGCTGCCGTACCACCTGTCGGCCGTCACCCAGGCGACCGCGCTGGCCGCCCTGGAGCACACCGACACCCTGCTCGGCTACGTCGAGCAGCTCAAGGCCGAGCGGGACCGCCTGGTCACCGAGCTGCGCGGGATCGGCTTCGAGGTGACCGAGTCCGACGCGAACTTCGTCCAGTTCGGCCGGTTCGACGACTCCCACACCGCCTGGCAGAAGATCCTCGACCGGGGCGTCCTGGTCCGGGACAACGGCGTACCGGGCTGGCTGCGGGTCTCCGCGGGCACCCCGGCCGAGAACGACGCGTTCCTGGAAGCGGTTCGCGCACTGAAGAAGGAGCAGCACGCATGAGCCGCATCGGACGGGTCGAACGGACCACGAAGGAGACCTCGGTCCTCGTCGAGATAAACCTCGACGGCACCGGCAAGGTCGACGTCTCGACGGGCGTGGGCTTCTACGACCACATGCTCGACCAGCTCGGCCGCCACGGCCTCTTCGACCTCACCGTCAAGACCGAGGGCGACCTGCACATCGACAGCCACCACACCATCGAGGACTCCGCGCTCGCGCTCGGCGCCGCCTTCAAGCAGGCCCTCGGCGACAAGGTCGGCATCTACCGCTTCGGCAACTGCACGGTGCCGCTCGACGAGTCCCTCGCCCAGGTGACCGTCGACCTGTCCGGCCGCCCCTACCTCGTGCACACCGAGCCCGAGAACATGGCGCCGATGATCGGCTCGTACGACACGACGATGACCCGGCACATCTTCGAGTCCTTCGTCGCGCAGGCCCAGATCGCGCTGCACGTCCACGTGCCCTACGGCCGCAACGCGCACCACATCGTGGAGTGCCAGTTCAAGGCGCTGGCCCGGGCCCTGCGCTACGCCGCCGAGTTCGACCCCCGCGCCGCCGGCATCCTGCCCTCCACGAAGGGTGCCCTCTAGCGTGAACGGGCTCAACACGATACTGATCGTCCTCGGCCTCTTCCTGGCCGGCGGCGTCTACTCCTTCCAGAAGCAGAAGATGCCCCTCTCGGTCGTCATCCTGCTCGCCATCGGCTCCGCGATGTGCCTCGCCGCCGGAGTCCTGCGGATCCAGGGGATGTGGGAATGAGCGCAGTCAGCCCCACCAAGAAGGTCGTGGTCTTCGACTACGGCTTCGGCAACGTCCGCTCCGCCGAGCGCGCCCTCGCGCGCGCCGGCGCGGACGTGGAGATCACCCGCGACTACGACAAGGCCATGGACGCCGACGGACTCCTCGTCCCCGGCGTCGGCGCCTTCTCCGCCTGCATGCAGGGCCTCAAGGAGGCGCGCGGCGACTGGATCATCGGCCGCCGCCTGTCCGGCGGACGCCCCGTCATGGGCATCTGCGTCGGCATGCAGATCCTCTTCGAGCGCGGCATCGAGCACGGCGTGGAGACACCGGGCCTCGACGAGTGGCCCGGCACGGTCGGCCCGCTCAAGGCCCCGATCGTCCCCCACATGGGCTGGAACACCGTCGAGGCCCCCGCCGACAGCCAGGCCTTCGCCGGCCTGGACGACGAGGCCCGCTTCTACTTCGTGCACTCCTACGCGGCCCACGACTGGTCCCTGGAAGTCACCAACCCGCTGATCAAGGCCCCCAAGGTCACCTGGGCCACGCACGGCGAGCGGTTCGTCGCGGCGGTGGAGAACGGGGCCCTGTGGGCCACCCAGTTCCACCCCGAGAAGTCCGGAGACGCCGGCGCCCAGCTCCTCACCAACTGGATCGAGACCCTCTGATGACCGTGCCCGCAGCGAAGCTGGAACTCCTCCCCGCGGTCGACGTCCGCGACGGTCAGGCCGTCCGCCTCGTCCACGGCGTGTCCGGCAGCGAGACCTCCTACGGCTCCCCGCTCGAGGCCGCCCTCGCCTGGCAGTCCGCCGGCGCCGAATGGCTGCACCTGGTCGACCTGGACGCCGCCTTCGGCACCGGTGACAACCGCGCGCTCGTCGCCGAGATCACCGGCGCCATGGACATCAAGGTCGAGCTGTCCGGCGGCATCCGCGACGACGCGTCGCTCGCGGCGGCCCTCGCCACCGGCTGCACCCGCGTCAACCTCGGCACCGCCGCGCTGGAGACCCCCGAGTGGGCCGCCAGGGCCATCGCCGAGCACGGCGACCGGATCGCGGTCGGCCTGGACGTGCGCGGCACCACCCTCAAGGGCCGCGGCTGGACCAGCGAGGGCGGGGACCTCTACGAGACCCTCGCGCGCCTGGACTCCGAGGGCTGCGCCCGGTACGTCGTCACCGACATCGGCAAGGACGGCACCCTCACCGGCCCCAACCTGGAGCTGCTGAAGAACGTCTGCGCCGCCACCGACCGGCCCGTCGTCGCCTCCGGCGGCATCTCCTCCCTCGACGACCTGCGCGCACTGGCCGCGCTGGTCGGGGACGGGGTCGAGGGCGCGATCGTGGGCAAGGCCCTGTACGCCAAGGCGTTCACGCTCGAAGAAGCCCTGAAGGTGGTCTCCGCATGAGCTTCGACATCCGACGCATCTCCTCCGGCGGCCCGTACGAGGACGTCATCGGCTACTCCCGGGCGGTACAGCTCCCCACCGGGCTGGTCCTGGTCTCCGGCTGCACCGGGGCCGACGCGGGCGGTCCGTACGACCAGACGGTCAAGGCCTTCCGCGTGGCCTTCACGGCCCTGGAGCAGGCCGGGCTCGGCCCCGAGCACGTGGTCCGCACCCGGCTGTACCTCACGCACGCCCGGGACGTGGAGGAGGTCGGCCGCGCCCACAAGGAGCTGTTCGACGCGATCCGCCCCGCCACGACGATGATCATCGTCAACGGGTTCGTCGAGCCGAGCATGGTCGTCGAGGTGGAGGTCGAGGCCTTCGGGCCGGCCGGCCAGGCCGGTCCGGTCGAAGGAGCCTCCGCATGACCCTGGCCGTACGGGTGATCCCCTGCCTGGACGTCGACAACGGCCGGGTCGTCAAGGGAGTCAACTTCCAGAACCTGCGCGACGCCGGCGACCCGGTCGAGATGGCCAAGCTCTACGACGCCGAAGGCGCCGACGAGCTGACCTTCCTCGACATCACCGCGTCCTCGGGCAACCGCGAGACCACGTACGACGTGGTGCGCCGTACCGCCGAGCAGGTCTTCATCCCGCTGACCGTGGGCGGCGGCGTGCGCACCGCCGACGACGTGGACAAGCTGCTGCGGGCCGGCGCCGACAAGGTCGGCGTGAACACCGCCGCCATCGAGCGTCCCGAGCTCATCCGGGAGATCGCGGAGCGCTTCGGCCGCCAGGTGCTCGTGCTGTCCGTGGACGCGCGCCGCACCGCGTCCGGCTCCTTCGAGGTGACCACCCACGGCGGCCGGCGCAGCGCCGGGGTCGACGCCGTCGAGTGGGCCCACCGGGCGGCCGAACTGGGCGCCGGGGAGATCCTGTTGAACTCGATGGACGCCGACGGCACCAAGGACGGGTACGACACCGAGATGATCGCGGCCGTGCGCAGGCACGTCACGGTCCCGGTGATCGCCTCGGGCGGCGCGGGCGAGCTCGCGCACTTCCCGCCGGCGATCGCGGCGGGCGCCGACGCGGTGCTCGCGGCGTCGGTGTTCCACTTCGGCGACCTGCGCATCGGGCAGGTCAAGGAAGCGCTGCGGGAGGCGGGCCACCCGGTCCGCTGAGGTGGCCCGTGGGCCGTGGGCCGTGGGCCGTCGGTCCCTGACCGTCGGTCCGCGGCCGGTGGTCGTGCGCCGTTCGCCGAGATGCGCCCGGGGGGGGCCAGTTGAGCCGGAACGTCTGGCGGGACGCCAATGTCCTGCGCTGGCTGGCCGCCTACGGGGCGTCGCTCGTCGGGGACGGGATCTACTTCCTCTCCCTCGGCTGGACGGCGGCCCGGACGGCCGGGCCGGCGGAGGTCGGCGTGGTCATGGCCGTGGGCGCGGTGCCGCGGGCGCTGCTCATGCTGGGCGGCGGGGTCGTCGCCGACCGCTTCGGCCCGCGGCTGGTCGTCATCTCCTCGGACGCCGTGCGCTGCGCGGCGGTCCTGGCGCTGGCGCTCCTGCTGGCGTTCACCTCCCCGGGCCTGTGGGTACTGGTCCTCGTCGCGCTCGTCTTCGGCGTCGTGGACGCGCTGTTCCTGCCGGCCGTCGGCGCCCTCCCGCCGCGGATCGCGGGGCCGGGGCAGCTGGTCCGGGTCCAGGGACTGCGCAGCCTGGCCGAACGCGTGGGCCACACCGCCGGGCCGCCGGCGGCGGGCCTCGCGATGGGCCTCGGAGGCCCGGCCGCGGCCTTCGGGGTCGCGTCGGCGCTGTTCGGGCTCTCGCTGGCGCTGCTGGTGGCGGTACGGATCTCACCCCCGGCAGAGGCGGCCGCGGCAGGGGCCGCGGGTACCGGCGCGGACGGCGCGGGTACCGGCGCGGACGGCGCGGGTACCGGCGCGGACGGCGCGGCCGGGCAGACCCCGTGGCGTCAGCTCCGGTCGGGGCTCGGGTACATCCGTCGGCACGGGCTGATAGGCCCGCTGGTCCTGTCCGGGGCGCTCAGCCAGATCGGCACCTCCGCCCCGCTGACGCTCGGCCTGATCCTGGTCTGCGAGGAGCGCGGCTGGGGGCCGGGCGGGGTCGGCTGGATCGTCGGCGCCATGGGACTGGGCGCGGCGTCGAGCGCGCTGGTGCTCACCCTCGTCCCCCGGTTCCCCCGGGCCGGAGCGGTCCAGAACCTCACCCTGATCGTCGGCTCGGCGGGCATCGGCGGCCTGGCCCTGGCACCGAGCCTGGCGGTGGCCGTCGCGCTGGCCGTGCTGACGGGTCTGGTCTGCGGGATCTGCGGAGGCCTGGCGATCGCCTTGATCCAGACGGCCACGGACCCCTCGTACCTGGGGCGGGTCAGCTCCGTGATGGCCTTCACGGCCGTGGGCCTGGCGCCGCTCGCGTACCCGGTCTTCGGCTTCGCGGCGGACCTGTGGGGGGTCACGCCGGTGTTCCTCGCGGGCGCGGCGGTGAGCATGGCCGGCGCGGTCGTCGGCACCTCCGCGCCGGCCGTCCGCCGCGCCGAGCTCGCGTTCGGCTGAGGCCGCGCTCAGATCCCCAGGCGGGCGACCGTGAGCCGCGCGACGGCTTCCTTCGGGCCGTCCAGTTCCACCGCGGCGGCGTCCTGGCGGCCGAAGCAGAACAGGGTGAGCTCGCCCGGCTCGCCGGTGACCGTCACCACCGGCGCGCCCTTGTGGGCGACCGCCGTCTGGCCGTTCGGGCGGCGCAGCACCAGGCCCACGGGGGAGCGGCGGCCGGTCAGGCGGGCCAGCTTCTCCAGACGGGACCACAGGGAGTCGGAGAAGACCGGGTCCAGCGCCCGCGGGGACCAGTCCGGCTGGGCACGCCGGACGTCCTCCGAGTGGACGTAGAACTCCACCGCGTTCGCCACCTCGTCGAGCTGCTTGAGCGCGTACGGCGACATCTTCGGCGGCCCGGTGCGGATCAGCTGGATGAGCTCCTCGTACGGCTTGGCCCCGTACTCCTCCATCGCCCTGTCCAGGCGGGCCTTCAGGACGTTCAGCAGCAGTCCGCCCGCGGCGTCCGGGCGGCGCTCCCGGACGACCACGTGGGCGGCGAGCTCCCGCGTGCGCCAGCCTTCGCACAGCGTCGGCGCCTCGGGGCCGGCCGACTCCAACAGGTCGGCAAGGAGCAGTCGTTCACGCTTCGCATGGGTAGACATGCCTGCCAGCCTACGGCTGGAACCCGTCCCGCGGCCGCCCATCAGGCGGACAGGACTCCGTGATCACCGCGCCGGCCCGGCACAATGGCGTCCATGAGTACGTCCTCTCTCGATCCCGCCGTCGCCGCCCGCCTCAAGCGCTCCGCGGACGGTCTGGTCCCGGCCATCGCCCAGCAGTACGACACCGGCGAGGTGCTCATGCTCGGCTGGATGGACGACGAGGCCCTGCACCGCACCCTGACCACCGGCCGCTGCACGTACTGGTCGCGCAGCCGCCGGGAGTACTGGGTGAAGGGCGACACCTCCGGCCACTTCCAGCACGTGAAGTCCGTGGCCCTCGACTGCGACGCCGACACCCTCCTCGTCCGGGTGGACCAGGTCGGCGCGGCCTGCCACACCGGCGCCCGGACGTGTTTCGATGCCGAT
Source organism: Streptomyces sp. NPDC054961 (assembly GCF_053609145.1). Taxonomy (NCBI): domain Bacteria; kingdom Bacillati; phylum Actinomycetota; class Actinomycetes; order Kitasatosporales; family Streptomycetaceae; genus Streptomyces; species Streptomyces sp. NPDC054961. Next base: position 96,240 of record NZ_JBSGWY010000021.1, on the reverse strand, counting down.
GTCCTGCTCAGCGACGCCGACTAGCTAGGTAGTTTCACGCAATGGATCTTGAGACGTTCCGCAAGCTCGCCGCAGACCGCCGCGTCGTTCCCGTCAGCCGCAAGCTGCTGGCCGACGGAGACACCCCCGTGGGCCTCTACCGGAAGCTGGCCGCCGAGCGCCCCGGCACCTTCCTGCTGGAGTCCGCCGAGAACGGCCGCTCCTGGTCGCGCTACTCCTTCGTGGGCGTGCGCTCCGACGCGACCCTGACCGTCCGCGACGGCCAGGCCCACTGGATCGGCACCCCGCCCGTCGGCGTCCCCACCTCCGGAGACCCTCTCGAGGCCCTGCGCCTGACCATCGAGGCCCTGCACACGCCCCGCGACCTCGCCTCCGGCATGCCCCCCTTCACCGGCGGCATGGTCGGCTACCTCGGCTACGACATCGTGCGCCGCCTGGAGCGCATCGGCGAGCACACCACCGACGACCTGCGGCTGCCCGAGCTGACCATGCTGCTCACCTCCGACCTGGCCGTCATGGACCACTGGGACGGCACGGTCCAGCTCATCGCCAACGCGATCAACCACAACGACCTCGACACCGGCGTGGACGAGGCCTACGCCGACGCGGTCGCCCGGCTCGACGCCATGGAGGCCGACCTGGCCCGGCCCGCCCCGTACGTCCCGGCCCCGCTGCCCGACGCCGAGCTGCCGCCGTACTCGGCCCTGTGGGGCGGCGAGAAGTACCAGGCCGCCGTCGAGGACGTCAAGGAGCGGATCCGGGCCGGCGAAGCCTTCCAGGTGGTGCCCTCGCAGCGGTTCGAGACCCCGTGCCGGGCCTCCGCGCTCGACGTCTACCGGGTCCTGCGGGCCACCAACCCGTCCCCGTACATGTACCTCTTCCGCTTCGAGAACGGCTTCGACGTGGTCGGGTCCAGCCCCGAGGCGCTGGTCAAGGTCGAGGACGGCCGGGCCATGGTCCACCCCATCGCCGGCACCCGGCACCGCGGCGCCACCCCGCAGCAGGACCAGGAGCTCGCCGAGGAACTGCTGGCGGACCCCAAGGAGCGCGCCGAGCACCTCATGCTCGTCGACCTCGGCCGCAACGACCTGGGCCGGGTCTGCGCGCCCGGCTCCGTCGAGGTCGTCGAGTTCATGAAGATCGAGCGGTACTCGCACGTGATGCACATCGTCTCGACCGTGACGGGCCGCGTCGCCGAGGGCAAGAGCGCCTTCGACGTCCTCACCGCCTGCTTCCCGGCCGGCACCCTGTCCGGTGCGCCCAAACCGCGCGCCATGCAGATCATCGAGGAACTGGAGCCCACCCGCCGCGGCCTCTACGGGGGCTGCGTCGGCTACCTCGACTTCGCCGGGGACTCCGACACCGCCATCGCCATCCGCACCGCGCTGCTGCGCGACGGCACGGCGTACGTCCAGGCGGGCGCCGGAGTCGTCGCGGACTCGGTGCCCGAGCTGGAGGACGCGGAGTGCCGCAACAAGGCCGCCGCGGTGCTGCGCGCGGTCGCAGCGGCGAACCGCCTCCACGACGCCTGAGCGGGTAGGGGATAGTGGGGTGCGTGAGTGTCGTACCCCCGCCCCGAACCGATGACGCCGCCGCCTCCGGGCCCGATCCCGAAACCGGGAGGGACCAGGGAGGCGGCCGCCGCAGCGTGGCCGCCGCCCTGCTGCTCGGCGCCCTGGGCGCCACCGTCGTCCTGCTCGCCTCCGGCCGCGTCTGGGCCCGGGGCACCGCCGCCATCGGCGGCGGCTCGCTGCCGCTGAGCGCCGACGGGCGGGCGGTCACGGGCGTGCCCGCCGCCCTCGCCATCGTCGGCCTCGCCGCCCTGGTCGCCGTCTTCGCCGTACGCGGACGGGGCCGGCTGCTGGTCTCGGCGCTGCTGGCGCTGAGCGGCCTGGGCGCGGCGCTCGCCGCCCTGGCGTACGCCGACGGCCGTGAGGCCCTGGACGCGGCCGCCGCCCGCACGACGGCGGACACGGCCGCGCAGGTGGCCGGACTGACCCATACGGCCTGGCCCTACGTGACGGCCGCCGGTGCGGCGCTGATCCTGGTGGCCGGAGTGCTCGCCCTGTGGTGCGGGCACGCCTGGCCGGCGATGGGCGGCCGCTACGAGCGCGACGGCGGTCCCGGCCGGTCACGGTCCCGCAGGGCGGCCGTGGTGGACCCGGACCGGCCGGAGGACCTGTGGAAGGCTCTGGACCGGGGCGAGGATCCGACCGGGACCCCGTGACGTCCGCCGCCTTCCGGTACGGGACAATGACCATCGAGCGTTCGACACAGCACGTGCGACAGAACAACCCAGGACAACGAGGAGCAACTCATGGCGGGCACTAGCCACGGACACACCCCGGCCGCCTGGACCGGTGTCATCATCGCCTTCATCGGTTTCTGCATCTCCGGTGCCTTCATGGTGCTGGCGAACCCCCTGGGCTTCTGGGCCGGCCTCGTCGTCGTCGCGCTCGGCGGTGTCGTGGGCCTGGCGATGAAGGCGGCGGGCATGGGCGCGCCGAAGGCCGCGCACACCGACCTCTCCGAGGTCATCGCCGCCAACCGCATCGCCGCCAAGGTCTGAGCGGGTCGCGGGTTCGAAAGGCGCGGCCCCGTCGGGCTGCGCCTTTTGCCATGAGCGGAGAGAATCACCAGGTGGACGCCTCTCGCACTCCCGAACTCGCGCCGTCGGCGCCGCCCGGGCCGGCACGGCCGACGGCGCCGTCCGCCCGGCCCCCGGCGCCGCCGTCCGCGGGGCCGCCCGGACCGGTCTCCCGGACCCGGCGGCTCGCCTCCCCGGTGCTCACGCTGGCCGCGGCCGCGGCGGCCCTCGCGTACGTGGGCGCCGTGGACCCCAACGAACCCGGCCACTATCCGCTCTGCCCGCTGTTCCGGCTGACCGGGGTGCTCTGCCCCGGCTGCGGCGGCCTGCGCAGCGCGCACGCGTTCGCCCACGGCGATCTCCCGACGGCCTTCGGGGCGAACGCCCTCGCGGTCGTCGGCTACTTCGTCTTCGCGGGCTTCATGATCCTGTGGCTGGTTCGCGCCTGGCGCGGCGGACGGCCCCCGAGGTTCGTGATGAAGCCCCTGTACTGGTGGGCGGCCGGGGCCGCGGCCCTTGTCTTCTCGGTGGTCCGCAACCTGCCCGCAGGATCGTTCCTGGCCCCCTGACCTGCAGCTGAAGGTCAGATTCCAGATGTCCACGTGATGGGACGCCGTCCGCTCCGTGCGGAGGGCGAGGCGTCCTGCGGATACCATTTGAAGTGCTGACCTTGCAGTTGAACGTGTCTGCAAGGCGGCCGACCGTCATCGACCCGGAAGGGGGCCGCTCGCGTGAGTGTGCTCGACGAGATCATCGAAGGGGTCCGCGAAGACCTTGCCGAACGGCAGGCGCGCGTCAGCCTCGACGAGCTCAAGGAGCGTGCCGCCAAGGCGCCCCAGGCCAAAGACGGCGTCGCCGCCCTGCGCGGTGACAGCGTCAAGGTGATCTGCGAGGTCAAGCGCTCCAGCCCCTCCAAGGGCGCGCTGGCCGCCATCGCCGATCCGGCCGGGCTCGCCGCCGACTACGAAGCGGGTGGTGCGGCGGTCATTTCCGTCCTCACCGAACAGCGTCGTTTCGGCGGTTCGCTGGCCGACCTGGAGGCCGTCCGCGCCCGCGTGGACATCCCGATCCTGCGCAAGGACTTCATCGTCACGGCGTACCAGCTGTGGGAGGCCCGCGCCTACGGCGCCGACCTCGTCCTGCTGATCGTCGCCGCCCTGGAGCAGGAGGCCCTCGTCTCCCTCATCGAGCGGGCCGAGTCCATCGGACTCACCCCGCTCGTCGAGGTCCACGACGAGGAGGAGATCGAACGTGCGGTCGCCGCCGGCGCCAAGATCATCGGCGTCAACGCGCGCAACCTGAAGGACCTCAAGGTCGACCGCTCCACTTTCGAGCGGATCGTCGGCGAGATCCCGGCCCACATCGTCAAGGTTGCCGAGTCCGGCATCCGCGGGCCGCACGACCTGATCGCCTACGCCAACGAAGGCGCCGACGCCGTCCTCGTCGGGGAGTCCCTGGTGACCGGCCGCGACCCGAAGGCGGCCGTGGCCGACCTCGTCGCCGCCGGCGCCCACCCCGCCCTGCGCCACGGGCGGAGCTGACCCGTCCCCATGGCCCACGACCGCCCCTCCGCCCGCACCCGGCCCGGCTCGCGCCTGGCCGGAGTGCCGACGGCGCACGCCCCCCTGGCGCGCGGCTGCCGCCCCCGCGGCTGCCGTGCCCCGGCCCGGCGCGTGCACGGGCGGCGGGTCCGGTACGTGATCGGCTCCGAGCCCGGTCAGGTCAACGGCATGCGATGGCGACCCGGGACAGCGCCGTAACGAGGCCGCCCGGGACGGCGTACGCACACGACGTACGCCGAGCCCGCCGGTGTCCCCGTACGGTCCGCCGCCCGAGCCGCCGGCTCCGGGCGCGGGCCGCCCCGAACCGTACGCCCACGCCCCCGCGGGGTGCGGGCGCCACGGGCGGGCGGCGCAATACGGTGAAGACATCCGCGTCGCATCCGTAGGAGTACCTGGGCATGTCCAGCGCCACCCATTTCTTCATCCCGGACCCCGAGGGTCACATCCCCAACGCCGAGGGCTACTTCGGCGACTTCGGCGGAAAGTTCATCCCGGAGGCGCTCGTCGCCGCCGTGGACGAGGTCGCCGTCGAGTACGAGAAGGCCAAGGGCGACCCGGCCTTCGCGGCCGAGCTCGACGACCTGATGGTCAACTACACGGGCCGCCCCAGCTCCCTCACCGAGGTGCCCCGGTTCGCCGAGCACGCCGGCGGCGCGCGGATCTTCCTCAAGCGCGAGGACCTGAACCACACCGGCTCGCACAAGATCAACAACGTGCTGGGCCAGGCGCTGCTCACCAAGCGCATGGGCAAGACCCGCGTCATCGCCGAGACCGGAGCCGGCCAGCACGGCGTGGCCACCGCCACCGCCTGCGCGCTCTTCGGCCTCGAGTGCACCATCTACATGGGCGAGATCGACACCCAGCGCCAGGCCCTCAACGTGGCCCGCATGCGCATGCTGGGCGCCGAGGTCATCGCGGTGAAGTCGGGCTCGCGCACCCTCAAGGACGCCATCAACGAGGCGTTCCGCGACTGGGTCGCCAACGTGGACCGCACCCACTACCTCTTCGGCACGGTCGCCGGCCCGCACCCCTTCCCGGCCATGGTCCGCGACTTCCACCGGGTCATCGGCGTCGAGGCCCGCCGCCAGATCCTGGAGCGCACGGGCCGGCTGCCCGACGCCGCCCTGGCCTGCGTCGGCGGCGGCTCCAACGCCATCGGCCTGTTCCACGCCTTCATCCCGGACGCCGGCGTCCGCCTGGTCGGCTTCGAGCCCGCCGGGCACGGCGTGGAGAGCGGCGAGCACGCGGCCACCCTGACCGCGGGCGAGCCCGGCATCCTGCACGGCTCCCGCTCCTACGTCCTGCAGGACGAGGAGGGCCAGATCACCGAGCCGTACTCGATCTCGGCCGGCCTGGACTACCCGGGCATCGGCCCGGAGCACTCGTACCTCAAGGACGCGGGCCGCGCCGAGTACCGCGCGGTCACCGACGACCAGGCGATGCAGGCGCTGCGGCTGCTGTCGCGCACCGAGGGCATCATCCCGGCGATCGAGTCCGCGCACGCCCTCGCGGGCGCGCTGGACCTCGGCAAGGAGCTGGGCAAGGACGGCCTCCTCGTCGTCAACCTGTCCGGCCGCGGCGACAAGGACATGGACACCGCCGCACGCTACTTCGACCTGTACGACTCCGAGGGGGAGACCAAGTGAGCGGCACCATCGAACTCCTTTCGGCCACGCTCGCCAAGGCGAAGTCCGAGGACCGCGCGGCGCTCGTCGCCTACCTCCCGGCGGGCTTCCCGACCGTGGACGGGGCCATCGAGGCCGTCAGGGCCGTCATCGCGGGCGGCGCGGACATCGTCGAGATCGGCCTCCCGCACAGCGACCCGGTCCTGGACGGCGCCATCATCCAGACCGCCGACGACATCGCCCTGCGCGGCGGGGTCAAGATCGCCGACACGCTGCGGACCGTCCGCGAGGCGCACGAGGCGACCGGCGCCCCGATCCTCGTCATGACGTACTGGAACCCCATCGACCGCTACGGCGTCGAGCGGTTCACCGCCGAGCTCGCCGCGGCCGGCGGCGCGGGCTGCATCCTGCCCGACCTGCCGGTCCAGGAGTCCGCGCTGTGGCGCGAGCACGCGCAGAAGCACGGTCTCGCGACCGTCTTCGTCGTGGCACCCAGCAGCAAGGACGAGCGCCTGGCCACCATCACGGCGGCCGGCTCCGGCTTCGTCTACGCCGCTTCGCTCATGGGCGTCACCGGCACCCGCGAGTCGGTCGGCAACCAGGCCGCCGACCTGGTCCGCCGCACCCGCGCCACCAGCGACCTCCCGGTCTGCGTCGGGCTCGGCGTCTCCAACGCCGCCCAGGCCAAGGAGGTCGCGGGCTTCGCCGACGGCGTGATCGTCGGCTCGGCCTTCGTCAAGCTGCTGCTGGACGCGCCGGACCAGGCCGCCGGGCTGGCCGCCGTCAAGGCGCTCGCGGGCGAGCTCGCGGAAGGCGTGCGCAGGAGCTGACGCGCGCGTTCGACCGAGGATGCGGACCCCTGAGCGGGTTCTGTAGCCCGATCGGGTGGAAGTGGGGGCAGGGAGGCACGAGAGTGCCTCCCTGCTTCGTTTGGCGGATCGTGAGCGACATGAACGACGGTGCGAACCGCGATGCGACGAAACGATCGGCCCGCGAGCGACTCCAGGCGGAGCGCGAGCGGCAGAAGGCCAAGGACAAGCGCCGGCGGACCCTCGTCGTGGCGGCGGCGGTGGTGGGCGTACTCGGCCTGGCGGCCGTCGTCGGCCTGATCGCGGCGAACACCGGCAAGGAGGGATCCTCCGCCAAGGGCGGCCCCCTGGTCGCCCCCTCGGGGGCCACCGGCAAGGACGCCCTCGTCATCCAGACCGGCAAGGACGAGGCGCCCTCCACGCTGACCGTGTGGGAGGACTTCCGCTGTCCGGCCTGCAAGTCCTTCGAGACGAACTACCGGGACACCGTCCGCGACCTGGAGGCCAAGGGCCTGCTCAAGGTCGACTACCACCTGGTCACCCTCATCGACGGGAACATGGGCGGCAGCGGCTCCCTCGAGAGCGCCAACGCGGCGGCCTGCGCGCAGGACGCGGGGAAGTTCCCCGCCTACCACGACCTGCTCTTCCAGAACCAGCCGGAGGAGACGAACGACGCCTACGGCAAGAAGGCGAAGCTGCTGGAACTGGCGGGCAAGGTGGAGGGGCTGGACACCCCCGAGTTCCGCAGGTGCGTCGAGGACGGCACGCACGACAGCTGGGTGAAGAAGTCCCAGGACGCCTTCCGCGCGGGCAAGTTCCGCGGCACCCCGACGGTGCTCCTCGACGGCAAGGACATCTTCGCGGACCAGGCCAATCCGCTGACCCCGCAGAAGCTCAAGGAGAAGGTGGAGGCGGCCGCGGCCGCCAAGGGCGGAGCGGGCGGCGGCGCGAAGGCGTCCGGCACGCCGGAGCCCTCCCCTTCCGCGTCGGCCTCGGCCTCGTCGTCCGCCGCGCGGTCCGGGTCGCCCTCGGCCGGCCGGTCGGCGGCGCCGTCCCGGCCGGCTTCCGGAGCGCGGGCCTCCGCCTCCGGCCAGGCCTCCGCGGACCACTCCGGGATGCCCATGAACCACTGAGGGCCGTCTCGATTCGGCAGCAGCTTGCCGGGCGGGTTGCGGTACGCACCGTCCGGCAGGGTAGCGTCGGGTCTTGCCATGAACCTTGCCTTCATTCCCAGTCCGTCGACGGGCGTGCTCCATCTCGGACCGGTCCCGCTGCGCGGCTACGCGTTCTGCATCATCATCGGCGTCTTCGTCGCCGTCTGGCTCGGCAACAAGCGCTGGGTCGCCCGCGGCGGAAAGCCGGGGACGGTCGCGGACATCGCCGTGTGGGCCGTGCCGTTCGGCCTGGTCGGCGGTCGCCTGTACCACGTCATCACCGACTACCAGCTCTACTTCGGCGAAGACCGGAACTGGGTCGACGCCTTCAAGATCTGGCAGGGCGGCCTCGGCATCTGGGGCGCGATCGCCCTCGGTGCGGTCGGTGCCTGGATCGGCTGCCGGCTGCGCGGCATCCCGCTGCCGGCCTGGGCGGACGCCCTGGCCCCCGGGATCGCGCTGGCCCAGGCCTGCGGGCGCTGGGGCAACTGGTTCAACCAGGAGCTGTACGGCCGCGCCACCGACCTGCCGTGGGCGGTGGAGATCACCGACGGCCCGAACCGCGTCGCCGGGACCTACCACCCGACCTTCCTCTACGAGTCGCTGTGGTGCGTCGGGGTCGCCCTGTTGGTGATCTGGGCCGACCGCCGCTTCAAGCTCGGGCACGGGCGCGCGTTCGCGCTGTACGTGGCCGCGTACTGCGTCGGGCGGAGCTGGATCGAGTACATGCGGGTCGACGAGGCCCACCACGTCCTGGGCCTGCGGCTCAACGTGTGGACCTCGATCGTCGTCTTCGTGCTCGCCGTGACGTACCTGGTGCTGTCGGCGAAGCTGCGGCCGGGCCGCGAGGAGATCGTCGAGCCGGACGCCGGTGACACCGCTGACGCCGTGACCGGCGCCGGGGACGGCGCGGCCGAGGCCGAGGTCAAGGCCGAGGACGGCGAGGCCGGGGCGGATGCCGGAGCCGGAGACGGCCCCGAGGGCGCCAAGAGCGAGGCCGACGCCGAGCCGAAGGACGCCGAGCCGAAGGACATCGCCCCGAAGGACGCCGAGGCCGCGGCGGGGACCGAGGCCGACGGCAAGGACACGGCAGCCGGGGACGCGCCCCGGGCCACCGAGGCCAAGAAGCTCTGACCGGGTCACCGGTCACCACGGGAGGGGGGGGCCGGCCCCCCGCGGCCCCCCCCCCCGCGTCTCCCGCCCCGCGGCGGGGGCCCCCGCCGCGCGCCCCCCCAACACCCAGCCCCCCCCACCCCCCCCAACCCCCCCCGCGGCGCGCGCCGCGCCCCCCCCCCCCCCCCCTCCCGTTTTCTCCGTCCGGCGGCGGGGCCCCGCGGCGGCGCGCTCAGGAGGGCACGGGGACGCCCCGCCGGGCCAGGGCGACGACCCGTTCCGCGCCGGCCAGCATCGCCGTGTCGACGAAGCGGCCGTCGGGCAGGGCCAGCGCGCCGGGGGTGCGGCGGGCCGCGGCCACGATCTCCTCGGCCGCTGTGACCTCCGCCGGCCCCGGCAGGTAGGCCCGCTCGATCACCGGGAGCTGGCGCGGGTGGATCGCGGCGCGGCCCAGGAAGCCCAGCGACCGGCCCCGGGCGCAGGAGACGGCCAGCGCCTCCAGGTCCCGGATGTCGGGGAACACGGACTGGGCCGGCGGTGCGAGGCCGGCCGCGCGGGCCGCGACCACCACCCGGGAGCGCGGCCAGTCCAGACCCGCCTCGGCGGTGACCCCGAGATCGGCCCGCAGATCGGCCTCGCCCAGGGACAGCCCGCGCAGGGCGGGGTGCGCGCGGGCGATGTCGTAGGCCCGCTCCACGCCGAGCGCCGATTCGAGCAGGGCGTACAGGGCCACCGCTCCGCCGGTGCGCTCGGCGACGCACGCGATCTGCTCGGGCGCGGAGATCTTGGGCAGCCGCAGTCCGGCGAGGCCCCCGAGCCGGCCGAGGGCGGTGAGGTCGGCGCCGCCCCAGGGGGAGTCGAGGGCGTTGACGCGGACGTGCACCGGGACCTGGTGGCGGGAGCCGAGCAGTTCGACGGTGGCGGCGCGGGCGTACTCCTTGCGGGAGGCCGATACCGCGTCCTCCAGATCCACGATGACGGCGTCGGCCCCGGCCCGCAGGGCCTTGACGACGACGTCCGGGCGGTCGCCCGGGACGTAGAGCCAGGTCAGGATCACAGTGCCCCTTCCGTACGCAACGTGGTGATCTCGGCTTCGGAGAGGCCGAGTTCGGTGAGGACGGCCTCGGTGTCCGCGCCGTGCGGGCGACCCGCCCAGCGGATCGCGCCGGGGGTCCCGGAGAGGCGGAAGAGGACGTTCTGCATGCGGATCGGGCCGAGTTCGGGATCCTCGACCTCGGTGATGGTGTCCAGGGCCGCGTACTGCGGATCGGCCATGACGTCCCGTACGTCGTAGACCAGCGCGACCGCGGCCTGGGCCTCCTCGAACGCCGCCGTCACCTCGTCCGCCTTGTGCCGGGCGATCCAGGCCCCGACGGCGTCGTCGAGGACGTCCGCGTGGGCGGCCCGTCCGGCGCCCGTCGCGAACCAGGGCTCGCCGGTCAGATCGGGGCGGCCGACGAGCCGCATCACGCGCTCGGCGATGGACTGGGCGGAGGCGGAGACCGCGAGCCAGCGGCCGTCCGCGCTGCGGTACGTGTTGCGGGGGGCGTTGTTGGTGGAACGGTTCCCGGTGCGCGGCTGGACGTAGCCGAGCTGGTCGTACCAGAGCGGGTGCGGGCCCAGCACGGTGAGGACCGGCTCGATGATCGCCAGGTCCACCACCTGCCCGTGCCCGGTGCGGTCACGGCCGGCCAGCGCCGTCATCACGGCGTACGCGGTGGTCAGCGCCGCGATGGAGTCCGCCAGCCCGAACGGCGGCAGCGTCGGCGGCCCCTCCGGCTCCCCGGTGATCGCGGCGAACCCGCTCATCGCCTCCGCGAGGGTCCCGAAACCGGGCCGGTGGGCGTACGGGCCCTCCTGGCCGAAGGCCGTCACGCGGGCCAGGACCAGCCGCGGATTGACGGCGGACAGCTCGGGCCAGCCGAGGCCCCAGCGCTCCAGGGTGCCGGGGCGGAAGTTCTCGATGACCACGTCGGCGGTGGCGGCCAGGCGCAGCAGGGTGTCGCGGCCGCCGGGCGTGGACAGGTCCAGGGTCATCGTCCGCTTGTTCCGGCCGAGCAGCTTCCACCAGAGGCCGATGCCGTCCTTGGCGGGGCCGTGGCCGCGGGAGGGGTCGGGGAGGCGGGGGTGCTCGACCTTGACGACCTCGGCGCCGAAGTCTCCGAGGAGGGTGGCGGCCAGCGGCCCGGCGAAGAGCGTGGCGAGGTCGAGGACCCGGAGCCCTTCCAGGGGGGCGGGTCGGGAACCGGCGGGGGTCACGAGGCGGCCCCCGGACGGCGGCCGTCCTGCCGCGGGCGGGCGGAGTCCCCGGGTCCGGCCGGGTCCGCGCCCGCGGGCGGGTCCAGGTCCGGGGCCGGGTCGGGGGAGAGGGCGAAGGCGTCGATCTGCGCGCGGGACGGCATCGAGTCCTGTGCGCCGGGGTGCTGGACGGACAGCGCGGCGGCCGCGGAAGCCCAGCGCAGGGCGGCCGGCACGGGCCGGCCCTCGCCGAGGGCCACGGCGAGCGCCCCGACGAAGGTGTCCCCGGCGGCGGTGGTGTCCACGGCGCGCACGCGCGGGGCGGGCACGGTCAGCGGTTCCCGGCCCCGGGCGGCGTACAGGGCCCCGGCCGAGCCGAGGGTGACGACCACCTCCGGCACGTCGTGGAGCAGGGCCGCGGCGGCCCGGTGCGGATCGGTGAGGCCGGTCAGGGCCGCGGCCTCGTGCTCGTTGGGCACCAACAGGTCGGTGGCGGCCAGGAGTCCGGAGGGCAACGGCTGGGCGGGGGCCGGGGTGAGGATCGTACGGACGCCCCGGGCGCGGGCGGCGAGGGCGCCGGCGAGGACGGCCTCCAGGGGGAGTTCGAGCTGGAGGAGGAGGGCGCCCGCGGCGCCGATGCGGGTGAAGTCGCCCGGCTCCAGGGCGGTGACCTGTGCGTTCGCCCCGGGGATCACGATGATGCTGTTGCCGCCCTCGTCGTCCACGGTGATGTGCGCGGTGCCGCTGGCGCCCTCGACGGTGCGCAGGGCCGTCGTCTCGACCCCGGCGGCGGCGAGCGCCGAGCGCAGCCGTACCCCGAACTCGTCCGCGCCGACGGCGCCGATCATCACCACCTTCGCGCCGGCGCGGGCGGCGGCGACGGCCTGGTTGGCGCCCTTGCCGCCGGGAACGGTGCGGAACGCGCGGCCGGTGACGGTCTCGCCGAGGCGGGGGGCCTTGGGGACGTAGGCGACGAGGTCCATGTTGGTACTGCCGAGCACGGCGATGGCCGTCATGAGCGTGCTGCCTCCTGTGCGGTGAGGTGGGCGAGGGTGTCGAAGCCGATGCCGTCGAAGCCGGGGACGGTGGTGGCGAGGCGGTTCTTCAGGGGGGCGGTCCAGCGCCGCGGAAGGTTCTCCGGGGCCCCGGCGAGGATCCCGGCGAGGGCTCCGGCGGTGGCGCCGTTGGAGTCGGTGTCCCAGCCCCCGGACACGGCGCGGCAGATGGAACGGGTGAAGTCGCCGTCGGCGTGGGTGAGGGCCGCGGCGATCAGTGCGGTGTTGGGGACGGCGTGGACCCAGTGGTAGTGGCCGTAGCGGGCGTGGAGACGGTCCACGACCGTATCGAAGGCGGTGCCCGCGTCCCGTGCGGCCGCTCCGGTCGCGAGGGCGAAGCGGACGGCCTCGGCGAGGCGCGAGCGGGGCGGTACGACGGCCAGCCCGGCCCGCAGCGCGGTGTGGACGTCGGCCCGTCCGGCGGCCGCGGCTGCGGTGGCGGCGGCGACGAACAGGGCGGCGTAGACGCCGTTGCCGGTGTGGGTGAGGGCGGCGTCCCGGTAGGCCTGCGCGGCGGCGGCGGCCGGATCGCCCGGGTTGGTCCAGCCGTGGACGTCGGCGCGGATGAGGGCGCCGATCCACTCCCGGAACGGGTTGTGGTGGGTGGCGGTGGCCGGGGGCTCCAGACCCTGGAGGAGATTGCGGTACGCGACGCGTTCGGCGGTGAAGGTACGGCCCGCCGGGAGCTCGTCGAGCCAGAGCCTTCCGACGTCGGCGGTCGTGAACTCCTTGCCGTGGCGCTGGAGGAGGAGCAGGCCGAGGAGGGGGAAGTTGAGGTCGTCGTCCTCGGGGGCGCCGTCGATGTTCTCGGCGAGGGAGGTGGGGGCGGAGCGGCGGTTCCACGGGTGGGCGGCGAGGAGCTCCGCGGGGACCCCCCGGGCGGTGAACCACGCGTCGAGCGGCCAGTTCCCGGCCGCCCGGGCCAGCGCCCGGATCCCGTCCAGCGGCAGCTTCTCGACGGGCTTGCCGAGCACGCAGCCGACGGCACGCCCGACCCACGCGGCCTCCAGCCTGCGGCGCAGCGCGGTGTCGGGGGTGGCTGCGGCTGCGGGGGCCCGTGGGGCGACGGCGATGCGCGGTCCTGCGGGGGCGGCCCGGTGCGTGGCGGGGGCCGAGCTCTCCTGGGCCCGGGCAGGGGCGGCGGCGTTCGGGGGTGGGGCGGGGGTGGGCCAGGTGGTGGTGATGGCGGGCCAGGTGTCCGGTTCGGCGTGGGGGGTGGGGCGGGGGAGGGCGGCGAGGGCGGTCAGGAGGTCGGTCGCCAGGGAGCGGAGCTCCGGCGGGGCCGGGGCGGGGGATGCTCCCGCGCGGGCCGGGGCCCGGTGGCCGCCCGCGGCGAGCCAGACGCGCAGCAGCGGCTCAGCGGCCCGCGCGCGGCCGTCCTCCTCGGCCTGGCGGAACTCGTGGCCGACCAGGTCCTCGGGCTGGACCCAGGTCAGCCGGAGGGCCCGGTCGCTCGGCGCCCCGCAGGGCTGGGGCGCCCGGACCGAGGGCGTGCCGAGGGCGAGGGCCGTCCCGGCGGTCCGGATGGGGTGCGGGGTGGCGTGCGTCGTGGTGTCCGGAGGCGGGGGGAGGGGGGCGTCGGCGGGTCGCAGTGGGGGCGGGCCCGGGGCGGAGGGGGTCATCGGGGGGCCGTCAGGGCGGTGAAGGCGGATTCGTGGGTGCGGCGGCGGTCGCGGTCGCGGGCGAAGACCTCGCGGGTCACCGCGGCCAGCGCGGTCGCCGGGGCGTGCAGGTCCAGGCGGCTGGCCTCCGCGACCTGCTGGGACCAGGCGGGCGGGATCGCCGCCCCGCCGGACAGGGCGCCCGCGATCGCTCCCGCCATGGTGGCGGTGGAGTCGCAGTCCCGGCCGTAGTTGACGGCGCCGAGCACGGAACCCTCGTAGGCCCCGTCGGCGACGAGCAGCATGCCGAGGGCGATGGGCAGTTCCTCGATCGCGTGCAGGCGCGACGGCCGCCGCGCGCCCAGCGAGGGCTTGCGGTAGTCCGGGCCGACCGAGTCGTACGGGGCCACGGCCGCCCGCAGCGGAGCCAGTGCGGACTCGAAGTCCCGGTGGTGGACGGCCGCTTCGCAGACGGCCGCGATCGCCGCGCCCGTGCCGTCCTTGGCCAGGGACAGGGCCGTTTCGACCACCGAGGAGGCGGTCGCGCCCGGTACGCACGCCGCCGCCACCGCCGCCGCGAACACGCCCGCCGCCTCCCGCCCGTACGAGGACTGGTGCGCGCCGGCGATGTCCAGGGCCTCCGCGTAGGCCCCGGCCGGATGGCCCGCGTTGACGAGGCCGACCGGCGCCATGTACATCGCGGCGCCGCAGTTGACGATGTTTCCGGTGCCCGCCTCCCGTGGGTCGACGTGCGCGTAGTGCAGCCGGGTCACGATCCACTTCTCGGCGAGGAAGACCCGCTGGAGGGGGAGGGCCTCCGCCTCCAGCTCGGGGATCCAGCGGGGGGTGGTCATGAGGTCGGGCACCAGGTGCTCGGCGACGGAGTACGCGTCCAGGTGGTCGCGCACGGTCTCGTAGACCCGGACCAGCGCGTGCGTCATGAGGGTGTCGTCGGTGACGTGGCCGTCGCCCTTGTGGTACGGCGCGATCGGGCGGGCCGTGCGCCAGTCCTCGTGCCACGGACCGACGATGCCGTGCACCCGGCCGCCGTGCCGCTCCACGATCTGTTCCGGGGTCCAGCCCTCCACCGGGCCGCCGAGCGCGTCGCCGACGGCCGCGCCGACGAGCGCGCCGGTGATCCGGTCTTCCAGGGTGGGGGCCGACGTGAGGGCGGGGGCCGAGGTGGTAGTGGGGGTCGAGGTGGGGGCCGAGGCGGGGGCGGGGGGCGTCGTCATGGTCGGGTCGTTCCTTGGGGCTTGGGCGAGGTGAGTTCCGTACGGGCGAGCAGGGCGGCGAGTTCGACGAGGTCGGTGCCCGCCAGATGGGGGAGGGCGCAGCCGGAGAGGGTCCGGCAGGCGGCGCGCCAGGCGGCGGGGACCGAGTCACCGCCGCCGAGCACGCCGGTCAGCGCGCCGGCGAGGGCGGGGGCGGAGTCCGCGACCCGGGACAGGCAGGCGGCGGCCGGTACCGCCTCGTCGACCCTGCCGCGGGCGGCGGTGGCCAGGGCGAGGGCCACGGGGACGGTCTCGGCGGCCGCGATCCCGTAGCTGTAGACGTGGTCGACGATCTGGTGCTCCAGGAGCGGGACGATGGCGAAGGCGCCGCCGTCCGGTTCCGCGCGGGCGAGCTCCACGGCGTGGCGGGCGTTGCGGCCGATCTCGGTGGATTCGGGGAGCTGTTCGAGGGCGGCGTCCACGGCCGCGTCCGTACCGGATCCGCCGAGGGCGGTGGCGATGGCGGCGGCCATGGCCCGCGCGCCGTGGACCCCGTCGCCGTCCTGGGTGTACCGGGCGTCGAACTCCGCGAGGTCCGCCGCGGCGGCCGGGTCCCCGGGGTGGACGACGGCGAGGACACAGGCGCGGATGCAGGCGGCGTCGTCGAAGTAGTGCGGGTTGTCGTGGCCGGTGGCGGGGGGACGCAGGCCGGTGGCGAGGTTGCCGAGGCCCGCGCGGACGGAGATCCGGGCGCGGAGGGGGAGGACGGCGGATTCCACCTCGGGGGCGCGTTCCGCGGCCGCCGCGACCTCGCTGGCCAGGGCGTTCCAGGCGAGGTCGATGGCGGCGCGCATGCGGCGGGACCGGGAGAGGTCGCTGAGCAGGACCCCGGCGGCGGTGAGGACGGACTCGGCGGCGAACGCGGCCCACTCGGCGTCGTCGGACGGGCCGAGGCGCAGCGGCTCCGGGGGCTGGTTGAGGGCGATGGGGACGGGGAGGGTGGTGGTGGCGTTCTGCTCGGCGAAGGTGTCGAGCTCACGGGTCAGCCGGCGGGTCCACTCGGGCATCCGGCTGGCCCGGTGCCGCGCCGCGGGCCACCCGGCGGCGTCGCCGGCGGCGAGACCGAGGAGCAGCCCCTCGATCCGACGGACCCCTGCGGGGTGCTCCGGGGCGGAGGCGGGTGCCCCTGCGGGGGAGACCGGTGAGGGCGCGCTACGAGGCGGCGCCGCGTACGCGGTGACGGCGGTACGGGCCCGCGCGCGCTGCGGGTCGCCCTGCCCGGCGGGGGAGGCGGCGGGGGTGATGCCGGGGCCGGGGCCGGTGGCGCGGCCGGGAGCAGGGGAGGAAGGGTCCTCCTCTCCGCCCCCGGGCCTTCCCACGGCCAGGTCCCGGGCCGACCCGGGAAGGCGGGCCTCGGCGCCCGGGTCGGTGCCCGGGTCGGGGGTCGGGGCGGCGGGTGTGGAGGGCCGGGGGCCGTCCGACGGGAGGCCGTCCGGCTCAGGGGCCGCGGTCGCCGGGGCCGGGGTCGCCGGGGGCGGGGTGGTCAGGGTCATCGGGGGGTCTCGGTTTCCGGGGTGAGGAGGTCCGCGATGTCCAGGACGTGGTAGCCGCGCATCGAGGGGAGGCAGCTGCCGCGGACCGGGCCGATCACCGAGGACCAGGCGGCCGGGATGGCGGGGGCGCCGGACATCGCTCCGGCGAGGGCGCCCGCCACGGCCGCGGTGGTGTCCGCGTCGCGGCCCATGTTCACGGCCGTCAGGACCGAGGACGGGAAGTCCCCGCGGCACGCGGCGAACGCCCCGAACGCCAGGCCCACCGCCTCGGGGGCCAGGTCCGTCCACGGGTAGCCGCCGATGACCACCGCGGAGCGCACGGCCCGTTCGCCACGCGGCGCCGCCGTGACCGCCCGGCGCAGGGACCGGGCCGTCCAGGAGTCCGAGGGGATGACCGACAGCGCCGCCGAGACGACGGAGGCGGGCGAGCCGCCCGCCATCGCCGCCGCGACGCCCGCCGCGACGGCCTGGCCGCCGTAGATGCCCTCGCCGTCGTGGCTGACGCAGCCGTCGATGGCGACCAGCCGGGCCGCCTCCGCCGGGCGGCCCGCCGCGAAGACCCCGAAGGGGGCCGCCCGCATGGCGAGACCGTCCGACCAGGCGTGCCGGTGCTGCGCCGAGATGGGGGCCGCCAGGCCCCGGCGGAGGTTCTCGAGGGTGCCGCGCTCGCTGAAGCCCGCGCCGCGGAACGGCCCCTCGTCCAGGTCCGCGATCCAGTGGTGCCACGCGCGTTCGACGTGCGCGACGGTGAGCGCCGACCCGTGGCGGGCCAGCAGCAGGCCCGAGAAGATCGCGTACTCCGTGTCGTCGGTGCCGGCCGGGTCGTCCGAGACGAAGCCCTCGATCCGGCCCCACTTCGCCCGGATCTCGGACGGCTTCATGTTCTCCGCGGGGGCGCCCAGCGCGTCACCCACCGCGAGTCCCAGAAGAGCGCCCCTGGCCCGTTCGAGGAGGACCTGCGGATTGCATGCAATCAGCTCCATGGCGCGCCTCTCCAACTTGATGGGACTCATATTGAGCCCTTGGGGGATTTGTGCCATGGCATGTGGTTTGTCGCTCGCCGCAAAACACCCCGCCCGCACCCCCGTCACCCGGTCGCCGACCTCCAAAACCCCAGGTAAGTACGGCCTTCCTTGCTAGCGGGCGCCGAAAATCGTGCGTAGTTTCGAGGTGTTCAGGGGGAGTGGGTGTCCGCGCGTCGAGCGCCGCGCGCCTCCGCGTACCCACTCGTACAAAAGGGGAGAAAACGGCCATGTCCATCATCGACATCGAAGCCTCGCTGCACACCGCCCACCGCGACAACCACACCCACCGCGACGTCAACGGTGGATGGCTGCGCCCGGCGGTCTTCGGTGCCATGGACGGGCTCGTCTCCAACCTCGCCCTGATGACCGGTGTGGCCGGCGGCGCGGTCTCCCCGCAGACCGTCGTGATCACCGGCCTGGCCGGTCTCGCGGCCGGCGCCTTCTCGATGGCGGCGGGCGAGTACACCTCCGTCGCCTCGCAGCGCGAGCTCGTCCTCGCGGAGCTGGAGATAGAGCGCCAGCAGCTGCGCAAGCACCCCGTCGACGAGATGGAGGAGCTGGCCGAGCTCTACGTGTCGCGCGGCGTCGAGCCGGCGCTGGCCCGTGAGGTGGCCCTGCAGATGTCCCGCGACCCGGAGCAGGCGCTGGAGATCCACGCCCGCGAGGAGCTCGGGATCGACCCCGACGACCTGCCGTCGCCGATGGTGGCCGCCGTGTCCTCCTTCGGCTCCTTCGCGCTGGGCGCGCTGGTTCCGCTGCTGCCGTACCTGCTCGGCGCCACGGTCCTGTGGCCCGCCGTACTGCTGGCGCTGGCGGGGCTCTTCGCGTGCGGCGCCGTGGTCTCCCGGGTCACCGCCCGGTCGTGGTGGTACAGCGGAACGCGCCAGTTGGTCCTGGGTGGCGCGGCCGCGGGTGTGACGTACATCCTGGGAACCTGGCTCGGTGGAGCCGTAGGCTGACCCGGCAGGGAGTGAGACACTATGCGGTACGCAGCATAAGTAGTCGGTTACTCGGCGGTTTCGAACCAGTCCCCGCCGGGCATCACACCCAGGGCGCCGGGCAATGAAGCCCGCCCCGCACGGGACCTTCGCCCGTGCCTCGCACACCAGGCACCTGCGATCGTCCCTTCTTGTCTGCTTCGCGCGGTGTCCGCATGTTGGAATGGCATATCCGCTTCTCGGGATTGTCGTCATCATGTAATCTGCACGAAATTTCGCAGAGGGCCAACGTCGTCCCTCGGCTATGCACATATGCCACGACGACGACGGGAGAGCCGATGCGTTCCGCATCCACGCACTCCGCGACCGGCCTCAGCAACACCGCCTGGTCGCCCATGGACGGTCGCCCCGCCCAGCAGGGCATGTACGACCCGCGCAACGAGCACGACGCCTGTGGCGTCGGCTTTGTGGCCAACCTCACCGGCGAGGCCAGCCACACGCTGGTCGAGCAGGCGCTGACCGTATTGCGGAACCTCGAGCACCGGGGCGCCACCGGCTCCGAGCCGGACTCCGGCGACGGCGCCGGCATCCTCTCCCAGGTCCCGGACGCGTTCCTGCGCGAGGCGGCCGGATTCGACCTTCCCGAGGCCGGCGCGTACGCCGTCGGCATCGCCTTCCTCCCCGCCGACGGCACCGCACAGGCCGTCGCCGTGGAGCAGATCGAAGCCATCGCGGCCGAGGAGAACCTGACGGTCCTCGGCTGGCGCGAGGTCCCGGTCACCCCGGACCTGCTCGGCAACGGCGCCCGCGCCACCATGCCGGCCTTCTCGCAGCTCTTCGTGACCGGGGGTACCTCCCAGGCCGAAGGCTCTGGGGGAGGGAGCGGGAGCAGCGGCATCGAGCTGGACCGCACGGCGTTCGTGCTGCGCAAGCGCGCCGAGCGCGAGGCCGGGGTCTACTTCCCGTCGCTCTCCGCGCGCACCATCGTCTACAAGGGCATGCTGACCACCGGCCAGCTGGAGCCCTTCTTCCCGGACCTCTCCGACCGCCGCTTCGCGTCCGCGATCGCCCTGGTCCACTCCCGGTTCTCGACGAACACCTTCCCGTCCTGGCCGCTCGCCCACCCGTACCGCTTCGTCGCGCACAACGGCGAGATCAACACGGTCAAGGGCAACCGGAACTGGATGCGGGCCCGCGAGTCCCAGCTGGCCTCCGGCCTGTTCGGCGAGGGCGCACTGGAGCGGATCTTCCCGATCTGCACCCCGGACGCCTCCGACTCGGCTTCCTTCGACGAGGTCCTGGAGCTGCTCCACCTCGGCGGCCGTTCGCTTCCGCACAGCGTGCTGATGATGATCCCGGAGGCGTGGGAGAACCACACCTCCATGTCGCCGGCCCGCCGCGCGTTCTACAAGTACCACTCCACGCAGATGGAGCCCTGGGACGGCCCCGCCTGCGTCACCTTCACCGACGGCACCCAGGTCGGCGCGGTCCTCGACCGCAACGGCCTGCGCCCCGGCCGCTACTGGGTCACCGACGACGACTTCGTCGTGCTCTCCTCCGAGGTCGGCGTCCTCGACATCGACCCGGCCAAGGTCGTCCGCAAGGGCCGCCTGCAGCCCGGCAAGATGTTCCTCGTCGACACCGCCCAGAAGCGGATCATCGAGGACGACGAGATCAAGGACGCGCTGGCCGCCGAGCACCCCTACGCCGAATGGCTGGAGACCGGCGAGATCGAGCTCGAGGACCTCCCCGAGCGCGAGCACATCGTCCACACCCACGCCTCGGTCACCCGCCGCCAGCAGACCTTCGGCTACACCGAGGAAGAGCTGCGCGTCATCCTCGCGCCGATGGCCCGCACCGCCGGCGAGCCGCTCGGCTCCATGGGCACGGACTCCCCGATCGCGGCCCTGTCCGAGCGCCCCCGGCTGCTCTTCGACTACTTCACCCAGCTCTTCGCGCAGGTCACCAACCCGCCGCTGGACGCCATCCGCGAGGAGCTCGTCACCTCGCTGCTGTCCTCGCTCGGCCCGCAGGGCAACCTGCTGGAGCCGACCTCCGCGTCCTGCCGCAGCGTCACGCTGCCGTTCCCGGTGATCGACAACGACGAGCTCGCCAAGCTGATACACGTCAACGCCGACGGCGACATGCCGGGCATGAAGGCCGCCACCCTCTCGGGCCTCTACCGGGTCTCGGGCGGCGGCGACGCGCTCGCCGCCCGCCTGGAGGAGATCCGCGGCGAGGTCGACGCGGCCATCGAGAACGGCGCGCACCTGATCGTCCTCTCGGACCGTCACTCCGACGCCGAGCACGCGCCGGTCCCGTCGCTGCTGCTCACCTCGGCCGTGCACCACCACCTCATCGCCACCAAGCAGCGCACCCAGGTGGGCCTGCTGGTCGAGGCCGGCGACGTCCGCGAGGTCCACCACGTCGCGCTGCTCATCGGCTACGGCGCGGCCGCGGTCAACCCGTACCTCGCCATGGAGTCCGTCGAGGACCTGCTGCGCGCGGGCACCTTCCTGTCCGGCCTCGAGCCGGAGCAGGCCATCAAGAACCTGATCTACGCGCTGGGCAAGGGCGTCCTGAAGGTCATGTCCAAGATGGGCATCTCCACCGTCGCCTCCTACCGCGGCGCCCAGGTCTTCGAGGCCGTCGGCCTGAACGAGGAGTTCGTCCAGGCGTACTTCCAGGGCACCGCCACCAAGATCGGCGGCGCCGGCCTCGACGTCATCGCCAAGGAGGTGGCCGCGCGCCACGCCAAGGCGTACCCAGCCTCCGGCATCGCGGCCACGCACCGCGCGCTCGAGATCGGCGGCGAGTACCAGTGGCGCCGCGAGGGCGAGCCGCACCTGTTCGACCCGGACACGGTCTTCCGCCTGCAGCACGCCACCCGCAACCGCCGGTACGACATCTTCAAGCAGTACACCGACCGGGTGAACGAGCAGTCCGAGCGCCTCATGACGCTGCGCGGGCTCTTCGGGTTCAAGAGCGAGGACCGCCCGTCGATCTCCATCGACGAGGTCGAGCCGGTCGCCGACATCGTCAGGCGCTTCTCCACCGGCGCCATGTCGTACGGCTCCATCTCCAAGGAGGCGCACGAGACCCTCGCCATCGCCATGAACCAGCTGGGCGCCAAGTCCAACACCGGTGAGGGCGGCGAGGACCCGGACCGCCTGTACGACCCGGCGCGCCGCTCCTCCATCAAGCAGGTCGCCTCCGGCCGCTTCGGTGTCACGAGCGAGTACCTGGTCAACGCGGACGACATCCAGATCAAGATGGCGCAGGGTGCCAAGCCCGGCGAGGGCGGCCAGCTGCCCGGCCACAAGGTCTACCCGTGGGTCGCCAAGACCCGGCACTCCACCCCGGGCGTCGGCCTGATCTCCCCGCCGCCGCACCACGACATCTACTCCATCGAGGACCTGGCTCAGCTGATCCACGACCTCAAGAACGCCAACCCGGCCGCGCGCATCCACGTGAAGCTCGTGTCCGAGGTCGGCGTGGGTACGGTCGCCGCCGGTGTCTCCAAGGCCCACGCGGACGTCGTCCTCATCTCCGGCCACGACGGCGGTACGGGCGCCTCCCCGCTCACCTCGCTGAAGCACGCGGGCGGTCCCTGGGAGCTCGGCCTCGCCGAGACCCAGCAGACCCTGCTGCTCAACGGGCTGCGCGACCGCATCGTGGTCCAGACGGACGGCCAGCTCAAGACCGGCCGCGACGTCATCATCGCCGCGCTGCTCGGCGCCGAGGAGTTCGGTTTCGCGACCGCCCCCCTCGTCGTCTCCGGCTGCGTCATGATGCGCGTCTGCCACCTGGACACCTGCCCGGTGGGCATCGCCACCCAGAACCCGGTCCTGCGCGACCGGTTCTCCGGCAAGCCCGAGTTCGTCGTCAACTTCTTCGAGTTCATCGCCCAGGAGGTGCGCGAGCTCCTCGCCGAGCTGGGCTTCCGCACGATCGAGGAGGCCGTCGGTCACGCCGAACTCCTCGACACCAGCAAGGCCGTCACGCACTGGAAGGCGCAGGGTCTCGACCTGGAGCCGCTCTTCTACGTGCCCGAGCTGCCCGACGGCGCGGTCCGCCACGCCCTGATCGAGCAGGACCACGGCCTGGAGAAGGCCCTCGACAACGAGCTCATCGAGCTCGCCGCCGAGGCGCTGAACGCCGGCTCCGCCGAAAGCGCCCTGCCGGTCCGCGCCCAGGTCGCGATCCGCAACATCAACCGGACCGTCGGCACCATGCTCGGCCACGAGGTCACGAAGAAGTTCGGTGGCGCGGGCCTGCCCGACAACACCATCGACCTGACCTTCACCGGCTCGGCCGGCCAGTCCTTCGGCGCCTTCCTGCCGAAGGGGATCACGCTCCGCCTGGAGGGCGACGCCAACGACTACGTCGGCAAGGGCCTCTCCGGCGGCCGCGTCGTCGTCCGTCCCGACCGCGGCGCCGACCACCTGGCCGAGTACTCGACCATCGCGGGCAACACGATCGGCTACGGCGCCACCGGCGGCGAGCTGTTCCTGCGCGGCCGCACCGGCGAACGCTTCTGCGTCCGCAACTCCGGCGCCCTGGTCGTCTCGGAAGGCGTGGGCGACCACGGCTGCGAGTACATGACCGGCGGCACGGCGGTCGTCCTGGGCGAGACCGGACGCAACTTCGCGGCCGGCATGTCGGGCGGCGTCGCGTACGTCATCGACCTCGACCCGGACAACGTCAACGTCGGCAACACGGGCGCGGTCGAAGCCCTCTCCGACACCGACGCCCAGTGGCTGCACGACGTGGTGCGCCGCCACGAGGAAGAGACCGGCTCCACCGTGGCCGCGAAGCTCCTCGCTGACTGGACCGCCGCGGCAGCCCGCTTCAGCAAGATCATCCCGACCACGTACAAGGCAGTGCTCGCCGCCAAGGACGCCGCCGAGCTGGCCGGACTCTCGGAGTCCGAGACCACCGAGAAGATGATGGAGGCGGCGACCCATGGCTGACCCGAAGGGCTTCCTCACCACCCCGCGCGAGACCGCCTGCACCCGTCCGGTGGCCGAGAGGCTGAAGGACTGGAACGAGGTCTACGTTCCGGGCTCGCTGCTCCCGATCATCAGCAAGCAGGCCGGCCGCTGCATGGACTGCGGCATCCCGTTCTGCCACAACGGGTGCCCGCTCGGGAACCTGATCCCGGAGTGGAACGACTTCGCGTACCGCGAGGACTGGACCGCCGCCTCCGAGCGCCTGCACGCGACGAACAACTTCCCGGAGTTCACCGGGCGGCTGTGCCCGGCGCCGTGCGAGTCCGCCTGCGTGCTCGGCATCAACCAGCCGGCCGTCACCATCAAGAACGTCGAAGTCTCGATCATCGACAAGGCCTGGGACAACGGCGACGTCACCCCGCAGCCGCCGGAGCGCCTGTCCGGCAAGACGGCCGCGGTCATCGGCTCCGGCCCGGCGGGTCTCGCCGCGGCCCAGCAGCTGACCCGGGCCGGGCACACCGTCGTGGTGTACGAGCGCGCCGACCGCGTCGGCGGCCTGCTGCGCTACGGCATCCCCGAGTTCAAGATGGAGAAGGTGCACATCAACCGCCGCATCGAGCAGATGCGCGCGGAGGGCACCAAGTTCCGTACCGGCGTCGAGGTCGGCCGCGACGTCACGGCCACCGGCCTGCGCAAGCGGTTCGACGCGGTGGTCATCGCGGCGGGCGCCACCGTCTCCCGCGACCTCCCGGTCCCGGGCCGCGAACTCAAGGGCATCCACTTCGCGATGGAGTACCTCCCCCTCGCGAACAAGGTCCAGGAGGGCGACTTCATGGCGCCCCCCATCACGGCCGAGGGCAAGCACGTGGTCGTCATCGGCGGCGGCGACACCGGCGCGGACTGCGTGGGCACCGCCCACCGCCAGGGCGCGGCCTCGGTCACGCAGCTGGAGATCATGCCGAAGCCGGGCGAGGACCGCAACGCCAACCAGCCCTGGCCGACGTTCCCCATGCTCTACAAGGTCACCTCGGCCCACGAGGAGGGCGGCGAGCGGATCTACTCCGTCTCCACCACCCACTTCGCGGGCGACGAGGACGGCAACGTCCAGGAACTCCACCTGGTCGAGGTCGAGTTCGTCGACGGCAAGCTCACCCAGAAGCCCGGCACCGAGCGCGTCCTCCCCGCGCAGCTGGTCACCCTGGCGATGGGCTTCACCGGCACCGACCAGGAGAACGGCCTGGTCGCGCAGTTCGGCCTGGCGATGGACGCGCGCGGCAACATCGAGCGCGACGCCTCGTACGCGACCAACGTCGACGGCGTCTTCGTCGCCGGCGACGCCGGCCGCGGCCAGTCGCTGATCGTCTGGGCCATCGCGGAAGGCCGCTCGGCCGCCCGCGGCGTGGACCGCTTCCTGACCGGCTCCAGCGCCCTGCCGTACCCCGTCAAGCCGACGGACCGCTCCATCACCGTCTAGCAGGCGGCCGGCGCGGTACCCCACCTCCGGGAGGGGTACCGCACCGGCCTCGCCGTACCCCCGGCGCGCCGGGACCCCCATACGGTCCGTACAACGGTGTGCGGAACTCCGACACAGCGCCCGCCACCTCCCCGACCAGGGCCGGCGGGCGCTGTGGCGCGTGCGGGGCCCGCCCTGGCCCCACCCCCGTGCGGGAGGCTCAGGACAGGCGGCGGGCCGTGAGGGCGGCCAGGGCCGAGCGGGTGGTGACGCCCAGTTTGCTGAAGATGTGGTTCAGGTGGGTGTCCACGGTGCGCGGGCTGACGTAGAGGCGCGCCGCGATGGCGCGGGTGGTCAGACCCTCGGTCACCAGCGCGGCGATCTCCTCCTCGCGCGGCGTGAGACGGGGGAGGGCGGGCGCGGACGGGGGCCGGGGCGGAGCGGGCGACGGCGGGGGGAAGAGGTCCGCCAGGCCCGTGAGGAGGTGCGCGCCGCCCGCGTCGGCCAGACGGCGGCCGCGGTGCCACTGGGACGCCGCCGTGGCCGGGTCACCGGACCGGGCCGTGAGCGAGGAGGCGATCAGCAGGGCCTGGGACTCCCACAGGGTCGCCCCCGAGCGGGCCGCCTCCTCGGCCGCCCGCGCGTACCGGTCCGCCGCCGGCCCGGGCTCGCCGCGCCCCACCAGCACCTGCCCCGCGCTGCGCAGCGCCGAGGCCCGTTGCGCCGGCAGCCCGAGGCGCTCCGCGTCCGCGGCGGCCATCGCCGACCACGCCTCCGCGTCGGCCAGGTCGCCGGTGGTGACGGCCGCGGTGACCAGGGCCTCCAGGAACAGCGGACGCATCGTCGGCTGGAGGCGGGCGAGTTCCGGACCGCCGCCCGCCCGCAGCATCGCGGACCGGGCCCGGCGGGGGTCCCCGCCGTGCAGGGCGGTGTAACTCAGCACGCACCAGGCGAGCGAGGCCCACCAGCTGCTGCGCCCGCCGGTCAGCGCGACCGCCTCCTCGGCGACGGCCAGCGAGCCGCCGTCGCCCGGGGGCAGGGACACCAGCAGCACCTGCGCCTTGTTCGAGAGGACCAGCGCGAGGAGCTCGTCGCTGCCGATGCCACGGGCGATGCTCTCCGCCTCGTCCACCAGCTCCAGCGCCGGCGCCGGCCGGCAGGTGTTCATGAGGACGATCGCCTTGCACAGCAGCAGGTGCGGCAGCAGGTGGAGGGGGACCACGCGGCGGGCGAGGGCCAGACCGCGCTCCGCGTGCCGCTCGGCGTCCGGGTACCGCTCCAGATAGAACTCCGCCCAGCTCAGACGCGCCAACGGCTCGCACAGGCCGGCCAGTTCACGATCGGCCAGCGCGTCCACCCTGGCCGCGGCGCGGTCCGTCAGCTCCCGGGCCGTCGCCAGATCGCCCCCGTACGTCTCCCCGAGCGCGATGGTCGTCAGCGCCCCCGCCTCGGCCGGCTCGTCGCCCAGCCGCCGGGCCAGCTCCAACGTGCGCAGTACGTCCTCCCGCACCTCCGGATACGGCAGCGCGTGCGGGGCGGAGGAGCCGAGTTCGAGCCCGAGAGCGAGCGCGTCGACCGGTCGCGGCGCGGGCCGGCGGCCCAGCTCGCGGCGCAGCAGGGCGACCGCGGGCCCGTACTGTCCGAGGTGGCGCTCCATGGACGCGCAGAGGGTGACGGCGCTCGCGCGCAGCCCGCCGTCCTCCTCCTCCCTCTCCTCCGCGCGGCCGTCGAGGCGGACGGCGCCGAGGGGGACGGCGCCGAGGGGGGAACCGGCCCTCCCGGGGCCCGCGATCAGCTCGTGGAGCAGGTCCCGGCTCGCGCGCAGCTCCCCGCACACGCTGAGCGCCCGCGCCCGGCGCAGCACCAGCTCCCGCCGCCGCGCGCGGTGTTCCGCGGTGTCGGGCAGCACGCGCAGCACCGTACCCAGCCAGTGGGCGCAGCTCGCGGGGGCCGTGGTCTCCGACTGTCCCGCGGCCTCCAGCAGGACGGCGGCCGCTTCCGGGTCCCAGCCGGTCAGCGACCGCTCGACGTGGTGGGCCCGTACGGCGGCGGAGGCGCCCGCCCCGGCGAGCGCGGCGGCGGCCTGCCGGTGCATGTCGGTGCGGCGCCGGTGCTCGGTGTTCTCGTGCACCACGGTCCGCAGCACCGGATGGCGCAGGGACCAGCTCCCGCCGGGGCCGCGCCGCAGCAGGTCCCGGCCGGCCAGCACCCCGAGGTCGGCGTCGAGCCGGCCGGGATCGGACGCCGGGAGGGAGGCGGCCAGCGTGCGCGCGATCAGCGGCGCGGTGGCGTGGTCGCCGAGTACGGCGACGGCCTCGGCCGTACGGCGCTGCGTGTCCGAGAGCGGGGTCAGCTCGTCGAGCAGCAGGGCGGAGAGATCGCCGGCCGTGGCGCCGGGCCCGGCCCCGTGCGGGCCGTGGCGCCGGTCCCGGCCCCGCCCCTCCCGGTCTCCCCGCTCCCGCTCCTCCTCCCGGCCCGGGCCCTGTCCCTGTCCCTGGAGCAGGGTCAGGAAATAGAGCGGATTGCCCTCGCTGGCCGCGTACAGCCGGGCGGCGCGGATGGGCGACATGCCCCCGGCGAGCTGCTCCACGCAGGCCCGCTCGCCGAGGGGGCCGAGGTCCAGGCGCAGCACGGCCCCGGTGTCGACGCCCCGGGTGAGCGCGGCGGCGAGCGAGGGGGAGGTCTGGCGGTCGCGGCGGGCCACGACGATGATCACGGGGGCGCGGGGCGGGTGGCGTACGAGGTGGTCGAGGAGCTCGAGCGACGCCGGATCGGCCCAGTGCAGGTCGTCGAGCGCGATGAGCAGCCCGCCGCCCGCGCTCCGGCCGGTCCTCCCGCTCGCGCCGTCCGTGGCGCGTGCACCCTCCGCGGACGCGCCGCCCGGCCCGGCCAGCGCCGCGAACATCCGGGCGGTGGCGCGGTGCACGGCGAACCGGTCCACCGGTGCGCTCGGCGCACGGCCGAACGGCGAAGGGGCCGCGCCCGCATGCGAGGCGGCACCCGGATCCGGCAGCGTCCCCCCGTAGACGACGGGGGCCACCGACGGGTCCGGTTCCCGTCCGCGCAGCAGCTCGGGATCCAGATCGGCGAACGCGTCCGTGAACAGGTGGAAGGGAATGTGCCGTTCGTACTCGGTGGCCCGGCCGCGCAGGACCGTCAGCCCGCGCTCCCGGGCCCGCCCGCAGACCTCGGTGAGCAGCCGGCTCTTGCCCATGCCCGCCGGGCCCGTGAGGTCGACGACGCGCGGCGATCCGGCGGCCCCGTCGGTCGCCTCGCCGATCACCTCGCCGATCACCTCGTCCAGCCGGTCCAGCTCGGCCCCCCGGCCGACCAGCGGAGTCCTGTCCGTCATGATGCCTCCCCGGATGTCCGATACCCGGATCGGGCGCCGGGGATGCGTAGGCGGTTCTACGGATGCCGCCGCCCGGGCCCGGCTGCGAGCATCGGAAGTGACCCGGCCGTGCCCGACGTGGAGGCCTGATGCGCCGATTACGTGTGTTCGCCGTTCCGTTCGTAGCCCTTCCCGTGCTCGTCCTCGCCGGCTGTTCGAGCTCCGGTTCGGGCTTGGGAGACCTCAGGTCCCTGCCGCCCGCATCACCGTCCCCGTCCCCGTCGGCCTCCGCCTCGCCCTCCGCCTCGCCCTCCGCTTCCCCGCCCCCGCTCTCCCTGCCGGCCACGCCGTGCACGGTCACGGCGGGCCTGGACACCAAGGGGATGACCGCCTACCTCAAGGGGCTGCGCAGCAGCGAGCGACCGGCATCCTCGGACTCCTCGGCCCTCTTCATGGTGGACAACGGCGTATGGCTGAGCCTCAGGAACTCCCAGCGCCCGTGCGAGGCGGTGCCGGTGAAGCTCAGTCACTTCCGGGTGGACATGACCAAGTCGTCGAGCTCGGCCGGCTACAAGTTCACCTACGCCCCCCTCGACACCCTCACCCTCGCCGTCGGCCCGGGCGACGGCCTGGTCCGGGGCAGCGTGCCCCCGCCCCCGTCGGGCTGCGGCGGCACGCTGTCCGTCCTGTACGTGGGGCAGGAGCTCGCGGAGAGCGAGCTTCCGGAGCACCTGAGCCTGCCGAGCACGGACTCCACGCTGGACTGGACCCTGGTCGACGTCTCCGCGGACCGCGTACTGGACGCGGTCTTCAAGCCGCCGCCGGGCGCGAAGAACTGCTGACCCCGCCGGGGGAGGCCGGTGGGGTCAGCGGTCCGGCGGCCTCGGGGGAGGCCGCCGGCGGGGCCGGCGGGGCCGGTGCGCCGTGGGGGTGCGCACCGTTCCGCCGGCCCGGGCCGCCGGCATCGTCGAGAAGCTGACCGTCTCCTTCACCGCGGAGTTCCGCGGACACCCGAACCCCCGGAAGAGCCCCGAGCGCACCGCCCGACGCGACGGGGCCGAGCCCGCCTCACTCGTGCGGGTGACCCACGAAGCCGGCCCCGCCGCAGGACCGGTGGGAACGGGCGCAGGCGCTCGTCGAGCTCGTGGACGCGGCGGGCGAGGAGCGGATCTTCGCGCTGCCCGCGGCGCGGGACCGGCAGGGGCAGGGGACACCCGGCTGGGCCGGACGGGCCAATGGCGGGGGTTCTCCCGGGGAGAGGGGCCCCGCGTTCTGGTAACAGTACGTCACATGCTGCCCACCCACACGCTGTTGAGCTGCCTGCTCGGCGCCGCGCTGCTCGCTCCCCTCCCGCTCGGGACCGCCGACGGCCGCACCGCCGACGGCCGTACCGCCGCCCTCC
This sequence comes from Streptomyces sp. NPDC054961, assembly GCF_053609145.1. Taxonomy (NCBI): domain Bacteria; kingdom Bacillati; phylum Actinomycetota; class Actinomycetes; order Kitasatosporales; family Streptomycetaceae; genus Streptomyces; species Streptomyces sp. NPDC054961. The sequence continues at coordinate 66,628 of NZ_JBSGWY010000021.1, read as the reverse complement.
CCGCTCCGACCGACGGCCGCACCGTCGACTACCGCGGGCTGCGCTTCACCGTCCCCGCCGACTGGCGCGTCGTCGACCTCGACCGCGACCCCGAGGCCTGCCTGCGCCTCGACCTGCCCACCCTCTACCTCGGGCACGCGGGCACGCAGGGTGACTGCGGGGCCGCCCGCGCCGTCGCCCCCCGCGCCGACACCCTGCACCTGGAACCCCTCGACGGGGCCCCGCCGCGCGCCGACATCCCGACCGTCCCCGCGGACGAGGGCGACCCCCTGCCGAAGGTGCGGGGCGACAGCAACGAACTCCGCTACGCCCTGCGCCGCGCCGGGGTGATGGCCACCGTCTCCTACGGAGCCACGCCCGAGGCCGTGCGCGGGGTGCTCGGCCGGGCCCGGTCGCTGACGGCACCGCCCGTCCAGGGCCCCGGCCCGGCCCGGCGCCCGGTCTCCGCGGAACCGGCCGTCGCCGTCGGCCCCGGCCCCCGCAAGGCCGCCCAGGAGTCCTACCGGGGCGAGGGGTTCGACGCCTGTACCGCACCCACCCAGCGGGCCATGGACGCCTGGCGGGCCGACTCGCCCTTCGGCGCGGTCGGCGTCTACATCGGCGGACGCGCCCGCGCCTGCGCCCAGCCGCAGCTCACCGCGGGATGGGTGACCCGGCAGACCGAGGCGGGCTGGCACCTGATGCCGATCTGGGTCGGCCCCCAGCCCTGGCACAACTCCGGCAGCGGACTGTCCACCGACCCCTCCGAGGCCAACGACCAGGGCAAGGCCGCCGCCGAGGGCGCCGCCCAGGCGGCCACCGCGCTGGGCCTGGCCGAGAACACGGTCCTCTACAACGACCTGGAGAACTACACGGACCGGGCCACCTGGGACGCCCCGGTCGTCGCCTACCTCACCGCCTGGACGGTCCGGCTGCACGAACTGGGCTACCGCGCGGCCGCGTACGTCGCGGCCAGCTCCGGGGTCAAGGCGCTGAGCGCCCACTACGACCAGGCCCCGGACAGCATGCCCGACGTGCTGTGGGCGGCCCGCTGGAACGGCGCGGCCTCCGTCGCCGACGCCGACCTCGGACTGCCGGCGGGCACCCGCCAGTGGGCGGGGGCGCGCCGGGCCCACCAGTTCCGGGGCGACCACGACGCCACGTACGGGGACGTGACGATCAACATCGACCGGAACTGGGTGGACGTCGACCCCGCCGCCCTGCCGAAGACCCGCCCGTCGCCGAGCTAGGCCGGGCCCGCCCGCCCGCTGCCGATCCGGCCCCGCGGGCCGCCGCCGGGCTAGCCCGCGGTGTCCTCGCGGGCCGGCTCGTCGTCGTTGCCCCGGCGGACGGTGCGCAGGCCGCGGGCCGGGGTCCACGAGCGCACCACCAGGTCCTCGCCCTCGACGCCGACGCGGACCACCTCCGTCAGATCGGCGCGGAAGAGGTCGAAGGGGTGCGGACTGTCGTTCTCCTCGGCCTCCTCCGCGTACCGGTGGAGCTCCGGCTGTTCCACGATCTCCACCGCCCGCCCGGAGATCCGCACGTCCCCGTCGGGCATGGTCTCGCCCGCGCCGGGATTCGTGTGCAGGGCGAAGCGCGCGTCGCGCCGCAGGTCCTTCCCCTTCATCGAACCCGGCATCATGCCCAGCCACAGCTCGCCGCCGCGGATCTCGACGTTCAGCCCGGTCACGCGCGGCGAGCCGTCCTTGCGCAGGGTCGCCAGGACATGGTGCGGGAACTGCGCGAAGCGCGCCCGGACGGCCGCCGCGAATTCCGGTTCGGCCGTCTCGAACGCGGCCCAGTTGTTCGTCGTCATACGCCCATCAAAGCGCGGGGCACCGACAATGCCGGATCAGGCGCGCACGATGCCCGCCGCACGGGCCGCCGCCAGCCAGTTTGGTCCGCGACGGCGCGCGGGTCCTGACCGGCATGGAAATAGCCCGCGTTGTCCACCGGCCGCTTGCCGGGCACGGGCAGCTCGTCGAGCCGGCGCTGGAAGTCGAACTGCGAGCTGCGCGTGTTCCCGAAGCCGACGAACTGCCAGAACATCGGCAGCCGGGCCGCCTTGCACAGGTACTTCTCGGCGGCGAGCTTGCTGACGGGGCCGCCGTCCGTCTGGAAGACGACGAGCGCCGGAGCGGCGGAACCCCGTGTCCTGGCCGATGCTCCGGCCGGCCGTCGTCGGTCCTCAGCCCGCCGCGCCACCGCGGCGGCTCTCCAGCTCCGCGATGTCGTCCAGCATGGCGCCCGCGAGGTCGCGCTCGGAGGCGTAGTACCGCTCCGCCCACTTGAGGGTGAGCGCCGGGTAGGCCCACGAGGCCTCTTTCTTCGCGTCCTGCGCGTCGGCCACCGCACGGAGCCGCATCTGCTCCGCGAACTCCTGGTGCTGTACGAGGACTTCGCGCATCTGCTCCGGCTCCAGCAGGTGGCCGAGCCAGAGCCGCAGCATCGGCCCGTGTTTGAGCACCGGCGGGTCGACGGGCGCCTCGCGCGCCCAGGTCCGTACGGCCGCCATGCCCTCGCCGGTGATCCGGTACACCCGCTTGTCGCGGGTGCCGGTGTCCTGGGCGACGAGCCGCGAGGAGGCGTAGCCGGCCTTCTCGAGCCGCTTGAGCTCGCTGTAGATCTGGCTGAAGGACGGGCTCCAGTAGAAGAACCGCAGTGACCGGTCCGACCATTTCTTCAGGTCGTAACCGGAGAGCTCCTCCCCGAAGGAGAGCAGCCCGAGCACCGCCCAGCTGGTCGCGGGGAGCGGGCGGTCGTTCGTCTCGTCTGCCACGCAGCGCAGTCTACGACCGGTCCTCGTGGGGCCCCTTCCCCCGAGAGACCATGACTGCTAGACATATGCCTATTCGAAATGCGTACCAGGTGTCGTGCGTGGGCACGGCGGGGAGGTTCTCCGTGAAGTTCTCGATGCTCCACGCCGTGCGGCTCGTCGGCCCGGCCCCCGGACGGACCGCCGGTGCGGGCCGGACCCCGCACCGGCGCTCGTACCCGTACCCGTACCCGCGCCCGCGCACGCTGGAGGGCTGAGCCGTGTCCGTCTCCCTCGACGGCAAGGTCGTCGTCATCACCGGCGCCGGACGCGGCCAGGGCGCGGCCGGGGCCCGGCTGTGCGCGGAGGCCGGCGCACGGGTCGTGATCACCGACGTCCGGGAGGAGGAGGGCCGCTCGGTCGCCACCTCGCTGGGCGACCAGGGGATCTACGTGCGCCACGACGTGGCCGACGCCGACAGCTGGGCGGAGGTCGTCAGGGAGTCCGTACGGGCCTTCGGCACCGTCTCGGCGCTGGTCAACAACGCGGCGCTGTGGCGCACGGCCCACGTGGAGCGCCAGCGCCTGGAGGACTTCGAAGCCCTGCTCCGGGTCAACCTGCTCGGACCCTTCCTCGGTATCCAGGCGGTGGCCCCGGTGCTGCGCGCGGGCGGCGGCGGCTCGGTCGTCAACGTCTCCTCCACCGCCGGGCTGACCGGCATCCCGGGCCACGCGGCGTACGGATCGACCAAGTTCGGGCTGCGCGGGCTGACGAAGTCGGCCGCGCTGGACCTGGCGGGGGACGGGATCCGGGTCAACTCGGTCCATCCGGGGGCGATCGACACCCCCATGGTCAGCGAGGCGGTCGCGGGGCGGGACTGGTCGCACGTGCCGCTGGGCCGGATCGGCCGGCCCGAGGAGGTCGGGGAGCTGGTCCTCTTCCTCTGCTCGGACGCGTCCTCGTACATCACGGGCGCGGAGTTCACGGTCGACGGCGGGATGACGGCCCGATGAGCGCCGCCGCCGGGGCGCGGCCCCGGCGGCCCCGCGCGCGACACCACCCGGCATGATGTGTGCATGTCGATATCGGTCTCCGGGGCACTGGTGCGCAACTGCCTCGCCCTCGCCGCGGAGTTCGCCGCCGCCCTGCTGCTGCGCGGCGACCAGCCGCACTGGCTGCCGGTGACGCTGGTGCTGTTCGCCTTCGCGTCCGGACTGCCGAACGGCACCGACGCCGGCTTCGTCCACCGGACCCTGCTCGCGGCCGGCGCGCTGCTGATCGCCCTGTGCGCCGCCCGGGCATGGGACGCGTACGCGCCGCGCACGGACGGGACGGACGGGGCGGACGGGGCGGTGTACTGGGAGGCGCTGACCGCGGGCCTGGTCCTGGCCCAGACGGTCTCCCTGACCCGGCTCTCCAGGCGCCGGCGGGGCTGAGCACGACCCCGCCGGGCGCGCGGGGCGCGGACGCTTCCGGGGGCCGGACCCCCGGGAAGGGGACCCCGGGAGGCGGGACCGCGGACCCCGGGCTACAGCCGCTCGATGATGGTGACGTTGGCCTGGCCGCCGCCCTCGCACATCGTCTGGAGGCCGAAGCGGCCGCCCGTGCGCTCCAGTTCGTGCAGGAGCGTCGTCATCAGCTTGACGCCGGTCGCGCCCAGCGGGTGGCCCAGGGCGATCGCGCCGCCGTTGACGTTCACCCGCTCCGGGTCCGCGCCCGTCTCCTTCAGCCAGGCCAGGACCACCGGGGCGAACGCCTCGTTGATCTCGACCAGGTCGATGTCCGAGAGGGACATGCCGGTCTTCTTCAGGGCGTGGGCCGTCGCCGGGATCGGCGCCGACAGCATGCGGATGGGGTCCTCGCCGCGGACCGACAGGTGGTGGATGCGGGCGCGCGGCCGCAGCCCGTGTTCCCGCACCGCCCGCTCGGACGCCAGCAGCATCGCCGCCGCGCCGTCCGAGACCTGGGAGGAGACCGCCGCCGTGATCGTGCCGCCCTCCATGACCGGCTTCAGGCCCGCCATCTTCTCCAGCGTGGTGTCCCGGCGCGGGCCCTCGTCCGTCGCCACCGGCCCGTACGGCACGGTCTCCCGCTCGAAGCGGCCCTCGTCGATGGCGCGCAGCGCCCGTTCGTGGGAGCGCAGGGCGAACCGCTCCATGTCCTCCCGCGAGATCCCCCACTTCTCCGCGATCAGCTGCGCGCCGTGGAACTGGTTGACGGGGGAGTCCCCGTACCGGGCCCGCCAGCCCGCCGACCCCAGGTAGGGCCCCTGCGTGAGGCCCAGCGGCTCCGCCGCCTGCCGGGAGGCGAAGGCGATGGGGATCATCGACATGTTCTGGGTGCCGCCCGCGACCACCAGGTCCTGCGTTCCGGACATCACGCCCTGCGCCGCGAAGTGCACGGCCTGCTGGGAGGATCCGCACTGGCGGTCGATGGTGACGCCCGGGACCTCCTCGGGGAGTCCCGCCGCCAGCCAGGCCGTCCGCGCGATGTCGCCGGCCTGCGGCCCCACCGTGTCGAGGCAGCCGAACACGACGTCCTCCACGGCGGCCGGGTCGATCCCGGACCGCTCGACGAGCGCCTTCAGGACGTGCGCTCCCAGGTCGGCCGGGTGGGCCTCGGACAGGCCTCCCTTGCGCCGGCCCACGGGGGTGCGCACCGCTTCGACTATGTAGGCCTCGGGCATCGGAACTCCTCAGGGGTCACGTGCGGGTGGCGATGCCGTCCAGCACCATCGAGAGGTACTGGCGGGCGATCTCCTCGGGACTGTGCTGGCCGCCCGGCCGGTACCAGGAAGCCGCCACCCACACCGTGTCGCGTACGAAGCGGTAGGTGAGGCGGATGTCCAGGTCGGCGCGGAAGACCTTCGCGGCGACCCCGCGTTCCAGCGTCCCCAGCCACGCCTTCTCGAACTTGACCTGCGAGTCCGAGAGGTAGTGGAAGCGGGGCTGGGCGGAGAGGTGCCGGGACTCCTTCTGGTAGATGGCGACGGCGGCGCGGTGCCGGTCGATCTCCCGGAACGACTCGGTGACGAGGGCCTCGATGGTCTCCCTGGGTCCGAGACCGGCGGCGAGCACGGTGTCGTACCCGTCCCACAGCTCGGTCAGGAAGGCGGAGAGGATCTCGTCGAGCATCGATTCCTTGGAATCGAAGTGGTAGTAGAGGCTGCCGGCGAGCATCCCGGCGGCATCGGCGATCTTGCGGACGGTGGTGGCGTTGTAGCCCTGCGCGGCGAAGACCTCGGCGGCGGTGTCGAGGAGTTCGCGGCGGCGCTCGGGCGACGCCGTCACCTGGGGCTTCTTCTTGGCTGTCGGCTTGTTCGTTGGCACGTGCCCATTCTGGTCATACGCCGGCGCCGGCCTACGCGTGCTGACTGCTGACCGAGACGGTCTCGCCCGTCATGTACGAGGCGTAGTCGCCGGCCAGGAAGACGATGACGTTGGCGACCTCCCACGGCTCGGCGTACCGCCCGAAGGCCTCCCGGGCCGTCAGCTCGCGCAGCAGCTCCTCGCTGGTGACCTTCACCAGGTGCGGGTGCATGGCCAGGCTCGGCGCGACCGCGTTGATCCGTACGCCGAACTCGGCGGCCTCCAGGGCCGCGCAGCGGGTCAGCGCCATCACCCCGGCCTTCGCGGCGGCGTAGTGCGCCTGCCCGCTCTGGGCGCGCCAGCCGATGACGGAGGCGTTGTTGACGATCACCCCGCGTCCGCTCCCGGCGGCCCGGAAGGAGCGCAGCGCGGCGCGGGTGCAGCGGAAGGTGCCGTTCAGGGTCACGTCGAGGACCCGGGCCCACTGTTCGTCGGTCATGTCGACGAGGGGCGCGGTCCCCCCGAGTCCGGCGTTGTTCACGACGATGTCCAGGCCGCCGAAGGTCTGCTCGGCGAGCGCGAAGAGCGCCTGGACCTGGTCCTCGTCGGTGACGTCGCAGGGCAGGGAGGTGACGCGCCCGGCGCCGAACTCCGCGGCCAGCGCCTCCTCGCTCTCCTTGAGGCGGCGGGCGTGCGCGTCGCCGAGGAGGACGCGGGCGCCCTCCTCCAGGAACCTGCGGGCGGTGGCCCCGCCGATGCCGGCCCCGGCGGCCGCGGTGATGACGGCCGTACGGTCCTTCAGCAGCCCGTGCCCGGCGACGTACTCCGGTGCGTTCATGCCCGTACCTCCTGGGGAAGGCCGAGGATCCGCTCGGCGACGGCCTCGCGCTCCCGGCCCGGCCCGCCGCGGCCGCCGGGGCCGCCGGGGGAGGCGGACCCGCCGGTGAGGCGGGCCCGTACCCGGCTCCGAAGCCCGGTACGGAACTCCTCGACGCTGGTCATGGCCGTACGTTAACCTACCAAACACTTGTTAGGGAAGCAGGTCCGTGCCGCCGGCGGAAACGCCCGGCGGCAGCGGCACCGCCGCCACGAAGGAGGCGAACACCTGATGGACCTGAACCATTCGGCGGACGTGGAGGCCTTCCGGGCCGAGGCCCGCGCCTGGCTGACCGCCCACGTGCCGCCCGCCCCCCTCCCCTCCCTGGAGACCGAGGAGGGGTTCGCCGCGCACCGGGAATGGGAGGCGCTCCTGCACGCGGATCGCTGGTCGGTGGTCTCCTGGCCCGAGCGGTACGGCGGCCGGGGCGTCGACATCGAGCGGTGGCTGGTCTTCGAGGAGGAGTACTGGGCCGCCGGCGCGCCCGGCCGGGTCTCCCAGAACGGCATCAACCTCCTCGCCCCCACCCTCTTCGACCACGCCACCGACGACCAGCGCGCCCGCGTCCTGCCCGCCATGGCGAGCGGCGAGGTGATCTGGGCCCAGGCCTGGTCCGAGCCGGAATCCGGCTCCGACCTCGCCTCCCTCACCTCCAGGGCCGTGCGCACCGAAGGCGGCTGGCTGCTGTCCGGACAGAAGACCTGGTCCTCGCGGGCCGCCTTCGCCGACCGCGCCTTCGGCATCTTCCGCACCGACCCCGCCGCCCCCCGGCCCCACCAGGGCCTCACCTACCTGATGTTCGACCTGCGCGCCCCCGGGGTCACCGTGCGGCCCATCGGCCGCCTCGACGGCAAACCGGCCTTCGCGGAGCTCTTCCTCGACGAGGTCTTCGTGCCCGACGCGGACGTGATCGGCGAGCCCGGCCAGGGCTGGCGGATCGCCATGTCCACCACCGGCAACGAGCGCGGGCTGACCCTGCGCGCCCCCGGCCGCTTCCTCGCCTCCGCCGACCGCCTCGTGGGGCTGTGGCGCAGCGCCGGGGACCCCGCGGACACCGCACTGCGCGACCGGGTCGCCGACGCCGTGGTCGGCGCGCGCGCCTACCAGCTGTTCACCTGGGCCAACGCCTCCCGCTTCGCCGCCGGCGAGACGATCGGCGCCGAGTCCAGCCTGAACAAGGTCTTCTGGTCCCAGTACGACATCGCCCTGCACGAGAGCGCCCTCGACCTGCTCGGCCCCGACGCGGAGCTCGCCGACGGCGCGTGGGCCGAACCGTGGATCTTCTCGCTCGCCGGACCCATCTACGCCGGGACCAACGAAATCCAGCGCGACATCATCGCCGAGCGACTGCTCGGCCTCCCGAAGGGCCGCCGCTGATGCGCTTCCTGCTCACCGAGGAACAGGCGGACTTCGCCCGCACCCTGCGCGGCCTGCTCGGCGCCTCCGGGGTCCCGGCCGCCGTACGGGCCTGGGGCGCGGGCGACCACAGCCCCGGCCGGGCGCTCTGGGCGCGGCTCGCCCCGACCGGCCTGTTCGCCCTCGCGGCGGACGAGGCCCACGACGGCATGGGCCTGCTGCCGCTGGAACAGGCGCTCGGCTTCGTGGAACTGGGCCGGGTCGGCGTGCCGGGCCCGGTCGTGGAGACCGCGGCCGCCTCCGTCCTCCTCACCCGGCTCGGCGACCAGACGCTGGCGAAACGCTTCCTCCCCGGGCTGGTCGCGGGGGAGACCACGGCCACGCTGACCCTGCCGGCCGGGGGCCCGTACGCCCTGGACGCGGACGCGGCCACCCACCTCTTCACGGTGTCGCCGGCGGGGGAACTGCGCCTGGCCGGTGCCACCACACCCCCACGGACCTCCACCGACCCCGCCCGGCGCCTCGCCCTGCCGGACGACGGCGGCGAGCTGCTCGCGGCCGGCCCGGCGGTCACCGCGGCGGCGGACGCCGCCGCGCACTGGGCCCGGCTGCTCACGGCCGCCCAGAGCCTGGGTGTCGGCGAGGCGCTCCTGGCGCGCACCGTGGAGTACGCGAAGCAGCGCACCCAGTTCGGCGCGCCGATCGGCGGCTTCCAGGCGGTCAAGCACCGGCTGGCCGACACCCTGCTCGGCCTGGAGTTCGCCAGGCCGCTGCTCTGGGCGGCGGCGCTGTCGCTCGAACCCGCGGAGATCGCGGCGGCGAAGCTGACGGCCGGCGAGGCGGCGTACGCGGCGGCCATGACCGCGCTCCAGCTGCACGGCGCCGTCGGCTACACCGAAGAGCTCGACCTCTCGCTCTGGCTGCGCAAGGCCCGACCGCTGCGCGACGCATGGGGGAGCCCCTCGCAGTGCCGGGCGGCGGTGCTCCAGGGGCGGACGGGGGCGCCGTGAGCAGGAGGCGGTGAAGCGGGAGCGGGGTGCACGACGACGACCGCCGGGCACCAGGTCTCACCTGATTTCTCCCGGGAGGCCCCGGCCTTCAGGCCGGGGGGAATGGGTCCTTGGGGCGGAGTCGCGAAGCGGCGGAGTTCTCTGCGCCTCTGCTCTGACCTGTACTTTCTTCCGTTGTCAGTGGCGCCTTGTACGTTGATCGTCGTGACGACAGCAGCGATGGCCGACGGGGGCGGGCACGCCCGGTACACGTACCGGCTTCGTGTGTCGTCGACCGCGCTGGCTGCCCTGGAAGGGGAGTGGGCGCGGTGTCGCTGGGTGTGGAACGAGTGTGTGGCGATGTCCCGCAAGGTCAACGGCCTGAACAAGACGGCCGCCGAGAAGATCACGTGTGGCCCGGCGCAGCTCGACAAGATGCTGACAGAGGCCCGGCAGTCGATGGGCTGGCTGCGTGCGGGTTCCTCAGTGCCGCAGCAGCAGACCGTCCGGGATTTCGCCAAGTCCCGGGCGAAGGCGTTGAAGGACATCAAGGCGAAGCTGCCGGTACGGCAGCGGGCCGGGATGCCCCGCGTCAAGCGCAAGCGCGAGGCGCTGGCGACGCTGAACTACACGCAGCGCGGGTTCCGGCTCAAGGACGGCCTGCTGCACTTGGCGGGCGGCATCGTCTTGACGGTGGTGTGGTCGCGGGACCTTTCTTCCGGGCCTTCCTCGGTACGCGTGTACCGGGACAGTCTCGGGCACTGGTACGCCTCGTTCGTGGTGGCTGCCGAGGCCCGGCCGCTGCCGGAGACCGGCTGTGTGATCGGGGTGGACTGGGGCGTGAGGGAGACCGCCACGACCACGTCCGATGCCCACGACCTGCCCCACCCCCAGCATGGGAGGAACGCTGCACGGAAGCTCGCCTGGTACCAGCGGATGATGGCCCGGCGCAAGACGCCGAAGAACCGGCCTGATACCGCCGGATACCGCAAAGCCCGCCGGGCTGCGGCAAAGGTGTCGAAGAAGATCGCCCGGCAGCGGCAGGACACCGGCCGGAAGTGGGCCAGGACCGTGGTCCGCGACCATGACGCCCTGGCAGTGGAGGACTTCCGCCCGAAGTTCCTTGCCAAGTCCACCATGGCCCGCAAAGCAGCTGATGCCGCGATCAGCGCAACGAAGGCGGCGCTGATCGAGATGGGCCGCAAGCACGGCCGTGCCGTGTACCTGGTACACCCCGCGCACACCACGATGGACTGCGCGCAGTGCGGAGCGAGAACCAAGCACGCACTCCCCCTCTCCGAGAGAACGTATACGTGCACCGCGTGCGGAGCGGTGTCCCCCAGGGACAAGAACTCCGCCCGCGTGATGCTCGTCCGGGCAGGTCTCAACCCGGCTAGTGCTGATCTTGTAAGCCCTGCCACCTGCTAGGTGCCAGGCGAAGTGAGCTAGGAATCCCCTCCCTTCAGGGAGGGGAGGTTTCAAATCACCGCCACGCTGACGGAGACCACGTAGGGCTCCTCCACCACCCCGTCCGCAAAGAGCGGACGCAGTCGCTCCCGCTCGGCGTCGAGGAACTCCCGGGTCCCGGCCTCGCCCAGCAGCAGGAACGCCGAGTGGCTGGCCAGGTGCGCCAGGTGCGCCTCCAGCGGGATCCGCCGCGACCAGGGAACGGACCGGGTCGTGAAGCCCGAGTCCAGGCCGCGCGGGAGCGTGCGGAAGCTGACGGCCGCGCCGCCGGTCCCGCCCACCGGACCGGCCCCGCCCACCGCACCGCCCGGGCCGTCTTCCGCGAAGAAGGCGCGGATCCGCCCGCCCTGCTCCGCCACCCAGCCGACCGACTCGTCCAGGTCGTTCCACCAGATCGCCAGCGCCCCGCCCGGCCGCAGCACCCGGCGGGCCTCCGGCACCGACAGGACCGGATCGGTCCAGTGCCAGGCCTGCGCGTACGTCAGGAAGTCGAACCCGGAGCCCGCCAGCGGCAGCCGGTTCCCGTCCCCGCGCACGATCGGGATGTCCGGATGCCCGCGCCGGAACTCCGCCGCCATCCCGTCCCCGGGCTCGACGGCCACCACCTCGGCTCCGCGGGCGCGCATCGGCGCCGTCCCGATCCCGGTCCCCGCCCCCACGTCGGCCACCCGCGCCCCGGCGAAGCCGCGCCCGGCCAGCTCCTCGACCGTGTCGTAGAGCGCCTCGGGATAGCCGGGCCGGAACTGCCCGTAGAGGGCGGCGGCGCTGTCGAAGGATCGCGCCCGGGAGCGGGGAGTCGTCGTCATGGCTTCATTGTTTTCGATCAAGCACCCCGGGACCAGACCGCCCGAGCACACCCCCGGCGCCGCCGTCCGGGTGAATCTTCGGACCGGGGACGAAGAGGTCCTCCCCGGCGTGACGACCGGATCCCCGGAGGGGGAGCGGATCCTCCTCGACCCAAGCGGGACAAGGCCTTCGCGGCTCCGGGCGGCCCTCGCGCAGGTGGGCGCGAGGGTGCGCGCGTGGGGCCGCGCGCGACGGAGGTCACAGGAGCGCCACGGCACTCCCCGGCCGACGTGTGCTAGCTTAGTTCTCGTTGCAGTTGTGGTACCCATGAACTTTATGTGCGCCTGACGGGAATGCTCCGACAGGCGCTTTTATTGTTTTGCCGGAATCTCCGGATGGGGCCCTTTGCCGCCTATTCAGGAGATTCAAAATGGCACTTGGCACCGTGAAGTGGTTCAACTCGGAAAAGGGCTTCGGCTTCATCGAGCAGGACGGTGGCGGCCCGGACGTCTTCGCCCACTACTCGAACATCGCCACCCAGGGCTTCCGTGAGCTCAACGAGGGCCAGCGCGTGTCCTTCGACGTCACCCAGGGCCAGAAGGGCCCCCAGGCGGAGAACATCCTCCCCGCCTAAGGCAGTCAGCACGCCGGGGTCCGCACCGAGTAGGTGCGGGCCCCGGCTTGTCTGCTGTTTCGACCCGTTTGTGCATTTCTCAGCAGTACCTGCCGGTTTCAGGAGGGCTTTCTCGCATGACCAGCTCCAGCTCCGCACGACCCAGCCGCCGCCCCACCCGGGGTCGAGGTGCGGCCCAGGGACGTCCGAAGGCTGGCGCGGGACGGCAGAAGTCCGCACCCGTGGCCAGGCCCCAAGAATTCACCATGCCCGTCCCGCAGACCCCGGCCCTCGAGCCGGTGGCCGCGTTCGAGGACATGGACATGCCCGAGGCGCTGCTGAAGACCCTCGCCGCCCAGGGCGTCACCGAGCCGTTCCCCATCCAGGCGGCGACCCTGCCGAACTCCCTCGTCGGCCGTGACCTGCTCGGCCGCGGCCGTACCGGCTCCGGCAAGACGCTGGCCTTCGGCCTGGCCCTGCTGGCCCGCACCGCCGGCCGCCGCGCGGAGCCCAAGCAGCCGCTCGCACTGGTCCTCGTACCGACCCGCGAGCTCGCGCAGCAGGTCACCGACGCCTTGGCCCCGTACGCCACGTCCGTCAATCTGCGCACCGCGACCGTCGTCGGCGGCATGTCGATCAACCGGCAGGTCGGCCTCCTGCGCCGCGGCGCCGAGGTGCTCGTCGCCACCCCCGGCCGCCTCAAGGACCTCATCGACCGCGGTGACGCCGACCTCTCGCAGGTCGCCATCACGGTCCTCGACGAGGCCGACCAGATGACCGACATGGGCTTCATGCCGCAGGTCACCGCGCTGCTCAAGCAGGTCCAGCCCGAGGGCCAGACCATGCTGTTCTCGGCGACCCTCGACAAGAACATCGACAAGCTCGTCAAGATGTTCCTGACCGACCCGGTCGCCTTCTCCGTCGACCCGTCCGCCGGTGCGGTCAGCACGATGGAGCACCACGTCCTGTACGTCATGGACGAGACCGACAAGAAGGCCGTGGCCACGCGCATAGCCGCTCGTGACGGCCGGGTGATCATGTTCGTCGACACCAAGCGCGGGGTCGACCGCATGGTCAAGAAGCTCCTCGCCGACGGCGTCCGCGCCTCCGGCCTGCACGGCGGCCGCTCGCAGCCGCAGCGCAACCGCACCCTCGACTGGTTCAAGACGGGCGAGGTCACCGCGCTCGTCGCCACCAACGTGGCCGCCCGCGGCATCCACATCGACGACCTCGACCTCGTCGTCAACGTGGACCCGCCGGTCGACCACAAGGACTACCTGCACCGCGGCGGCCGTACCGCCCGCGCGGGCGAGTCCGGCAGCGTCGTCACGCTGGTCCTGCCCGACCAGAAGCGCGACATGACCCGCCTGATGTCGGACGCCGGGATCTCCCCGCGCACCGCCCAGATCAAGTCCTCCGACGAGGAGCTGGCCCGCCTCACCGGCGCCAAGGAGCCCTCGGGCATCCCGGTGGTGCTGGACGTGCCGCAGCCGCCCGCGCCGCGTCAGCGTTCCGCCGGCCAGGCCGGCGGGGGCTCCGGCTCCGGCGCGCGCCGCCGCTCCGGCGGTCCGCGCACGGGCTCCGGTACGGGAGCGGCTCCGGCCGCCGGCGGCCGCGGCCGCCGTTCCGGCGGTGGCGGCGCCGCCACGGGTCAGGCCCCGGCCGCCGGCTCGGGCCAGGCCCGCCGCGGCCAGGCCGGCCAGGGCGGTGCCACGGGCGGAGCGGGCGAGCGCGGCCGGCGCACCGGGGGCGGCGCCTCCGGCGGTGGCGCGGCCGCGGCTTCGGCCCGCAGCCGGGTGGGTGGCGCGGGCCAGGCCCGCCGCCGTTCCGCCTGACCCGTCACGACGTACGGCCACGGGGGCCGGGGGCGCGGGCCGCCGCGCCCGCCCCCCCCGGGGGGTGGGCGCGACCCCACGCCCGGGGTGGGGGTGGCTCTCTGTGTG
>NZ_JBSGWY010000021.1:24897-52542 GCF_053609145.1 Streptomyces sp. NPDC054961 | reverse complement strand
CCGCGTCCCCCCAGACCCCTCCTCCTCCTCCTCCCCGGGGGTGGGCCTGCCCTCCCCCTCTCCGCCCGGCACCGTGCTGTTTCCGGCCTCCGGCTCCGGCTTCCGGTTCCGGCTTCCGCCTCCAGCCTCCGGTCTCGCCGTGCCTAGCGGACCATCTTGACCTGGAGCTTCGCCAGGGTCTTCACGTCCAGGCCGAGACCGTCGGTGAGGTAGCCGTAGAAGCCGCCGAAGTCGGCCTCCAGCTGCGCGGTCGCCGCGTCCAGGTAGTCCGGGCGGACCTCCTGGAGCGGGATCAGCAGATCGGGGTTCTGCATCCGGCCGGACTGCTTGAGGCCCGCCCGCACCTGGGCGTCGTACGGGCCGCGGAAGGTGTTCGAGGCCAGGTAGTCGCGCTCGGCGGCGTCCTGGGGGACGGCCAGGGCGCGCAGCAGGACGTAGCTCATCCAGCCCGTCCGGTCCTTGCCCGACGTGCAGTGGAACAGCAGCGGGCCCTGCTTGCCGTCGGCGATCTCACGGAGGGTGGCCGCGAACTGCGCCCGGCTCTCGGGGTTCGTCACGAACGTGCGGTAGATGTCGCGCATGTACGCCTCGGCACGGCCGCCGCCGAGCATCTGCTCCTGCTTCACGGGGTCACCGCTGGCTATCGCGCCGACCAGGGTTCCGTAGAGGCCGAGGTCGCTGACGGGGCGGGCGGTGGAGGACAGGCCGGCGGGCAGCTTGTCGGCGCCGTCGTACTGGACCTCCATCGGGATGCGGAAGTCGACGACCTTCGTGAGGCCGAGACCCGCGAGGGGAGCGGCGTCGGCGGCGGTCAGCTTGCCGAGCGCGTCGGAGCGGTAGACCAGGCCTTGGCGGACCTGGCCGCCGGTCCAGGTGCGGTAGCCCCCGAGGTCGCGGACGTTGACCGCGCCCTGGAGGGGGATCTGACGAACGGTTTCCGCCGGCAGCCGGTCCGCGCGGGCGGCGGCGGTGGCGGCGGAGGTGGCGGCGCTGTGCGCCGGCGCGGCGTACGCGGCGACGGGCAGGGTCCCGAGGGCGAGGGCGAGGGCGAGGGCGGAGGCGGACACCGCGGTCGCCAGGCGGATTCTGGCACGGCTCATGAGGGGGCAACTCCTGTAACGGAGAGGGGAATCACCCTGGTGGTGGCAGGGTGGCGGGCTAGTGCGGGGGGACGTGGGGGGTGTCGTGGGGGGCAGTGAGGCCGTGCAGGCGCTCCAGCACCGCCTGGGCCTCGGCCATGACGCGCGCGACGAGCTCCGCACAGGACGGAAGGTCCTCGATCACGCCCGCGACCTGGCCCGATGCCATGACGCCGAGGTCCGTACGGCCCTCGACCATGGACGCCTTGAGGAGCATGGGGGTGTTCGCGGCGAGCAGCACCTGGCTCCAGGACAGGTCCTTGCCGTGTTTCATCGCCAGGCCGTCCCGGACCATCTGGGACCAGGACAGGCCCGAGATCTTCTTGAAGCCGGCCGCGTGACGCACCGCCCTGGCCAGCGCCTTCGTACGGCCCGCCCGCTCCAGGGACATGACCAGCTCGCTGCGGAGCATCCGGTGCGGGAGCCCGTCGACGGCCGTCGTGACGGTGACGTCCTTGACGCCCGCCTTCAGGTACTCGGCCTTGACCGCGTCCGGGACGGTCGAGTCGGAGGTCAGCAGGAACCGGGTGCCCATGGCGATGCCGGCCGCCCCGTAGGACAGCGCGGCGACGAGTCCGCGGCCGTCGCCGAAGCCGCCCGCGGCGATCACCGGGATGTCCACCGCGTCCACGACCTGCGGCAGCAGCACGGTCGTGGCCACGTCGCCGGTGTGCCCGCCGCCCTCCCCGCCCTGCACGATCACCGCGTCCGCGCCCCAGGCCGCGACCTTCTCGGCGTGCCGGCGGGCCCCGATCGAGGGGATCACCACCACGCCCGCGTCCTTGAGCCGGGCGATCAGCTCCTTGGACGGCGCGAGCGCGAACGAGGCCACCCGCACGCCCTCGTCGATGATCAGCTGGGCGCGCTCGGCCGCGTCCCCGGCGTCCGCCCGCAGATTGACCCCGAACGGGGCGTCCGTACGGGACTTGACCTCGTGGACCGCGGTCCGCAACTGGTCCATCGTCATCGTCGCCGAGGCCAGGATGCCGAGCGCGCCCGCACGGGCCGCCCCCGACACCAGACGCGGGCCCGCCACCCAGCCCATGCCCGTCTGCACGATCGGGTGCTCGACCCCGACCAGCTTGGTGAACGCCGTCTCCATCGGATCAGACCCGCACTTCGCGGTCGCGCAGGCCCTTGGGGTCGATGACCTCGCGGATCAGCCGCAGCTCCTCGGCGGTCGGCTCCCGCGTGTACGGGACCTCGTCCGGGGCGGCCAGTTCGAAGCCGGTGGCCGCGCGGACCTGCTCCACGGTGACGCCCGGGTGGACGGACGCCAGCCGCATGCGGTGGCCGGGGCCGTCGAAGTCGAAGACGCCGAGATCGCTGACCACGCGGGGGAGCCGGTGGTAGCGGGTCACCCCGGCCGCCTCGGCGCGGTCGTGGCCCACCCCGCTCACCATGTCGACGCGCTCGACGAAGACCCGGGTGGAGTGCTTGGGGATCCAGTAGCTCACCGGGTTGTTGAGGGTGTTCACGGGAGCGCCGCGCACCCCGAGGAGCTGGCGCGCCGGGCGCTCCCAGTCGCCGATGCACGAGATGTTCTGGTTGCCGTAGCGGTCGATCTGGCTGGCGCCCATCATCACGTGACGGCGGCCGCCCGTGACCATGGCGAGGTGGCGGCGGTACGGGAGCCAGCCCTCGGCCGTGCCGTCGAGTCCCACCAGCATGGCTTCGCCGTCGGTGAGCAGGAGGTCGGGGGAGAAGGTCCGCTTCGCCAGGCGGGCCCCGAAGGAGGGCACCAGGCCCATGGGGCTGGCCAGTACCTCGCCGTTGTCGCGCCAGGCCTCGGCGCAGGCGATCACGCAGTACTCGGCGCGCGTGGCGGCGGCCGCCGGGGGCGTGGCGGCCGCGGCGGGTCCCGGGGCGGCGGCGTTCGTCGGCGTGGTGCTCACTTCTGCTCCTCGTGCCAGGCCTGGACGGCGGACTGGTAGGCGTGCTCACCGGATCCGGAGAGGAAGCGCCCGGCGAACTCGGGCCAGGGGGTGGTCGCGTACAGCTTCTGGAAGGCCTCGTCGCGGTCGTAGTCGGGGGCGCAGGAGGTGAAGTGCGCGCCGTTCGGGGTCTCGACGACCCCGGTCACCGCGTGGCGGCTGACGAGGAGGGACTGCGGGGGCCCTGCCTTGGAGAGCTCGGCGGTCTCGACGATCTGCTCGCAGGAGACGTAGGCGGCGTCGGCGGCCTCGCAGAAGAGGTCGTCGAAGTACGGGTCCGGCCCCAGGTACTGGGCGTTGCCGAGCCGGTCCGCGCGGTTCAGGTGGACCAGGGCCGCGTCCATCCGCAGCGCGGGCACGGCGACGAACTCCTCGCCGTCGGCGTAGGGCGAGGTGACGGTGCGCAGCTCGGGGTTGACGCGCATGACGTCGGAGCCGAGGCCGGCGCGGACCGGGAGGAAGGGCAGCCGGTTGGCGGCGGCGTGCAGCCCCCACATGAACATGGCCTCGTCGAGCTCGGTGAGGGCGAGGGCGCCGCTCTCGCGGGCGGCCCGGTAGTGGGGTTCCAGGGGGATGGAGTCGAGGGTGACGAAGGGGGTGACGAGCTTGCGGATCCGGCCGGCGGCGGCGAGCAGCCCGACGTCGGGGCCGCCGTAGGAGATCACGGTGAGATCGGTGATCCCGGACCGCAGCAGGGCCCGGACCAGGGCCATCGGCTTGCGCCGGGAGCCCCAGCCGCCGATGCCGAGGGTCATACCGTCGTGCAGCCGCCCGACCACCTCGTCGGGGCTCATGGTCTTGTCGGTCATGCCTCCGCCTTCGCGTCCGTCTTCGCGTCCGTCGCCGTGCCCGTCGCCGTGCCCGTCGTCGTGCCCGTCTTCGCGTCCGTGCCGAAGGTGTCGCGCACCCGGTCCGCGACCCCGCTGAGGTTGGCCTCGAAGGTGAAGCCCTGCTCGAAGCGGTAGCTGCGGCGCACGTCCACCGGGTCGATGCCGTTGATGGCCGCCTTGGCCAGCCGGATCAGGTAGCCGTCCTTCCGCGCGATCTCGGCGGCCAGCTCCAGGGCGGCCGCCTGCAGCTCCGCGCGCGGGACCACCTTCCACACGGAGCCGTGCGCGTGCAGTTCGGCCGCGGTCGCCGTGCGCGAGGTGTAGTAGAGGGTGCGCATCAGGTGCTGGGGGACGAGCCGGGCCAGGTGGGTGGCGGCCCCGAGGGCGCCCCGGTCCAGCTCCGGCAGCCCGAAGGTCGCGTCCTCGGAGGCGACGATGGCGTCCGCGTTGCCGACCAGGCCGATCCCGCCGCCGAGGCAGAAGCCGTTCACGGCCGCCACGACCGGCACCTCGCACTCGTACACGGCGGCGAAGGCCTCGTAGCAGCCCCGGTTGGCGCCGATGAGCGAGGCGTGGCCGGTGTCGCGCTGCATCTCCTTGATGTCGACGCCGGCATTGAACCCGCGGCCCTCGGCGGCGAGGACGACGCACCGGACCTCGGGGTCCCGGCCGGCCGCGCGCAGGGCGTCGGCGAGGTCGTACCAGCCCTGCACGGGCAGTGCGTTGACGGGCGGGAAGTCGACTGTGACGCGTGCGATGCCCTTGTCGGGGCTTGAGGTGGAGACACCCATGAGCGGATCAGCTACCTTTCCACCAAACATTTGTTAGGTGAGGAAGGTAGCAGCCGATGGAGCTCAACGGGAGGGTCGTCGTCGTCACCGGCGGAACCCGGGGCGTCGGCGCCGGGATCGCGCGGTCGTTCCTCGCGGCGGGGGCGCACGTCGTCGTCTGCGCGCGTCGCCCGCCGGAGCGACCGGTGGCGGTGGAGGGCCGCACGGCGTCCTACGTCGCCCTCGACCTGCGCGACCCCGCCGCCGTCCAGGACTTCTTCGCGACGGTCGCCGGGCGCCACGGACACCTCGACTGCCTGGTCAACAACGCCGGCGGGACCCCGTACCGGCTGCTCGGCGAGGGCGAGGCGCAGCGCCATGCGAGGGTGCTGGAACTGAACCTCACCGCCCCCATGACCGCCTCGCTGGCCGCGTACCCGTGGCTGCGGGAGGCACGCGGCTCGGTGCTGATGATCGGCAGCGTCAGCGGCACCCGCCCCTCCCCGGGGACCGCCGCCTACGGGGCCGCGAAGGCGGGCCTGGAGAACCTGGCCCGGTCCATGGCCGTCGAGTGGGCCCCCGAGGTACGGGTCAACTCGCTGGTCCTGGGCATGGTGCGCACCGAGCTCTCGCACCTGCACTACGGCGACGCGGCGGGCGTCGCGGCGGTCGGCGCGACCGTCCCGCTGGGACGCCTGGCCGAACCCTCGGACGTGGGCGACGCGGCGGTCTTCCTGGCATCCGACCGGGCGGCGTACGTGAGCGGGGCGAGCCTGCTCGTCCACGGGGGCGGCGAGCGCCCGGCTTTTCTGGATGCGGCAACTGCGAACAAGGAGAGCTGACATGGAACGTGCGAACAGTCTGGCCGAAGGCCGTGTGGTCATCGTGACGGGCGCCGGACGGGGGCTGGGCCGGGCCCACGCGCTGGCCTTCGCCGCGGAGGGCGCGCGCGTGGTGGTGAACGACCTCGGGGTGGGCCTCGACGGCCTGCCGGGACCGGAGAGCCCGGCGGCCCTCGTGGCCGCCGAGATCCGGGAGCTGGGCGGCGAGGCGGTCGCGCACGGCGGGGACATCGCGACGACGCAGGGCGCGGCGTCCCTGGTCGAGACGGCGGTCTCGGCCTTCGGGCGGCTGGACACCCTGGTCAACAACGCGGGGTTCCTGCGCGACCGGATGCTCGTGAACCTGGACGAGGACGACTGGGACGCGGTGATGCGGGTCCACCTGAAGGGGCACTTCCTGCCGCTGAAGCACGCGGCGGCGTACTGGCGGGCGGAGGCGAAGGAAGGCCGCCGGGTGGCCGCGCGGGTGGTGAACACCTCTTCGGGGGCCGGGCTGATGGGGTCGGTCGGCCAGGGCAACTACAGCGCGGCCAAGGCGGGGATCCTCGGGCTGACCCTGGTCTCGGCGGCGGAGATGGGCCGCTACGGGGTCCAGGTCAACGCCATCGCACCGGCCGCGCGGACCCGGATGACGGAACGGGCCTTCGCGGACACCATGGCCGCCCCGGAGGCGGGCACCTTCGACGCGATGGCCCCCGAGAACGTGTCCCCGCTGGTGGTGTGGCTCGGCTCCGACGCCTCGGCCGGGGTCACGGGCCGGGTCTTCGAAGCGGAAGGCGGCCGGATCACGGTGATGGAGGGCTGGCGGCCGGGCCCCACGGCCGACTGCGGAGCCCGGTGGACCCCGGCGGGGGCGGGCGAGGTGGCGGCGAAGCTGCTGTCGGCCGCGGAGCCGCCCCAGCCGGTGTACGGGGCGCGGTAAAGCCGGATCCGCCCGGGGTTCCGGACATCCTCGGGGCCCCCGGGGGCCGGCCGGCGGGCGGGAGCGGCGCGGGCGGGCTGATGGGGGCGGGTCGGCCACCGGTGCGGACTCGTGGGTTCCGGCCAGGGGGCGCGGGGGCGGGGGCGTTGTCCGTATCGCGTCCTTACCCGGCCCGTTGGGCCGTGGTGGCATGTCCACGCCGAATCCGGCATGCCCGCTACGGACGGAGCGATCCATCATGCCCCTGCGCAGAACGGCCCTCGGGTCCGCCTCCCTCACCCTGGCGGCCCTGGCCGCCCCCACCGCCACCGCCCAGGCCGACACCCCCTCCGCGCCGCCCGGCCGGATCACCGTGGAGGTGGTCGGGGCCAACGGCTCCGGCTGCCCCGCCGGGACCACGCAGGTGGCGGCGGCCCCCGACAACACCGCCTTCACCGTGACCTACAGCGACTACCTCGCCCAGACCGGCGCCGGCTCCGCCGGCACGGAGTTCCGCAAGAACTGCCAGCTCGCCCTGCGCGTCCACGTGCCCCAGGGGTTCACGTACGCCATCGCCCGCGCCGACTACCGCGGCTTCGCCAGCCTCCAGCGCGGCGCCTACGGCCAGCAGCGGGCCGGCTACTACTTCCAGGGCGCCGCGCCGACCGCGCGCACGGTCCACCAGTTCAACGGCGCCTACGCGGACAACTGGCAGGCGAGCGACCAGACCGGCTACGCGGACCTCGTCTGGGCCCCCTGCGGAGAGGTGCGCAACCTCAACGTCAACACCGAACTGCGCGTCTACCCGGGCTCGTCGAGCCCGCAGGCGCTCAGCTTCATGAGCATGGACTCGACGGACGGCAGCGTCAGCACCGTCTACCACTTCGAGTGGAAGGAGTGTCCGGGCACCGCCTGACCCGCCGACAGCGCGTACGCAGAAGGAGTGACAACGATGTCGCATTCCCTGACCCGCACCCTGTTCGTCGGCGGCGCGGCCGCCGCCCTGATCGCCACCGGGGCCCCCGCCCAGGCGGCCACCATCACCGTCCCGCCCGACAAGATCGTGATCGAACTCGCCACGGTCAACGGCTCCGGCTGCCGCGAGGGCACCGCCGCCGTCGCCGTCTCCCCCGACAACACGGCCTTCACGGTCACCTACAGCGAGTACCTCGCCCAGGTCGGCGCCGGCGCCCCGCCCACCGCCTTCCGCAAGAACTGCCAGCTCAACCTCCGCGTCCACGTACCTTCCGGCTTCACCTACGCGATCGTCCAGGCGGACTACCGGGGCTTCGCGAGCCTCCAGCGCGGCGCCTGGGGACAGGAGCGCGCGAACTACTACTTCCAGGGGATGTCGCAGACGGCCCAGCGCACCCACCAGTTCAACGGCCCCGTCGACGACAACTGGCAGTCGACGGACACGACCGAGTACGCCGACCTCGTCTGGGCCCCGTGCGGCGAGAAGCGCAACTTCAACATCAACACCGAGCTGCGGGTGAACGCCGGCACCTCCGGCCCGCAGGCCCTCAACTTCATGGCCATGGACTCCACCGACGCGAGCGTGAACACCCTCTACCACCTCGCCTGGCAGACCTGCCCGGCGCGTAAGGCCTAGCGGCGGACACGGAGGGGGCGGGACCGACGTGCGACGGGCCCCGCCCCCTTCCCCGTGGGGTGACGGATCGGCCATTCCCCGAGCCGGAGCGGGGCCGAGTGGCTACGCTCAGCGATGGACCTGAACGAACGCCGCGCCGCGCGCACTTGGGGGTACCGCCTCATGGTCAACATCCGCGATCTCGATCCCGGCGCCTCCCCGCTGGACTACTACGGCGCGGAACTGCGCCGCCTGCGGGAGGACGCCGGGCTCAAACAGGGGCAGCTGGGCGACATCGTCTACTGCGCCGCGTCCCTGGTCGGGCAGATCGAGACCGCGAGGAAGGTCCCCACCAGGGAGTTCTCCGAACGGATCGACGCGGCCCTCGGGACGGGCGGGACGTTCGGCCGTCTGGTGGGGCTGGTCCTGCGCAGTCAGCTGCCGACGTGGTTCCAGGCGTACGCGGAGATGGAGGCCAGGGCGACGTTCCTCTCGACCTATCAGGCGCAGGTGGTCTACGGCCTCTTGCAGACAGAGGCCTACGCCCGGGCGGTTCTGGCGACAGGGATGCCTGACAATCTGAATGAGCTGGTAGGGGCAAGGATGGAGCGCCATCGAATCTTGCGCCGGGAGCGTCCGCCCATGGTCTGGGTGGTTCTGGATGAGGCTGTGCTTCATCGGCCGATCGGCGGCCGAGAGGTGATGCGAGACCAACTGGCGCACTTGCTGAGCATGCGTGAGGACCGTTGGGTGCAGGTGCAAGTGCTGCCATTCTCCGCCGGTGAACACGCCAGTCTGATCGGTTCGTTCAACGCCTTGCGA
The DNA here is from genome assembly GCF_053609145.1 of Streptomyces sp. NPDC054961. Classification (NCBI taxonomy): domain Bacteria; kingdom Bacillati; phylum Actinomycetota; class Actinomycetes; order Kitasatosporales; family Streptomycetaceae; genus Streptomyces; species Streptomyces sp. NPDC054961. Next base: position 43,713 of record NZ_JBSGWY010000021.1, on the reverse strand, counting down.
TTCGATGACGATCCGGACCTGGTGTACACCGAAGACCTCATCTCCGGACACATGACGGCCAACCCTGACACGGTCAAGGAATCTGCTCTTCGTTACGCCCACTTGCAGGCCACTGCCCTCTCCGTGGAAGACTCGGCCGCATTGATCGTCCGCGTAATGGAGGAGCGCTATGGGTACCCACCAGGACCTGACCAACGCGCGGTGGCGTAAGTCGTCGTACAGCGGCAACACCGGCGGCGACTGCGTCGAGTGCGCACCGCTTGGCGGCGCCGCCTGGGTCAAGTCCAGCCACAGCGGCAGCAACGGCGGCGACTGCGTCGAGGTCGCCGGTCAGCCCTGCGCCGTCGCCGTGCGGGACTCCAAGAACCCCGACGGCCCCGTCTTCACCGTCGGCCGTGCCGCCTTCGCCGCCTTCGTGGGAGCCCTCTAGCGGGTGGGCCCTGGCGGGCCGGCACCTGCCAGGGGCCGCCGCCCGGCGGCCGCATCCGGGTCTGCCACGCGTCGTGGGCCGACAAAAGAACCGGGCCCGGCCCCCTGGCGAGGGGTCGGGCCCGGTTCTTTGTTGATGCAATGAGATACCACTACCCACTGCTTCCACTCGTTGAACCGCAGCAACCCCATCAGTTGTCCCCCGTCTGCCGGAAGGCGGCGGATTCCAGGTCCCGCCACCGGACGGGTGTGTTCCGGCCGTGCGGGGCCGGGCACACCGCCGGCATGAGCGGTGACGGAGGCTGAGGCGGGGGAGGTGGCTGTGGCAGCGGCTGTGGCGGCGACTGAGGGGTGGGGCACCCTGCACCGCCTCCGGAGGTCCTGTCCGCCGCCTGTCGTCAGGTGTCGCACTCCAGCACCGTGTGGCACAGCCCGCAGCGGGCCCGGATCGGTCCGCCGTGCGCGGGCAGCCGCAGCCGCTGCTCGCACACCGGGCAGGGGAAGCTCACGCGGAGCCCGCCGCCCCCGGTGCTTCCGTCGCTGCCGCCGCCCCGCCCGTGCTCCTCGAAGCGGTACGCCGCCCCCTGCCCCGGAGCCGTCGCGCCCGCCCTGCGGTCCCGGAGGTAGCGGCGCCGTGCAGGCCGGCCCGCGGCGGCGAGGGGGGCCCGGCGCAGATCCTGATCGGCCAGGGCGCGACCGCGCACGTACGCCTCGTAGGCCTGCGGACTGGTGAACCAGGCGGAGAGGTCCTCGCCCAGCAGCCGTCCGCGCTTGGCGAGGACGTAGCCGAACTCCTCCGGAGTGAGGTAGCCGAGCTTCTGGTGGGTGAGCTCGTCCTCGCGGTAGGCGTCGAGCAGCAGCCAGCCGGCGCCGAGGTAGGCGGCGGTGGTGTCGGTGAGGATCTCATTGGCCTCGGTGGTGGGGAAGCGCAGGTCCAGGCGGTGCAGCAGGACGTGCGTCACCTCGTGGGCGAGGGCGGCCGCCAGATCGCGGCGATGGACGCGGAAGCGGTCGTTGACCTCGACGAAGTACTCCGGCCCGGCCGTCAGTTCCACGGTGGCCGCCTCCTCCATCGCGCGGAAGCCCACCACGATGCGCGCGTCGGGCAGCCGCAGTGCCCGGACCATCGAGGAGGCCACCCGGTGCGCGCCGAGGTACAGGTCGTCGGAGGGGCGGAAGGCCGCGTCGGCGGGGGCGAAGGACGTGTCGTAGGAGCGGACGCCGTCGGCCGAAAGGCGCCGGAACAACGCGGTGACGGACTGGCGGACGGTCTCCAGATGCGGAAATCCGTGCTGGATCGGGCTGCTGTGCCTGCTCTTCTCCACCATCAGGCCCCCCTCACCGCACGTTGTCCGAAAACGCGTTCTTGATGCCGACCGTATGTGCGATGTGTCATGGACCCGTCATTTCCTCGTCATGTACCCGATGACGCGCACGGCCCAACCCCCCACGAAAGGCAGCGTGTCGACCGTGTCGAACCTTTCCCGCACCTCGGTCCGGTACCTCAAGCGCACCCTCGCCGCCGGAGCCGTCGCCCTCGCGGCCGTCAGCCTCCAGCCCGGTTCCGCCACCGCCTCCACCGCACCCGTCGTCGGCGGAACCCGCGCCGCCCAAGGCGAGTTCCCCTTCATGGTGCGCCTCTCCATGGGCTGCGGCGGCGCCCTCTACTCGCAGCAGATCGTCCTCACCGCGGCCCACTGCGTGAGCGGCTCCGGCAACAACACCTCCATCACCGCCACCGCCGGAGTCGTCGACCTCAACAGCTCCAGCGCCGTCAAGGTCAAGTCCACCAAGGTGCTGCAGGCCCCCGGCTACAACGGCACCGGCAAGGACTGGGCCCTCATCAAGCTCGCCAAGCCCATCAACCTGCCCACCCTCAAGATCGCCGACACCAAGGCCTACGACAACGGCACCTTCACCGTCGCCGGCTGGGGCGCCACCCGCGAAGGCGGCGGCCAGCAGCGCTACCTCATGAAGGCCACCGTCCCCTTCGTCTCGGACGCCTCCTGCCAGGCCTCCTACGGCGGCTCCCTGGTGCCCGCCGAAGAGATCTGCGCGGGCTTCGCCCAGGGCGGCGTCGACACCTGCCAGGGCGACTCCGGCGGCCCCATGTTCCGCCGCGACAGCGCGAACGCCTGGATCCAGGTCGGCATCGTCAGCTGGGGCGAGGGCTGCGCCCGGCCCGACTACCCCGGCGTCTACACCGAGGTCTCCACGTTCGCCACGGCCATCAAGAACGCGGCCGCGACCCTCTGAGACCCCGCTCCCACCACGACGGCCCCCTCCCCCCTCCGGGGCCGTCCCCCCGTCCTTCCGGCCCGGCCACAACGGGCCGGAAGGACGGGGCGCGCCACCCCGCACGCCGGAAGGACGGGGCGCGCCACCCCGCACGTACGAAGGGCCCGCCGGAACACCGCGGGGCCCGAACCACGCCGTTCCGGCCCCGCCGCACGCCCCCGACGGTCCGCCCCGCGGTTGCGGGCCCCCGCGCACGCGGGTCCCATGGGGAGAACCCTCCGGACGGGACGGCACGAGCAGCGGGCGACAGTGGGGCAGGCGGCGCATGGCGATCAGAGTGGTCATCGCGGACGACCAGGACATGGTCAGGGCCGGCTTCAGGATGATCCTCGAGAGCCAGCCGGACATCGAGGTGGTCGCCGACGTGGTCGACGGCGAAGCCGCCCTCGCCGCCGTCGCCGCGCACCGCCCCGACGTCCTGCTCCTCGACATCCGCATGCCGAAACTCGACGGCCTCGAAGTCACCCGGCGCCTCTCCGGCCAGGACGAGCCGCACATCGTCATCGTCACCACCTTCGACCTCGACGAGTACGTCCACGCGGCGCTCCACGGCGGAGCGTCCGGCTTCCTCCTGAAGGACGCGAGCCCGGCCATGCTGGTTGAAGCCGTCCGGGCGGCAGCCGTCGGAGACTCGCTCGTCTCACCCGCCATCACCGTGCGACTCCTGCGCGAAATGGCCCCCCGGACCACCGCCTCGGCGGCCGCCCGCCGCCTCGCCGAACCCCTGACCAGCCGGGAACGCGAAGTCGTACGCTGCCTCGCGCGCGGCCTGACCAACGCCGAGATCGCGGGCGAGCTCTTCGTGTCCCTCTCCACGGTCAAGACCCACCTGGCCAACGTCCAGGCCAAACTCGACGCCCGCAACCGCGTCGAAATCGCCGCCTGGGCCTGGGAGAGCGGCCTGGCGGGCACCCCGGCGTGACCCCCCGGACCCCCACCGCCCCGCGCTCGGCCGGTCGTCCCCGTCCGGTCGGTGGAGCCACCCGCGTGGGCCGGCGTACGTACCGGTCGTACCGGTGAGTCCGCTCCGGCCCTGGGCGCGGCGCCACCCGTACGCCGCCGACTGGCTCCGGATCATCCTCTCCGTCACCCTCCTCGCCCTCGTCAGCTTCGAGGGCGTCGTCCTCGCACGACAGCCCAGCGTGCCGCACGCCGCCGTCTGGGTGTCCGGCGTCCTGGTCTGCCTCAGCGCCGTGCCCTGGCCCGGCGTCCCGCTCATCCCGCGCGCCTGGTTCGCCGGCGCCGTCACCTGGACCGTCACGCTCCTCCTGATGTTCGGCAACCACCCCCTCGTCGTCTGGGGCGGCGGCGAGGCCATCGGCCTGCTCGTTCTCCTCAGCCAGATCCTGGTCCGCGCCCCCACCCGCACCGCCGCCGTCCTCGGCCCGATCCTCGGCCTCGGATGCATGGCCGTGCCCGTCCGCGACACCGACCCCGGCCGGTTCACGCTGCTCTTCTCCGTGCTCGCCGTCGTCGTCGCCGCCTACTCCCTGCTCCTGCGCCTGCAGGCCGCCCAACGCGTGCGCGACGTGCGCGCCGTACGCAGCGCGGAGCGCCTGGAACTGGCGCGCGAGCTCCACGACCTGGTCGCCCACCACGTGACCGGCATCGTCGTCGAGGCGCGGGCCGCCCGCTTCACGAAGGTCTCCGCCGAACGCGCCGGGGAGATCTTCGGCCGCATCGAAACCGCCGGAGACGAGGCCCTCGGCTCCATGCGGCGCCTCGTCAGGGTCCTCCGGGAAGGCGCCGAGGACAGCGGCACGGGTACGGGTACGGGTACGGACAGGGGTACGGGTACCGGTACCGGTACCGGCTCGGGGACGGACCCCGGCTCCGGCACGGGCTCCGGCGCCGGCACCGCGCCCGTCGCCGGCCTCCGGGAGATCCGCGGCCTGGCGGAACGGTTCACCGCCACCGGCCCGCCCGTCGTCCTCTACATCGAGGAGGGCCTGGAGGCCCGGCTCCCCGCCGACGTCGCCGCCACCGCCCACCGCATCGTCCTCGAGGCCCTCACCAACATCGCCAAGCACGCCGCGACCGCCACCGCCGTCCGGATCGGCCTGCGCACCCTCCCGGCCGGCCTGGAGGTCCGCATCGCCGATGACGGCGGCCGCCCCGTCCGGCTCTCCGAGAACGCCCGGGGCGGCGGCTACGGCCTCGTCGGCATGGCCGAACGAGCCGAGGCCCTCGGCGGCTCCCTCACCGCCGGCCCCGCCCCCGAGGGCGGCTGGCTCGTGACGGCGCTCCTGCCCCTCCAGTAAGCCGCCTCCGAGCCGCCTCTTCTGGATCTTGCCGGGTCCGGGGGGCCGGGTGCCGGGTGCCGCCCCTCGCCGCGTCGGCGGGGCTCCCGGGTGCGTCCCGTACGCGGGTGCCCCTCCGTCTCGCGAGGCACCGCACCCGGTACCGCGGGCCCGGCCGGCACGATCCGAAAGGGAGGATCCGGGGGAGTGGTCCGGATCCGGACACCGCCCCGTCTCACGGACCGGCCGGCCTCGAAACGACCCGCGCACGCCACGTATTCTCGGGAACCATGAACACCAGCGACATCGACGAGGCCGTCACCGCCGAGCTGGCCCGCCTGAGGGACAGCATCGACAACATCGACGCGGCCGTGGTGCACATGCTCGCCGAGCGCTTCAAGTGCACCCAGCAGGTGGGCCACCTCAAAGCCCGCCATCAGCTGCCCCCGGCCGACCCGGGCCGTGAGGCCCGCCAGATCACCCGGCTGCGCGAGCTCGCCGAGAACGCCAAACTCGACCCCGCCTTCGCGGAGAAGCTCCTCAACTTCATCATCGCCGAGGTCATCCGCCACCACGAGACGATCGCCGCGGGCGAGGAGTAGCACCCCGGCGGGCCGCTCGGGTCCGTCGCCGGCCCGCTGAGGTCCGTCGCTGGGGTCCGGCGCTGGGGTCCGGCGCCGCCATCCGGCAGCATGGGCTCATGTCCGCACTGACGCGCAACGAAGCGCAGCTCCGAGCCCGGCTCCTCGACGTCCGGCACTACGAGGTCACCCTCGACCTCACCACCGGCGACGAGACCTTCGAGTCCAGCACCGTCATCCGGTTCGCCGCCCGCACCGCCGGAGACACCTTCCTCGAGCTGAAACCGGACGAACTGCGCTCCGTACGACTCGACGGACACCCCCTGGACCCCGCCGCCCTCGACGACGGCCGCCTCCCGCTCACCGGCCTCACCGAAGGCCCCCACGAGCTCCACGTCGACGCCCGGATGCGCTACTCCCGCACCGGTGAGGGCCTCCACCGCTTCACCGACCCCGTGGACGGGGAGACGTACGTCTACACCCAGATGTTCCTGGACGACGTCCAACGGGTCTTCCCGGCCTTCGACCAGCCCGACCTCAAGGCCGTCTTCGAGTTCACCGTCACCGCCCCCGCGCACTGGACCGTCCTCGCCAACGGCACCACCACCCGCATCGGCGAGCGCCTCGGCGACGGCGACGGCGCCGGCTCGGGCGACAGCGGCTCCAGCGACGGCGGCGCCAGCGACGGCGACGGCGCCGCCCCCGAGGCCGGCATCTGGAAATCCGCCCCCACCCCCGTCATCTCCACCTACCTCGCCGCCGTCGCCGCCGGCCCCTGGCACAGCATCCGCACCGAACACGCCGGGCTCCCCTTCGGCATCCACTGCCGCCGCTCCCTCGCCCCGTACCTCGACGCCGACGCGACCGAGATCCTCGGCATCACCACCGCCTGCTACGACCGGTTCCACGAGAAGTTCACCGAGCCCTACCCCTTCGACTCCTACGACCAGGCCTTCGTCCCCGAGTTCAACGCGGGCGCCATGGAGAACCCCGGCCTCGTCACCTTCCGCGAGGAGTACGTCTTCCGCTCCGCCGTCACCGACGCCGAGCGCCAGCGACGCGCCCTGACCATCGCGCACGAGATGGCCCACATGTGGTTCGGCGACCTCGTCACCCTCAGCTGGTGGGACGACATCTGGCTCAACGAGTCCTTCGCCGAGTTCATGGGCTACCAGACCCTCATCGAAGCCACCCGCTTCACCGAGGCCTGGACCGGCTTCGGCATGGAACGCAAACCCTGGGGCTACGACGCCGACCAGCGCCCCTCCACCCACGCCGTGGCCCCGGACGCCGCCGCCGTCCCCGACACCGCCTCGGCCCTCCTCAACTTCGACGGCATCTCCTACGCCAAGGGCGCCTCCGCGCTCCGCCAGCTCGTCGCCTGGCTCGGCGAGAAGGACTTCCTCGCCGGCATCAACACCCACTTCGCCCGCCACAAGTTCGCCAACGCCTCCCTCGCCGACTTCGTCGACTCCCTCGCCGCCCACACCGACCGCGACGTCCACGCCTGGGCCGAGATCTGGCTGCGCACCACCGGCGTCGACACCCTCGCCCCGCGCATCGAGGAGAGCCCCCAAGGCTGGACCCTCACCGTCGACCGCACCGGAAGCCGCCCCCACCACATCGCGGCCGGCCTCTACGACCGCGCCCCCGACGGCGCCCTCGAACTCCGCGAGGTCCTCGCCCTCGACGTCCCCTCCGACGAGATCCTCTCGGTCGGCGGCCCCCGCCCCGACCTCCTCGTCCTCAACGACGGCGACCTCACCTACGCCAAGGTGCGCCTCGACGGGACCTCCCTGGAAGCCGCCCTGCGCGGAATCTCCCGCATCCCCGACCCGCTCACCCGCGCCGTCGTCTGGAACTCCCTGCGCGACATGGTCCGTGACGGCGAACTGGCCGCCACCGGCTACCTGGCCGCCGCCGAAGCCCACCTCGCCGAGGAGACCGACCTCGACATCGTCCAGAACGTCCTCGGCTTCGCCCGCACCCAGATCGCCGACCGCTACCTCGCCCCCGCACACCGCGGCGAAGCGCTCGCCACCCTCACCTCCCTCGCCCGCGCCCTGCTGCGGCGCACCGAGGACGGATCCGCACCCGGCCTGCGGCTCGTCGCCGTCCGCGCCCTCATCGACAGCGCCGTCCAGCCCGACACCGTGGCCGCCTGGCTCGCCGAAGGCACCGTCCCCGGCGGCCCCTCGCTCGACCCCGCACTGCGCTGGCGCATCCTGGCCCGCCTGTCCGTACTCGGCGCGGCCGACGAGAACGACATCGCCGAAGCCCTCGCCGCCGACCCCAGCGCCACCGGCCGGGAAGGCGCCGCCCGCTGCCGCGCCGCGCTCCCCACCGCCGGGGCGAAAGCCGCCGCCTGGGAGAGCCTCTTCCACGACGACACCCTGTCCAACTACCTCTTCACCGCCACCGCCAAGGGCTTCTGGCAGCCCGAACAAGCCGATCTCGTACGCGCGTACGTGCCCCGCGTCTACGCCGAAGCCGTCACCCTGGCCGCCCGCCGGGGCGCCGCCATCGCCGACGCCGCGGGCCGCTGGGTCCTGCCGGGTCACGAGATCACCGAAGCGAACCTCGAAGCCGGCCACGCCTGCCTGAGCGACCCCGCCCTCACCCCCGTCCTGCGCCGCAAGCTCACCGACCACCTCGACGACCTGGCCCGCGCCCTGCGCACCCGCCACTGACCCCCCGGCACCCCGCGCCCCCACCGGACCCCGCCCTCCCGACCCGGGAGAGCGGGGTCCCGCCGTTCGCCCGGCCGCCCACCGGCACCCCGGTGGCCGCCCACGGGCACCCCGGTGGCCGCCCACGGGCCGCCGTCCCCGGCCGAAGCCACGCCCACCGCCGCCCGTCCCCGGCCGAAGCCCCGCCCACCGCCGCCCGGTCCACCGCCCGCCCGGGACAGCAACAAGCGGGCTGGCTTGAAACCACCCCACGACAAACCCCGGCGGTTACCCCATACCGGTCTGATCGTTGTACCGCCCGGGTGCCCCACCCCGTCAGGCAGGGAAACACCCGCCGCCGACCCCGCCCACCCCCTCTGCGCCGCCCACCTGCACTGCCCGCCCCTCGCCGTCGCGGCCGCCGCCGACCTCGCCGCCAGCGCCCTCAACCCCTCCCTCGACTCCTGGGACCAGGCCCCCGCCGCCTCCGCCCTGGAAACGCTCCTCACCCGCACCCTCGCCGCCGAGTTCTACGCCACCCCCCACCCCGACGCCGTCCTCACCACCGGCGGCACCGAGGCCAACCAACTCGCCCTCCTCCTCGCCCGCGAACGCCACGGCCCCCACCTCACCGTCCTGCACGGCGCCAACGCCCACCACTCCATCCCCCGCGCCGCCTGGCTCCTCGGCCTGCCCCCCGCCCGCGCCCTCCCCACCCCCCAGGGCACCCTCACCCCGGCCACCCTCGCCGCAGCCCTCGCCGGCACCACCGGCCCCGTCCTCGTCACCGCCACCGCCGGCACCACCGACGCGGGACTCATCGACCCCCTCGACGCCCTCGCCGACCTCTGCGACCAGCACCGCGCCGACCTCCACATCGACGCCGCGTACGGCGGCCTCCTCGCCCTCAGCCCCCGCCACCGCCACAAACTCGCAGGCCTCAACCGCGCCCGGTCGATCACCCTCGACCTCCACAAACTCGGCTGGCAACCCGTCGCCGCCGGACTCCTCACCGTCCCCGACACCACCCTCCTGGCACCCCTCGCCCACCAGGCCGACTACCTCAACGCCGAAGACGACACCCGAGCCGGCCTCCCCGACCTCCTCGGCCGCTCCCTGCGCACCACCCGCCGCGCAGACGCCTTCAAAATCGCCGCCACCCTGCGCTCCCTCGGCCGAGACGGACTCACCCACCTCATCGACCGCACCTGCGCCCTCGCCGACCGGCTCGCCCGACTCCTCGAAGCCCACCCCGCCTTCGAACTCCACGCGGCGCCCACCATCAGCACCGTCCTGTTCCGGCCCGCCCACGCCGACGACACCACCCTCGCCGCCCTGCGCCGGACCCTCCTCCTCGACGGCACCGCCGTACTCGGCCGCGCCACCGCCGACGGCCGCCTGTGGCTCAAAGCCACCCTGCTCAACCCCCACACCACCGCCGGTGACCTGGACGCCCTCGTCCACCTCCTGGAAGGCAGCACCCACCGATGACCGCCCCTCTCGATGCACCCCACGACCTCGTCGGAATCGGCATCGGACCCTTCAACCTCTCCCTCGCGGCCCTCGCCCACGGCCTGCCCCACCAAGGCGCCGGAGAGCTCGCCACCGCCTTCTACGACCAGCGCCGCGACTTCCGCTGGCACCCCGGACTCCTCATCGACGGAGCCACCCTCCAAGTCCCCTTCCTCGCCGACCTCGTCACCCTCGCCGACCCCGCCAGCCCCTGGTCCTTCCTCAGCTACCTCAAGCACAAGGAAAGGCTCTTCCCCTTCTACTTCGCCGAGCGCTTCCACATCCAGCGCGCCGAATACGACGCCTACTGCCGCTGGGTCGCCGGCCGCCTCCCCGGACTCCACTTCGGCCACCAGGTCGACGCCGTCCGCTGGAACCCCGAACGCGACCTCTTCGAAGTCGACTTCACCCAACTCGACGCCGGCGGAGGAGCCGAAGCCCTCGGCCGCACCTACACGCGCAACCTCGCCCTCGGCATCGGAACCGCCCCCTACGTCCCCGAACCGCTCCGCCCCCTCGCCGAAGCCCCCACCGTCCCGGTGATCCACTCCTCCGAGTACCTCGACAACCGGCAGCGCATCCTCGGCGCCGACCACGTCACCGTCATCGGATCAGGACAGTCCGGAGCGGAGGTCTTCCTCGACCTGCTCCGCTCCCGCCCCGCCGGCCGCGAACGCCTCACCTGGCTCGCCCGCACGCCTTCCTTCGCCCCCATGGAGTACTCCAAGCTCGGCCTGGAACACTTCACGCCCGACTACACCCGCTACTTCCACGCCCTGCCCGAACCGGTCCGTGACCGCCTCGTCCCCGCCCAATGGCAGCTCCACAAGGGCATCGACGCCGACACCATCGCCGCCATCCACGACGAGCTCTACCGCCGCACCCTCGACGGAGGCTGGCCCGACGCCGTCCTCACCCCCGGAGTCAGCGTCCGCACCGCCGGCCGCGTCGCCACCACCAAGGTCGAACTCCACCTCGAACACACCGACCAGGGCACCCGCTCCCGCCTCACCACCGACGCCGTCGTCCTCGCCACCGGCTACAAGGAACGACCGCTCACCCGCCTCCTCGCAGGCCTCGACCCCTACCTGCGCAAAGACTCCTCCGGACGCCCCCGCATCGACGACCGCCACCGGATGCACCTCGACCCCACCGTCACCGGCAGCATCTTCGTCCAGAACGGCGAACGCCACACCCACGGCGTCGGAGCCCCCGACCTCGGCCTCGCCGCCTGGCGAAGCGCCGCCATCCTGAACACCCTGACGGGCAAGGAGCCCTACCCCCAGCCCGCCCGCACCGCCTTCACCACCTTCGGCCTCGAACAGCGGGAACACACCCGCCCGCGACCCATCGGCGAGCTGCTCCCACTGGTCGAGCACCCATAAGAAGAAACGTTTAGAAGACGGGCACCCCGGCCCGGGTCAGCCGCCAGTCCACCGAAGCGAACTGCGCCGGGTCCACCGTCCCCTTCGCCTTCACCCACTGGATGATCGTGTTACGGATCTCCTCCGAATTCGCCCACAACTGCCTGGCCTGCGGCACGTGCGGGAAGTTCCCGCCACCGGACGCCCGGTAGTTGTTGACCGCCAGCACGAACTGCGCCGCCGGATCCACCGGCTTGCCCTGGAACGACAACCCCGTGATCCGCGAACCCACCGGCTGCGACACGTCGATGTCGTACGCCAGCCCGTACACGGCGTCGTAGTTGTAGTCCGGCGTCGCCCCCGCGTTCGTCAGCTTCGCCGGATCCACCACCTCGTCCGGCGCCGTCAGCGCGTAGTACCTCGCCGAGTACTCCAGGTACGCCTTCATCTGCGCACCCGTCATCAGCCGCGCCTCCAGCGTGTTCTCGAACGGATACAGACCCGCCGCATCCTTGATCGTCACCTGGCCGGCCGGGATGGACGCCGTCCGCGAGAAGCACGAAGCCTGCGACAGCACCGGCAGCGCCGCCCACTCCGTACCCGCCAGCGCCGCCTTCACCGTCTCCGCCTGCACATGGCTGATCAGATCGATGATCGCCACGTCCTTGAACGGACCCTCCGCCGAAGACATCGCCTGCGTGGACGTACCGATCACCTGGTTGACGTACGCCACGACCTTGCGGTGCTCGTCCGACAGCAGCCGCACTATCTTCGGGTCCTCCACCGCCGCATTCGAATTCAGCACCCGGGCCGACACCTTCGCCACCGACCAGCAGCCCTTCGCCCACGTCAGCTCGAAGTCGAACAGCGTCAGCCGCTGACCCCACTTCAGCGGCTCCGACAGCACCACGTCCTTGCCGGTCGCCTTGTTCTTCACCCGGTACTCCGGGATCTCCGTGTGCGCGTGGCCCACCAGGATCGCGTCGATCCCCGGCACCTGCTCCGCCACCAGACCCGCGGCGTTCTCGATGTACGGCAACTGGTCACCGTAGGACGACGTACCGCTCGAACCGGAATGCGCCGACACGATCACCACGTCCGCACCCAGCGACCGCAGCCGCGGCACGTACTTCGCCGCCTGCTCCTCCAGACCCGGGAACGTCATCTTCCCCTGCACGTTCGCCTTGTCCCAGATCGCGATCCCCGGATTCGTCAGACCCAGAACCGCCACCTTCACATCCCGCCCGTGCGGCGTACGCAACCGGTGCATGCTGTACGGCGGGAACGCCGGCCGCAACGTCTTGGCATCCAGCGCATTCGCCCCGAGCAGCGGGAAGTCACACTGCTCCTCGAACTTCCGCAGCACGGGAATGCCGTAGTTGAACTCGTGGTTCCCCAGCGCCGCCGCGTCATAGCCGATCGCATTCATCGCCTGCGCCATCGGATGTACCGGACCACGCCGCGCGGTGATCGGATCCACCTTCGCGTAGTAGTACGAAAGCTGCGTGCCCTGAATCGTGTCACCCGCGTCGATCAGCAGCGTATTGCAGCGCCCCTTCTCCGCCCGCACCTGCTCCACCAACGTGGAAATCTTCGCCAGGCCCACATCGTTGTGCGCCTTGTCGTCGAACTCCTTGTCCGTGAAGTAGTCCCAGTTGAAGACGTTCCCGTGCAGATCGGTCGTCCCCATCACCGTGAACGCGTACGTCTTGGGCCCCGCGGCCGAAGCGGCACCGGCCGCCCCGTCAGCCGCCGCGGCCGGAGAGCTCGTGGCCCCCGTCAACACCACGGCCGCACCAGTAGCAGCCGAAGTGCCCAGAAAAGTCCTACGGTCGAACGCCATGCCATCTCCCCTTGTGAGGCAGTATTTAAAGGTTGGCAACGCGCGTAGATTCTGACCCAGCAGTAACAGCCCGCAACACCCCCCACAGGTTTCGATCCGATGACCCCACCCGGACCAGCCGCAGTGCGACCCTGAAACCATGACCCAGGACGCATCGCACCAGCCCTACGGAACCCCCGAAGTCCCGCGCGTCGCAGTCCGCGGCGAAGCCCGCCTCGAAGTCGACCCCGAGATCGCCCGCATCGGCATCACCGTCAGCGCCCGCGGCACCGACCGGCGCACCGCCCTCGAAGACCTCACCCGCCGCAACAACGCCGTCCTCGACCTCGTCAAGAGCTACGGCGACCCCGTCGAGAAACTCGAGACCGGCGCCTTCTCCATCACCCCCGAACTCACGCGCCACGGCCGCGCCGAACGCATCCGCGCCTACCACGGACGCGTCCACCTCACCGCCGAACTCAACGACTTCACCACCCTCGGCGAACTCACCACCCGCCTCGCCGACCTCGAACTCACCCAAGTCGACGGACCCTGGTGGGCCCTGCGCCCCACCTCACCCGCCCACGGCGAAGCCCGTCGGCAAGCCGTACTCGAAGCCGTCCAACGCGCCCGCGAATACGCCGCCGCCCTCGGCTCCACCCTCGCCGCCCTCGTCGAACTCGCCGACCTCGGCGCCGAAAACGCCCCCGCCCCCTTCCCGTCCGGCGCCGGCGGCGGCATGCGCACCATGGCCTTCAGCGCCACCGAAGAAGCGGCACCCGCACTCGACCTCGAACCCCAGCGCCAGACCGTCTACGCACAGGTCAACGCGCGCTTCACCATGACCCCTCCCCGGCTGTGAAATCCCACCCCCCGAACTGAAAACCTGCGCCCCGGGGGTGCTCATCAGAGCACCCCCATGCACATTCAACAATTGTCAACAACCTTTTGCTCAAAGGTTGTTGAGTGGACACCCGGAACCAATTTCCTACTCCCTGGTAGGGGCATACGCTCGCCCCATGCGCCGAGCGAAAATCGTATGTACCCTGGGCCCCGCCACCGACTCATACGACCAGATCAAAGCCCTGGTCGAAGCCGGAATGGACATCGCCCGCTTCAACCTCAGCCACGGCACCTACGCCGACCATGAAGAGCGCTACCGGCACGTCCGCAAGGCCTCCGACGAAACCGGCCGCAGCGTCGGCGTCCTCGCAGACCTTCAAGGCCCGAAGATCCGCCTGGGCCGCTTCCGCGAAGGACCCGTACTCCTTGAACGCGGCGACGAATTCACCATCACCGTCGAGGACCACGCAGGCGACCGCCACACCTGCGGCACCACCTACAAGGGCCTCGCCCAAGACGTCACCACCGGCGAACGCATCCTCGTCGACGACGGCCGCGTCACCCTCGAAGTCACCGCAGTCGACGGACCCCACGTCCGCACCCGCGTCATCGAAGGCGGCATGATCTCCGACCACAAGGGACTCAACCTCCCCGGCGTCGCGGTCTCCGTACCCGCCCTCTCCGAAAAGGACATCGAAGACCTCCGCTGGGCCCTGCGCATCGGCGCCGACGTCATCGCCCTCTCCTTCGTCCGCAGCGGACGCGACATCGAAGACGTCCACCGCGTCATGGACGAAGAAGACCGACGCCTCCCCGTCATCGCCAAGGTCGAAAAGCCCCAAGCGGTCGAAAACATCGACGACATCGTCGCCGCCTTCGACGGCATCATGGTCGCCCGCGGAGACCTCGGCGTCGAAATGCCCCTCGAACAAGTCCCCATCGTCCAGAAGCGAGCCGTCAAGCTCGCCAAGCGCAACGCCAAGCCCGTCATCGTCGCGACCCAGATGCTCGACTCGATGATCGACAACTCCCGACCCACCCGAGCCGAAGCGTCCGACGTCGCCAACGCCGTCATCGACGGAACCGACGCCGTCATGCTCTCCGGCGAAACCAGCGTCGGCAAATACCCCGTCGAAACCGTCCTCACCATGGCCCGCATCATCGAAGCCGCCGAAGAAGACATCCTCGCCAAGGGCCTCCCCCCACTCACCGACCGCAACAAGCCCCGCACCCAAGGCGGAGCAGTCGCCCGCGCGGCCGCCGAAATGGGCGACTTCCTCGGCGCCAAGTTCCTCGTCGCCTTCACCCAGAGCGGAGACACCGTCCGTCGGCTCTCCCGCTACCGCTCACCCATCCCCCTCCTCGCCTTCACCCCCGACCCCGCCACCCGCTCCCAGCTCAACCTCACCTGGGGCGTCGAAACCTTCCTCGGCCCCCACGTGGACTCGACCGACGCGATGGTCGCCCAAGTCGAAGAACAGCTCCTGCGCATCGGCCGCTGCGTACCGGGCGACGTCGTCGTCATCACCGCCGGCTCACCCCCAGGAGTCACCGGATCCACCAACCTGGTCCGCGTCCACCACATCGGCGACGCCGTCCGCTGAGGCAGGGATCCCGCACCTCCGGTGACGACACCGGCTACCGCACCTCACGTATGAGACGCACCGCGTCGGGCACCACCCACCGGCTCCCACCTCTCCTCGGGAGCCGCCCGCCCGACGCGGTCAACCGCGCCCCCGCACCCGGGCTCAGTGCCGCCCCGCGCGTCCGCCGCCAGCCGAACTCCGGCGTGAAGAACGGCGCCAGCGCCCCGCACCCCACGTCACCGGGCACCGACGCCGCACGCACCACCCCCGCGCACGCCTCCTCGGCCCCGGTGTGATGCTCCCGTGGCAGCCTGAGCACCGCCGCCCCACCCGGGCCGTGAACCACCGGCACGGCCCCGCCGGCCGGCGCCCCCTCCGTCTCCGCCCCCGCTCTCTCCGTCTCCGCCCGCGACGGCTTCAGCCACACACCCGCCTCCGGCGCGAACGGCTCGGGGAAGTTCGGAATCCGCACCTCGTACCCCTCGGCCGCGAACTCCTCACCTGCGGACGAGTACCAGTGCTCCCCGCCGCTCACCCCGTAGCCGTACCTGTCCCCGCACCCTTGCGCTTGCGCGAACACGATCTCGCTCATGACTCAGCCCCCCGAACCGTCCGAACCCTCAATCGAAACGCTACGCAGCGTTTCGATAAAATGGTAGGGCTTATCTTGAAGCCGTGTCAATCACTCCTTCGGGCAACGCGCCCCGCACCGGCGGCCGCCTCCGCAACGAGGACGCCCACCACTCCGTCCTCGAAGCCACCGCCGCGCTCCTCCTGGAAGACGGCTACGGCGCCCTCACCATGGAAGGCGTCGCCAGGCGCGCCCACGTGGCCAAGAGCACCGTCTACCGCTGGTGGAAATCCAAGCCCGCCCTCGTCATGGACGCCTGCGCCCACGAAACCGCCGCCCAGGGCCCCGAACCCGACACCGGCACCCTCGCCGGCGACCTCACCGCCGTCGTCGCCGACCTCTACCGCATCGGCCGCGACCCCGTCCGGGCCAAGGCCCTCACCGGCCTCATGGCCGAAGCCCAGCTCGACCCCGCCTCCGCCGAACCCTTCCGCGCCTGGGCCGCCACCCGCCGCGACCTCGTCGCGACCCTCCTCGCCCGCGCCGTCACCCGGGAAGAACTCCCCGCCGACACCGATCTCGACCACGCCGCCGACCTCGTCCTCGGCCCCTTCTGGTACCGCCTCCTCAGCGCCCACGCCCCCCTGGACCCCGCCGACGCCGAAGCCCACGTGACGACGGCCCTCAACGGCCTCGCCGACCGCCCGGGAACCCCCGCTCCCCGGTAGCCTCGGAGCCATGGTCCAAAGTCAGGCCGGGAACGTGGACGACTACCTCGCCGAACTCCCCGAAGAACGCAAACAACCCCTGACCCGCCTCCGCGACCTCTGCCGCACCGAACTCCCCGGATTCACCGAAGTGATGGCCTACGGGATGCCCGCCTATGAACGCGACGGCACCGGCGAGATCGCCTTCGCGAGCCAGAAGCAATACATCTCCTTCTACCTCCTGCGCACCGACGTCCGCGACGCTTTCGCCGAACGGCTGGCCGTCCACGACATGGGCAAGGGCTGCCTGCGCTTCCGCAGACCCGAGAAGATCGACTTCGAGCTCCTCCGGGACCTGCTGCGGGCCACGGCGGCGGCCGGCCCGGGCACGGTCTGCTGACTCCCTCCCGGGCCGGGCTAGTACTTCGGCCCGATGTGGGCGTCCATGAGGGCGACGGACGCCTTGCGGGCGATGGAGACGTTGAAGGGGTCGCTGCCCCGAGCGAGGATCGTCCACTGGACGCCGACTTTGGCGAGGGTGTCCGTGCAGAGGCGGCGGATGTCGTCGGACTTGTTGGTGAAGAAGTACCGGGGGTACTCGTAGCGCTTGCCGTTGCGCACGGTCCAGTTGGTGATTCGGCACCCATCGGAGTGGATCAGCCCCCGGATGAACTCCCAGGGGTGCGCGTCGACGATCTCCTGCTGCCAGTCCTTGAGGATGATGCGCCGCTCGTGCTTCTTGCCGGGGGCGTGTTGCGGGAACAAGCACGCAAGGTGCTTCGAGTAGACCTTGACGTTGTGGCAGCCCGTCTTGCGGACTCGGCAGACTTGGTTGAAGGGGAACACCCGCTGCATGGCTTGCTCGGCCAGATCCATGAGCCCGGGCCAGCGGTCGTCGCAGGTGACCATGAGGTTGGGCACACGATGGCTCGAGTAGCGGCTTATGTGGCCGTCCCCCAGGTAGAGCCCAAGTAGGTACGAGTAGGCCTGGGGGTCGAGGGGACTGTCATCGCAGCGCGGGCAATCCGGATTGTGGGAACCGGGGCACTCGCCGCGCTTCGATCGGTCCACATGTTTCCAGTAGCTGACGGTGCCCAGGGGTACATTGAAGCGGCGGGCCACCTCGGCATTCCGTGTGCCGTCGCGCAGGAGGGAGAGTGCGGCCTGTCGTACTTCGAGGCTATGGAACTCCATAGCCTCACTGTGCGTGACACGTGCTGGCCATACGCAGCAAAAAGCGAACGTTCACGCGAAGGTGAACGTCCGCTTTTCAGGCATTGTGCCGGGTATGGGATTCGAACCCACACGCCCTTTCGGGCAGAGGTGTTTGAGACCTCCGCGTCAACCAGTTGCGCCAACCCGGCTAGGTTGCACGTCGGAGTGTACCGGGTGACCGTGCCGTGGCGCTGCTAGGTAGGCTCATCCAAGCAGCACAGCCCCGCAAAGAGGAGCCCCCGTGACCGCCGAGCACGAGTCGACGCCCACGCCCGACGCCGACCAGTCGCACGTTCCGCCGCTGACGACGCGCGTCGTCATCGCCGAGGACGAGGCGCTCATCCGTCTCGACCTCAAGGAGATGCTCGAGGAGGAGGGCTACGCCGTCGTCGGTGAGGCCGGAGACGGGCAGACGGCCATCGAGCTGGCCCGGGAGCACCGCCCCGACCTGGTGATCCTCGACGTGAAGATGCCCGTCCTGGACGGGATCTCCGCCGCCGAGAAGATCGCGGAGGAGTCCATCGCCCCCGTGCTGATGCTCACCGCGTTCTCGCAGCGCGACCTCGTCGAGCGGGCTCGCGACGCCGGGGCCATGGCGTACCTGGTCAAGCCCTTCAGCAAGAGCGACGTCGTGCCGGCCATCGAGATGGCCGTGTCCCGCTTCGCCGAGCTGCGCGCGCTGGAGAAGGAGGTCGCCGACCTCTCGCTGCGCCTGGAGACCCGCAAGCTCGTGGACCGGGCGAAGAGCATCCTGCAGACGCAGTACGGGCTCTCCGAGCCGGCCGCCTTCCGCTGGATCCAGAAGACCTCCATGGATCGCCGGATGTCCATGCAGCAGGTCGCCGAGGCGGTCATCGAGGACGCCGAGGAGAAGAAGGCCGCCGCCAAGGGCGAGTAGGACCTGCTCGGAACGTACGAGTGATGACGGAGGGGGGGAGCCGGTCACGCGGGGATGGGGGGGCGGCGAGAGCGGAAGCTC
>NZ_JBSGWY010000021.1:0-24887 GCF_053609145.1 Streptomyces sp. NPDC054961 | reverse complement strand
CGCGGCGGCGCGGGCTGCCGCGCGGTGCGTCGGCGTGCGGGCGGCGCGCGCGCGCGCTCGCGCGCCGCCCGCGGCCGGCGCGACACTCGTACGAAGGAAAGGACTCAGTCCTCGCCGAGGTACGCCTTGCGGACGTCCTCGTTGACCAGGAGCTCGCGGCCCGGGCCCGACAGGACGACCTTGCCGATCTCCATCACGTGTCCCCGGTCGGCCAGGGACAGCGCGGCCTGGGCGTTCTGCTCGACCAGGAGGATGGTCGTGCCCTGGGACTTCAGCTCCGCGATGGTCGCCATGATCTTCTGCATCATGATCGGCGAGAGGCCCATCGAGGGCTCGTCCAGCATGAGCAGCTTCGGCCGGGACATGAGCGCGCGGCCCATGGCCAGCATCTGCTGCTCGCCGCCCGAGAGGGTGCCCGCGGCCTGCTTGCGACGCTCGCCCAGGATCGGGAAGAGGTCGTAGGCGCGCTGGACGTCCTTCTGGATGCCGTCCTTGTCCTTGCGCAGGAAGGCGCCGAGGAGGAGGTTGTCCTCGATCGTCATGCGCGGGAAGATGTGCCGCCCCTCGGGGGAGTGGGCGAGTCCGAGCGCGACGATGTCGTGCGCGGGGATCTTCTTGAGCGACTTGCCCTGGAACTTGATCTGTCCGCCACGGGGCTTGATCAGGCCGGACAGGGTGCGCAGGGTGGTCGTCTTGCCGGCGCCGTTGGTGCCGATGAGCGTGACGATCTGGCCGGCGTCGACACTGAACGAGATGCCCTTGACGGCTTCGATCTTGCCGTAGGCGACGCGGAGGTCCTCGACCTCGAGGAGTGCGGTCACCGGTCTTCTCCGTCCGTGCTCGTCGTGCTGTGCGCCGCCTCGCTGTGTGCTTCGGCTGCTTCCACCTCTGCGGCCTCTTCGGCGCCGGGGGCGCCGTCGAAGGGTTCGCCGAGGTAGGCGGCGATGACGCGTTCGTCGCCCTGGACCTCGGCGGCGGTGCCTTCGATGAGCTTTTCGCCCTGGACGAGGCAGGCGACGCGGTCGCAGAGGTTGAAGATGAAGCGCATGTCGTGCTCGATGACGAGGACGGCGATGCCCTGGTCCCGGATGGCGAAGATGAGTTCTTCGGTGGTCCGGGTCTCCTGCGGGTTCATGCCGGCGGTGGGCTCGTCCAGGAGGATGAGGCCGGGGTCGCTGGCGAGCGCGCGGGCGATCTCGAGCTTGCGCTGGTCACCGTAGGGGAGGTTGCGGGCGAGGTGGTCGGCCTTGTCGGCGAGGCCGATGAACTCGAGGAGTTCCATGGACCGCTTGCGGCTCGCGGCTTCTTCCCGGCCGAAGCTGGGGAGGCGCAGGAGCGAGGCCCAGAGGCCTTGCTTGGTGCGGGTGTGGCGTCCGACGAGGACGTTTTCCAGGACCGTCATGTTGTTGAAGAGACGGATGTTCTGGAAGGTGCGGGCGATGCCGGCCGCGGTGACCTTGAAGGACTTGGGGGGCAGGACCGTGCCCTTGTACCGGACTTCGCCCTCGGTGGGGATGTAGAGGCCGGTGAGGCAGTTGAAGAAGGTGGTCTTGCCGGCGCCGTTGGGGCCGATGAGGCCGACGATCTCGCCGCTGCGCACGGTGAGGTCGACGTTCTTGACGGCGGTGAGGCCGCCGAAGCGCATCGTGACACCGCGTGCGTCGAGGACGGTCTCCGCCGTGGTGGCGGGGGTTTCGGGGGTGGTGGTCGTCATGGGTCAGACCCCTGCCTTGCCGAGGACCGTGGGCGCTTCCATGTCCTTGTGGAGTTCGAGCTGGTTGCGCCGGTTGGGGATGAGACCCTCGGGGCGCAGGCGCATCAGGATGATGAGGGCGACGCCGAAGGCGAGGAGCTGGTACTCGCCCAGGCCCTGCAGCTTGTTGGGGAGCAGGAAGAGGAGCGATCCGCCGACGAGGGGGCCGGAGATGGTTCCCATGCCGCCGAGGACGACCGCGGCGAGGAGGAAGGCGGAGTTCGGGGGCACGGCGTTGGCGAAGACGTACTGGTCCGGGGTGACGGTGTAGTTCACGTGGGCCTGTACGGCGCCTGCGAGTCCGGCGAGGGTGGCGCCGAGGGCGAAGGCGATGAGCTTGACGCGGAAGCCGTTGATGCCCATGGCTTCGGCGGCGGTTTCGTCTTCGCGGATGGCGACCCAGGCGCGGCCGATGCGGGATTCCGCGCTGCGGCGGAAGACCATGACCACGATGAGGGTGATCAGGAGCATCAGGAAGAAGTAGTTGGCGAAGCGGCCGATGGCGAATCCGGCGATGGTGTGGGTGGCTCCGAAGTCGAATCCGAAGAGGTCGACGTTGGGGATGTTGGCGATGCCGTTGGGACCGTTGGTGATGTCGGGGCCGGAGACGCCGTCGAGGTTGTTCATGGAGATGCGGAAGATCTCACCGAAGCCGAGCGTCACGATGGCGAGGTAGTCGCCGCGCAGGCGCAGGGTGGGGGCGCCGATGAGGACGCCGAAGATCATGGAGGCTGCTGCGCCGATGAGGAGTGCGGCCCAGAAGGGGAGGTGCACGCCGAAGGGCGAGTTGGGGGAGCCGGAGACCAGGGCCGCGGTGTAGGCGCCGACGCCGAGGAAGGCGACGTAGCCGAGGTCGAGGAGGCCGGTGAGGCCGACGACGATGTTGAGGCCGAGTGCGACGGTGGCGAAGATGAGGATGTTGACGCCGAGGGTCGCGTACTGGTCGTCGGTCTGGGTGAAGGGGAAGGCTGCCGCTGCCGCGAAGGCACCGATGAGGGCGACGTTGCGGTGCTTGGCGGTGAGGGCGGTGAAGCGGGCCACCAGGCCGGCCTTGTTGAGGGCGCTGAAGCCGAAGGCGGCCGTGATCAGGAAGCCGAAGAAGAGTTCCTGGTACGGCGTGGTGATGCCGTAGGTGAAGATGCCGAGCGCGAGCGCGAGAACGGCGGCGATGATGAGGATCTCGGCGTAGGCCGGGAGGGCGCGGGCCGGTGCCGGGGTGTTGCTGGTGTAGGCGGCCTTGGTGATGACCCACTGGTTGTGGCGGTTGTGCTTCTTCTGCTCCCACCAGCTGTCTTCGGGGTCGGCCGGGTCGAGCGTGGGGCGCTCGAAGGGGAGCGCGCGGGCACCGAGGTAAGCAACGATCGCGGTGACGGCGACGATGACGCCGCCGGGCTCGAGGTTGACCGGGCCGCCGAGGGTCGAGGAGATCGACCTGACGGTGTAGAGGGCGGTGTAGAGCGCGGCGAGGGCGGAGAGCTTGATCGCCGCGTCGGCTCCGGCGGGGGTGAGCCACCGGAGGCCCTTGATCCCGTAGGAGGAGAGGCCGAAGAGGGTGGTGAGGGCGCCGCCGACGAGGACGAGCCACTGGAGGCCGCCGGGGTATCCGACGACGGTGAGGTCGCCGGGGAACTTGGCGGTCCAGGTCCAGGGCAGGAAGCAGGAGGCGACGGTGAGGGCGCCGCCCGCGGTGGCGAGGGCGCGGGCCGTCTTCTCGGGGAGGGGGATGAAGCCCTTGGGCTTGGGCGCTGCGTTCATGGTCGTGGTGTCCGTGGTGGTGGTCGTCATGGTTCTCACGCCCTGTCCGCGACGCGTTCGCCCAGCAGGCCCTGTGGCCTGAAGAGGAGTACGAGGATGAGGAGGACGAACGCCCAGGTGTTGCCCCAGGACTGTCCGCCGAGCTGCTGGAAGCCCGGGATGTCGGCGACGTAGGCGGTGGTCAGGGTCTCGGCGAGGCCGAGGACGATGCCGCCGATCATGGCGCCGTAGATGTTGCCGATGCCGCCGAGGACCGCCGCGGTGAAGGCCTTGAGGCCGAGCAGGAAGCCCATCTTGAAGTTGACTTCGCCGTACTTGAGGCCGTAGGCGACGGCTCCGATGGCGGCGAAGGCGGCGCCGAGGGCGAACGCGACCGTGATGATGCGGTCGGTGTTGATGCCCATGAGCTTCGCGGTGTCGGGGTCCTGCGAGGTGGCCTGCATGCCGCGGCCGGTGCGGGTCTTCTTCACGAAGAACCCGAGGAAGGCCATGGAGATGGGTGCGGCGAGGAGGAGGAAGACATCACCGGTCTGGATGGTGATGCTGCCGATGTTGAAGGGGCCGCCGGGGATCTCGGGGAAGACTACGGAGGACTTCGCGTCGGGGTACCAGGCCCATACCGCCTGCTGGAGGGCGAGGGAGAGGCCGATGGCGGTGATGAGCGGGGCGAGGCGGGGTGCGGTGCGCAGTGGGCGGTACGCGAAGCGTTCGGCGCCGACGGCGATGAGGGTGGCGACGATGATCGCGCCTATGAGCATGAGGGGGAGGGCGATCCACATCGTGGTGCCCCCGGGGAGCATGAGCCAGACGGTGAGGGCCCCGAATCCGCCGGTCATGAAGATCTCGCCATGCGCGAAGTTGATGAGCTGGACGATGCCGTAGACCATCGTGTAGCCAATGGCGACGAGCCCGTACATGGATCCCAGTAGCAGGCCGTTGACCAGCTGTTGCGGCAGTTCGTGCACCGCAGGTCCTCCGAGTCTTTCGACGGATGTGACACCGCGCGGGGCGCTTTTTGTGCGCGCCCCGCGCGGCCAAGGTGTGGGTGGTGCTCCGGTGGCCGGCCGTTCGAGCGGACTGCCGGCTACCGGGGGGTGGGGAGGGAAGATCAGCCGCCGAAGGTGCCGGACTCGACGGACTTCCAGTCGCTGCCCTCGACCTTGTAGACGGTGAGCTGCTTGTTGGTGGCGTCGCCGAACTCGTCGAAGGAGACCTTGCCGGTCACACCGTCGAAGGACACGCCCTGGACGGCGGCGAGGACCTTGGCGC
The DNA here is from genome assembly GCF_053609145.1 of Streptomyces sp. NPDC054961. NCBI lineage: Bacteria > Bacillati > Actinomycetota > Actinomycetes > Kitasatosporales > Streptomycetaceae > Streptomyces > Streptomyces sp. NPDC054961. Next base: position 20,110 of record NZ_JBSGWY010000021.1, on the reverse strand, counting down.
GGGCGTCGGCGGGGAGCTTGCCGTTGTTGGCGTCGACGACCGACTTGACGGCCTCGATGACGGCCCAGGCGGAGTCGTAGGAGTAACCGCCGTAGGCGGAGAAGGCCTCCTTGTACCCGGCCTTGGTGTAGTTGGCGACGAAGTCCTTGGCGGAGGGCAGGCTCTCGACGGGGGCGCCGACCGAGGTGGCGAGGTCGCCGGTGGCGCCGTCACCGGCGAGCTCGACGTACTTCTTGTCGTAGATGCCGTCGCCGCCGACGAGCGGGATGTTGGTGCCGGAGGCCTTGATCTGCTTGCTGAGCGGGCCGGCCGCGGGGTACTCGCCACCGTAGTAGACGACCTCGGCGCCGGAGCTCTTGACCTGGGTCACGACGGCGGAGAAGTCCTTGCTCTCCGGGTCGATGTGGCCCTCGCCGACGACCTGGCCGCCGAGCTTGGTGAACTCGCCCTTGAAGGTGCCGGCGAGGCCCGCGCCGTAGGTCTTCTTGTCGTCGATGACGAAGACCTTCTTCTTGCCGGCCTTGTTGAAGAGGTACTGCGCCGCGAACGGGCCCTGGATGGCGTCCGTGGTGGCGGTGCGGAAGTAGCTCTTGTAGGTGCGGACCTTCTCGCCGGTGGCCCACTTGGCGCCCTGGGTGAGGGAGGGGCTGGTGTTGGCCGGGGAGATCTGGACGAGCTTGGCGTCGTCGAAGACCTTCTGCATGGACTCCGAGACGGAGGAGTTCAGCGGGCCGACGACGCCGAGGACGTCCTTGTCGGCGACGAGCTTGGTGGCGTTCTGCTGGCCGGAGGAGGCCTGGGCCTGGTCGTCGAGGGCCTGGACCTTGAAGGTGACGCCCTTGACGTACTTCTTCTCGTTGGCCTGCTTGGCGGCGAGGTCCGCGGAGTTCTTGATGCCGAGGCCGAGGGCCGAGAGGTCGCCGGTGAGCGGGGAGTCGACGCCGATGACGACCGTGATGTCGCCGCCGCCGCCGGCGTTGTCGCCGGCCTTGTCGTCACGCGAACCACAGGCGGTGAGGGTGAGGGCGCCCGCAGCGAGCGCGGCGGTCACGGCAATGAGAGAACGCTGACGCACGATCAGTCCTTTCCTGGCGTTGCGCCCCCCGTGGGGCGCACCGTGTCTCACGCGGGGAACCGAACTGAAGTGAATCCGGCGGTCGCGGTGACTGGCCGTGACTCTAAGCGGGTCTTAGGACGTTATGGAGGGCTCAGGCCAATGATGTGACTCTCTTGTTATGCCACGGCGTAATACATAGCGGATCTCTGCGGGTGGAACGGGGGAATTCCGGCCGGTTCGTCTTGTCCGCATGGTGAGACCGGTGAGGACCGTGGGGCGGTATGGGTCCTGTCGCGCCAGGACTCTTAGCCCTTTTGGTCATGACGGCGTGGGGGTGCCCGCGTCTCGGACTTCGGGACAGGTCCTGGTCAGGGCGACGGAGAGATCGCTGGCATATCGGTCACCGGGGATGTAGCCGTGCTCTTCCTTCTGGAATTTATTACTCAGGGTTACTTCCAGGAAGGGGAGGCCAGAATTCGGTGCTACATGCACGCAGTCAGCCACCTGAATCCGCACGAGCAGGTCGCGCGTTTCGCCGGGGGCGACCGTGGCCGGAAGGAGTGGCTCGACGATCACTTTCAGGCCGCTCGAAGGCTGAGACAAGCGCTCCAGCGTGACGGCCGGACCGGCCGCCGTCCGCACACGCACGGTGAACACGAAGGCGCTGCCGGACGGCGCCGGGTCCACCGGGCCGAGGTAGGTCAGGGAGAAGACCTGGGAGGGTGCCGGGGGCGTCTGGGCGACGGGCCGGGGCCGGGCCGCGTACCGCGCGGCGCCGGTGGCGGCCACGGCCGACGCGCAGAGCAGCGCCCCCGCGGCGAGCACGGCCCGCCGGTGGCCCCCGTAGACCTCCCGGGCCCGCCGGGCCCAGCGGTCGGTGCGGCCATCGGTGCGGCCGTCGGTGCGGCGGGACGTACGGCGGGATGTGCGGATGCCGGGGCGCGGGCCCTCGTGGGCCTCGGTGCCCTCTCCGGGTTCGAGCGGGCCGATGCCGCCGTTCACTGCCAGGGCCCGCCCGTCGGGACGCCGGAGCGGTAGCGCTCCGCGCAGAGCCGCCCGGCCTCGCGGGCGGTGAGCTCGCGGGCGGCGGCCGGACCCGCGGCGCGCCCCTCGGCGCGGGCCGCGGCGAGGACGGCGAGCAGGATCTCGTTCTGGCCGCCGGACAGGCCCATGGACTGGTAGTCCAGGTGGACGGCGTCGGGGCCGTCGCCGGCGTCGAGGATCACGCCGGCCCAGTGGGTGATCAGGTCGGAGCACAGCCGCTGGGGCGGGGTGGGCTCCGGGGCCGGGGCGGCCCCCGGTCGTGCGGTCCCGTCGGAGGAGCCGGAGGGATCGCCTGGAGGGCTCCCGGCCCGGGCGGCCGAGGGCTGTCCGGCCGCGCTCGCGGCTCCGGATCCGGTGCCCGGTCCGGAGCCGCAGCCGAGCAGTGCGGCGGTCAGCAGCGCCGTCGTGACGGCCGCGGCCGAGGCGCGCCGCGGCGCCGGTGCGGATCCCATGCGGGCACGCTAGACCGGCGCCGCGGGGAGGGCAACGGCTAGTTGTTGCCGTCCTGTTGCGGTCCCGCGTCGCGCAGCAGGCAGGTGAGGCGGGCGGTGCAGACCCGGCGGTCCTGCTCGTCGGTGATGACGACCTCGTAGGTGGCGGTGGAGCGGCCCCGGTGGACGGGGGTGGCGACGCCGGTGACCAGGCCGGAGCGGGCGCCGCGGTGGTGGGTGCAGTTCAGGTCGACGCCGACGGCGATCTTGCTGATGCCGCCGTGCATCATGGCGCCGACCGAGCCGAGGGTCTCGGCGAGCACGGCGGAGGCCCCGCCGTGGAGGAGCCCGTAGGGCTGGGTGTTGCCCTCGACGGGCATGGTGGCGACGACGCGCTCGGCGGACGCTTCGAGGATCCGGATGTCCATCCGCTTCCCGAGGTCCCCCGCCGAGAACAGCGAGGGCAGGTCGATGCCCAGGGCCGTGTACTCGTCGAGGACCTCTTGCGGGAACTTCACCGCGTGCTGCTCGCCCATGGGCCGACTCCGTTCGTCAACGCTCGTTAACCATCTTGTCCTACTCGTACTGGGGCGTTCTATCAGGCCGCCTCGAAGCGCACGACGACGGACTTGCTCGCGGGGGTGTTGCTGGTGTCCGCGGTGGAGTCGAGGGGCACCAGCACGTTGGTCTCGGGGTAGTAGGCGGCGGCGCAGCCGCGGGCGGTGGGGTAGTGGACGACGCGGAAGCCGGGGGCGCGCCGCTCGACGCCGTCGCGCCATTCGCTGACGAGGTCGGTGTACGAGCCGTCGGCGAGGCCGAGCTCGGCCGCGTCCTCCGGGTTGACCATGACGACGCGGCGGCCGCCGGTGATGCCGCGGTAGCGGTCGTCGAGTCCGTAGATGGTGGTGTTGTACTGGTCGTGGCTGCGCAGGGTCTGCAGGAGCAGCCGGCCGGCCGGGACGCGCGGGTACTCCACGGGTGCGGCGGTGAAGTTGGCCTTGCCGGTCTTCGTGGGGAAGCGGCGCTCGTCGCGCGGGGGGTGCGGGAGCTGGAAGCCGCCGGGGCGGGCGACGCGGGCGTTGAAGTCCTCGAAGCCGGGGACGACGCGGGAGATGCGGTCGCGGATGGCGGCGTAGTCGCGCTCGAACTCCTCCCAGGGGGTCCGGGAGGCTTCGCCCAGGACGGCGCGGGCCGTGCGGGCCACGATCGCGGGCTCGGAGAGCAGGTGCGGGGAGGCGGGGGCGAGGTTGCCGCGCGAGGAGTGGACCATGCCCATGGAGTCCTCGACGGTCACGAACTGCGGCGTGCCCTTCTTGCCGGGGGCGGCCGCCTGGAGGTCCTTGTCGGTGCGGCCGAGGGTGGGCAGGATCAGGGCGCGCCGGCCGGTGACCGCGTGGGAGCGGTTGAGCTTGGTGGAGACGTGCACGGTCAGGGAGGCGCGGCGGATCGCGGCCTCGGTGACCTCGGTGTCGGGGGTGGCGCCGACGAAGTTGCCGCCCATGGCGAAGAGCACCTTGGCCCGGCCGTCGCGCAGGGCCTGGATCGAGCGGACGACGTCGAAGCCGTGCCCGCGGGGCGAGGTGATGCCGAATTCCTTGTCGAGGGCGTCGAGGAAGGCGGGCGCGGGGCGTTCGAAGATCCCCATGGTGCGGTCGCCCTGCACGTTGGAGTGGCCGCGGACGGGGCAGACGCCGGCGCCGGGGCGGCCGATGTCGCCGCGCAGGAGGAGGAGGTTGACGACCTCGCGGATGGTGGCGACGGAGTGCTTGTGCTGGGTGAGGCCCATGGCCCAGCAGACGATGGTGCGCTTCGAGGCCAGGACCATGGCCAGGGCCCGCTCGATCTCGGGGCGGGTCAGGCCGGTCGCGGTGAGGGTCTCGGCCCAGTCGGTGTCCTTGGCGGCGGCCGCGAACTCCTCGTACCCGTGGGTGTGCTCGCGGATGAAGGCCTCGTCGGTCGCGCCCTCCGTTTCCAGGACGAGCTTGTTGAGGAGGCGGAAGAGGGCCTGGTCGCCGCCGATGCGGATCTGGAGGAAGAGGTCGTTGAGGGCGGCGCCCTTGAGCATGCCGAGGGGGCTCTGCGGGTTCTTGAACCGCTCCATGCCGGCCTCGGGCAGCGGATTCACCGAGATGATCTTCGCGCCGGCGGACTTGGCCTTCTCCAGCGCCGACAGCATCCGGGGATGGTTGGTGCCCGGGTTCTGTCCGGCGACGATGATCAGGTCGGCCTGGTGGAGGTCTTCGAGGGAGACGCTGCCCTTGCCGATTCCTATCGTCTCGTTCAGCGCGGAGCCCGAGGACTCGTGGCACATGTTGGAGCAGTCGGGGAGGTTGTTGGTGCCGAACTCGCGGACGAAGAGCTGGAAGAGGAACGCGGCTTCGTTGCTGGTGCGGCCCGAGGTGTAGAAGAGGGCCTCGTCGGGGGAGTCCAGGGCGCGCAGTTCCTCCGCGATCACCGCGAAGGCCCGCTCCCAGCTGACCGGCTCGTACCGGTCGCCGCCCTCTTCGAGCAGCATGGGCTGGGTGATGCGGCCCTGCTGCCCCAGCCAGTAGCCGGAGCGGCCGGCCAGATCGTCCAGCGGGTGCGCGGCGAAGAACTCCGGGGTGACCCGGCGCAGCGTGGCCTCTTCGGCGACGGCCTTGGCGCCGTTCTCGCAGAATTCGGCGGTGTGCCGCTTGTCTCCCTCGGGCCAGGCGCAGCCGGGGCAGTCGAAGCCGTCCTTCTGGTTGACCTTGAGGAGGGTGCGGGCGGTGCGGGCCAGCCCCATCTGCTGCTGCGCGATCTTCAGGGTGTGCCCGATGGCGGGCAGGCCGGCGGCCGCGTGCTTGGGGGGCGCGACCTGCGGTGCGTCCTGTACGGGATCCCCTGCGGGCGGCTTGGCGGCCATGTCGCTCCCCTTCGAGCTGTCGAGCGGCGCGGCGTCGTCGCCGCGCGTGTGCGCGTACGCCTGCGGGGGCGAGCGGACAGGTACATGTCCCCGCGCACGTGCGTACACATCCGATCCTGTCACGGACCTCCGACATCGCCGACGCCGGAATTGTCGGTGGGGCCGCCTAGGATCGGGGGCGTGGCAGATTCAGCATCGAAGAAGACCGACCAGCCGACCGCAGCGGACCGCCCCCGCCTGATGCTCATGGACGGGCACTCCCTGGCGTACCGGGCGTTCTTCGCGCTGCCGGCGGAGAATTTCACGACCGCGACGGGGCAGCCGACCAACGCCATCTACGGGTTCGCGTCGATGCTGGCGAACACGCTGCGCGACGAGGCGCCCACGCACTTCGCGGTGGCGTTCGACGTGTCCCGCAAGACGTGGCGCTCGGCGGAGTTCCCCGAGTACAAGGCGAACCGCTCCAAGACCCCCGACGAGTTCAAGGGGCAGGTCGAGCTGATCGGCGAGCTCCTCGACGCGATGAGCGTGCCGCGGTTCGCGGTCGACGGCTTCGAGGCCGACGACGTGATCGCGACGCTGGCCACGCAGGCGGAGGCCCTCGGCTTCGACGTCCTGATCGTCACCGGTGACCGGGACTCCTTCCAGCTGGTCTCCGAGCACACCACCGTGCTCTACCCGACCAAGGGCGTCTCCGAGCTGACCCGCTTCACCCCGGAGAAGGTCGAGGAGAAGTACGGGCTCACCCCCCAGCAGTACCCGGACTTCGCGGCGCTGCGCGGTGACCCGTCCGACAACCTCCCCGGGATCCCGGGCGTCGGCGAGAAGACCGCCGCCAAGTGGATCACCCAGTTCGGGTCCTTCAAGGAGCTCGTCGAGCGCGCCGAGGAGGTCAAGGGCAAGGCCGGGCAGAACTTCCGGGACCACCTGGAGGCCGTGAAGCTCAACCGGGTCCTGACCGAGATGGTCAAGGACGTCGCCCTGCCCCGGACCCCGGCCGACCTGGCCCGCGCCCCCTACGACCGGACCGCCGTCACCGGTGTGCTGGACGTGCTGGAGATCCGCAACGCCTCCCTGCGCGAGCGGCTGCTCGCCGTCGACCCGGGCGCCGCCGAGGCGGAGGCCCCCGCCCCGGTGGCGGCCGCCGTGGAGCTCGACGGCTCCGTCCTGGGCGCCGGCGAGCTGGCGCCGTGGCTGGAGAGCCACGGAGGCGCCCCGCTCGGCGTCCGCACCGTCGACACCTGGGCGCTCGGCACCGGCAACGTCTCCGAGATCGCGCTGGCCTCGGCCGGCGGCGCGGCCGCCTGGTTCGAGCCGACCGCGCTGGACGCCGCCGACGAGCAGGCCTTCGCCGCCTGGGCCGCCGACGCCGGCAAGCCGAAGGTGGTGCACAACGCCAAGGCACTGATGCGGGTCTTCCCCGAGCACGGCTGGACCCTCGCCGGCGTCGCCATGGACACCGCGCTCGCCGCCTACCTGGTCAAGCCGGGCCGCCGCTCCTTCGCGCTCGACGTGCTGTCCCAGGAGTACCTGCACCGGGAGCTCGCGCCGGCCGCCGCCGACGGCCAGCTCGCCTTCGGCGCGGACGACACCGCCGAAGCCGAGGCCCTGATGGCGCAGGCCCGCGCCGTCCTGGACCTCGGCGACGCCTTCTCGGTCACGCTGCCCGAGGTGGGCGCGGCCGGACTGCTCCACGACATGGAGCTGCCCACCTCCGAGCTGCTGGCCCGGATGGAGCGGTCCGGGATCGCCGCCGACCGCGGCCACCTCGAAGCCATGGAGCAGCAGTTCGGCGCGGCCGTGCAGCAGGCGGTGAAGGAGGCGCACGCGGCGGTCGGCCACGAGTTCAACCTCGGCTCGCCCAAGCAGCTCCAGGAGGTCTTCTTCGGCGAGCTGGACCTGCCGAAGACGAAGAAGACCAAGACCGGCTACACCACGGACGCGGACGCGCTGGCCTGGCTGGCCGCGCAGACCGACCACGAACTCCCGGTGATCATGCTCCGCCACCGGGAGCAGGCCAAGCTGCGCGTCACCGTCGAGGGCCTGGTCAAGACGGTCGCCGCCGACGGCCGGGTGCACACCAGCTTCAGCCAGACCGTCGCCGCGACCGGACGCCTGTCCTCCACCGACCCCAATCTGCAGAACGTGCCGGTGCGCACCGACGAGGGCCGCGCGATCCGCCGCGGCTTCGTCGTCGGCGAGGGCTTCGAGTCCCTCATGACCGCCGACTACAGTCAGATCGAGCTGCGCGTCATGGCCCACCTCTCCGAGGACGAGGGACTGATCGAGGCGTTCCTGACGGGCGAGGACCTGCACACGACCGTCGCCTCCCAGGTGTTCGGCGTCGAGCGGTCCGAGGTCGACGCCGAGATGCGGCGCAAGATCAAGGCCATGTCCTACGGCCTGGCCTACGGGCTCTCCGCGTTCGGCCTGGCCCAGCAGCTGAACATCGAGCCCGGCGAAGCCCGCGGCCTGATGGAGACCTTCTTCGAGCGGTTCGGCGGTGTCCGGGACTACCTGGGCCGCGTGGTCGAGGAGGCCCGCGCCACCGGGTACACGGCGACCATCCTCGGCCGCCGCCGGTACCTGCCCGACCTCAACAGCGACAACCGCCAGCGCCGCGAGGCCGCCGAGCGGATGGCGCTGAACGCCCCGATCCAGGGCACCGCCGCCGACATCGTCAAGGTCGCGATGCTGCGCGTCGACAAGGCGATCACCGGGGCCGGGCTGAAGTCGCGGCTGCTGCTCCAGGTCCACGACGAAATCGTGTTGGAGATCGCCCCGGGCGAGCGGAAGGCGGTGGAGGAGCTGGTGCGCCGCGAGATGGCCGCCGCCGTCGACCTCCGGGCCCCGCTCGACGTGTCCGTGGGCGTCGGTCCCGACTGGGAGTCCGCCGCGCACTGATGTCCGTACCGGCCCGCGGATCCGTCCGGCAGGCCGCGGGGCTGACGCCCGTTCCCGCTATGCGGTGGGGACGGGCGTCCGCGTTTCCTCGTCCGCGGCCGCACGGCGGCCGCCGTCGGCACGGCCGCCGCGGTGGAGCAGCCGTACGAGGACCCCGTAGAGCAGGAGGGCCACGCACAGGCCGCCGCCCGCGCCGAAGCAGATGGTCGGGATGATGTCGAGCGGCGTACGGATCCGGTCGAAGAAGGTGTAGAAGCGGAGCACGCGCGCCGTCACGCAGACCGCCACGCACACCGCGACGAGCAGGGCCGCGCCCCAGACCTCCGCCCGGCGCAGGACGGGTACGGACGCGGGCGCGGGGGACGGCGGAAGCCGGCGCAGGGCCGTCGCCGTGAACCACAGCAGGGCGCAGGCGGCGACGGCCGAGGACCCGTACTGCAGGCAGGAGTAGAGCGGCAGGCCGAAGGCGAGGGGGTCGCCGAGCCACGGCAGCGCGCGCATGCCCCAGCGGTCCACGTGCGTGAAGCTGTCCCACACGATGTGCGTGAGGGAGCCGGCCACCGACGAGAGGTAGAACCACAGGGCGAGCGAGGGCAGTCGGCGCTCCCGCCAGTGCTCGCCGCGCACGAACGCGTGGACCCGGCCCCGCCGGGCGCGCGGCAGGAGTGCGATCAGCGGCTCGCGCAACAGCAGCCAGCACGCCGTGAGGGCCACGGTCAGCACGGCGTCCGCGGTCAGTGCCCCCACTGGCGCGTGCGTGAACGCGCCGTACTCCTTGACGCCCGAGACGACCGTGTCCGCGAAGTAGAAGGTGTCCGGCGCGAACGAGCCGAGGACGAGCGCCGAGCCGACGAGCGGCCCCCGGGCGCGGCCGGTCCGGCGGATGGCCGGAAGTACGGCGGCCGCGTGGCTGAGAGTGAACGGCATGACACCTCGTAAGGGCTCTTCGGGCAGTGCGCTCAGTATGCGTGGCCTGCGGAACCCGTGGGGAAGTCGTGAATTCCGGACCGCGGTACGTGCCCTGCGCAGCGAGTTGACGTAGGGTCACGCGGACGTCGAGGGGGAGGGGGGTCCGGCTCATGGCGGCTCGGATACGGATACGGACGCGGATGTCGGCCCGGTTCGCGAGGGCGGTGGGCAAGGGCGGGGCGGCGATCCTGGTCGCCGCGCTGGCGGCCGGCGCGCTGACGGCCTCTCAGGGGCCCGTCGCGGGCCACCGCGAGCGGACGGCCGCGGTGGGTGAGGACGCCCCGCAGACCGAGGCGCCGGCCGACGGCTCCGCCGGGGACACCTCCTACTTCACCGCGCTCCCGCCGCTCGTGAGCCCCGAGCCGCCGGCCGTGCTGCTGGGCGAGGACGGGGTGGCGGCACAGCCCGCGCAACAGGCCGCCGGGCAGGGGACGCCGCCCAACGAGCCCGTCGCCCTGGGCGGGGCGCAGGGCGCGCAGGGGATACCGGCGAGCGTGCTCGCCGCGTACCGGCAGGCGGAGCGGACGGTCGGTGCGAGCGACCCCGGGTGCGGGCTGCGCTGGCAGCTCCTCGCGGCGATCGGCAAGGTCGAGTCGGGCCAGGCGCGCGGCGGCCAGGTCAACGCCGCCGGTACGACACTGCGGCCGATCCTGGGTCCCGTGCTCGACGGCAACGGCTTCGCGAACATCTCCGACACGGACCGCGGAGCCTACGACGGGGACGCCCGGTACGACCGGGCGGTCGGACCGATGCAGTTCATCCCGTCCACGTGGGCCTCGTGGGGGCAGGACGGCAACGGGGACGGCAAGCGCGACCCCCACAACGTGTACGACGCCGCGCTCGCCGCCGGGCGCTACCTGTGCGCCGGCACGCGGGACCTGCGGGCGGACGGCGATCTGGACCGGGCCGTGCTGTCGTACAACCAGTCCGGCGCGTACCTGCGGACGGTGCGGTCGTGGTACGCGTACTACCTGAAGGGAACGCACGCGGTCCCGGACGGCGGCGGCGCCACCGACACCCCGGCGACGACGGCCCCGCACCCGAGGCCCACGCCCACGCCGACGCCCACGCCCACGCCGAAGCCCGATCCGCTGCCGACCCCCACGCCGACGCCGACGCCGGAGCCGACGCCGGAGCCGACCCCGACGCCGACTCCCACGCCGACGCCGACCCCGACTCCCACGCCGACCCCGACGCCGGAGCCAACGCCGACGCCCACCCCGACCCCGACGCCGGAGCCGACTCCCACGCCGACGCCGAGCCCCACGCCGACGCCGACGCCCACCCCGACCCCCACGCCGAAGCCCGAGCCGGTGCCCACGCCGACCGCGAAGCCCACCTCCTCGCCCGCGGCCTCCCCGTCCCCGAAGCCCACGCCGTCCCCGTCCGCCGTGACCCCGGCGGCGTGACCGCACCGGCGGCGTGACGGCCGAGCCTCCCGCCCGGGCGCGGGAGGCGGGGCCGCGCTGACCTCACCGCCATCGGCGACCACGGCCCCGCGGGGACCGGCGTCATCGCCCGGCGCCCCGCCGACGGCATCCGCGGCGCGCGGCCGGAGACGGTCGCGGGTGCCGGTCGCCACCTGCCCCCGCGGGCGCCGGGGCGCCTTCCCGGACCGCTCCCTCGGCCACGACGGCCGCGACCCCTCCGGCCAGGGGCGTGCGGGGCGCTCGGACGGCCCCGGCCGATCAGTGGCGCAAACGGTTCTCATCTGTCACCCGCATTGCTACGGTGCCCCCGCCCTGACTGCCCATCAGATTCCGGAGGCCCCGGCATGCGCGCAATCGTCGCCGCCGCCAGCGGTCTCGTCCTCGCGGTGCTCCTCGTCCTCGCCATCACGGCGATGGGGACGCCGGAAGGCAAGACCTCACCGAAGCCCCTGCTCACCACCGCGCCCGCCGCGCCCGGAAAGTAGAGGAGGGCCCGGCCATGCGACGCAGAGCCAGCCTCGTCCTGCTAGCCCTCGCCGTGTTCTGCGCAGCGCTCGCGCCGCTGCTGCGCTGGTACGCGTATCCCCGGCTGGCGAAGATCCCGCCGAACCAGTACCAGGAGGTGGTCCTGGAGGCGAAGGACGCGACCCTCCTCGACTACACCTCCGGCATGGAGCCGAAGAAGGTCGACAAGGTCACCATCGTCCAGACCCTGAAGGGCAACGTCGAGGCGTCGAAGGAGATCGAGGCCAGCGCCGGCAAGGACGTGGTCGTCTGGGACACGCTGACCTACATCATGGGTCCGGACGGGAAGATGGTCTCCCAGATACCCGAGCGCTACATCTTCGACGCCCACTCCCAGGACCCGGTCCACGCCACCGGAGAATCCGTGGACGGGGACGCGGTCAAGCGCGAGGGCATCGAGTTCAAATGGCCGTTCTTCACCGAGCCGCGCGACTACCTGTACTTCGACGCGCAGACCCGCAGCTCCTCGCCCATCCACTACGTCGGCCCGCGCACGTTCAAGGGCATGCACGTCTACTACTACGAGCAGACCATCCCCTGGACGAAGGTCTCGCTGCCGAAGAAGATGCCGATCGAGGGCATCGACTCCGCGACCTTCGAGCAGACCACCGGCACCAGCCTCTGGTACTCCACCAAGGCGATGTTCTGGGTCGACCCGGTGACCGGGGCGCCCGTCAACGCCGAGCAGGAGATCCAGCAGGAGATGCGCGGCGGCATCGCGTCCGGCGGACCCGACGGCAAGCTCACCGTCTTCGCCGGGCACGTGAAGATGCGCGAGGACTACAGCGACCACACCGTCGACCTGGTCAAGTCGAACCGGACCAAGGTGCTCGCGCTGCACACCTACGCGCCGATCGGCCTCGCGGCCGGCGGGCTCGCGCTCTTCGGGATCGCCCTGTGGCTGGAGGCGCGCGGCCGGCGGCGCCCCGAGGACGGCCCGCCGGCCCCGGTCACCGCCTGAGCCGGGCGTTGGTGTGCCGGGTGGGCTCGGCGGTCGCCGGATCCTCCGGCCACGGGTGCTTGGGGTAGCGGCCGCGCAGCTCGGCGCGGACGGCCCGGTAGCCGCCCTGCCAGAAGGACGCCAGGTCGGCGGTGACGGCGGCGGGCCGGCCGGCCGGCGACAGCAGGTGGACGAGTACGGGAACCCCCGCGACCCGGGGGGTCTCGGCCAGCCCGAACAGCTCCTGGAGTTTGACGGCGAGTACGGGCTGTCCGTGCTCGGCCGCGTAGTCCACGCGGATCCGCGAACCGCTGGGCACCTCGATCCGCTCCGGAGCCAGCGCGTCGAGCCGGCCGGCTTCGCCGGTGGACCAGGGCAGGAGCCGGTTCAGCGCCTGCCCGGCGTCGATCCGCGCGAGGTCGCCGCGGCGCCGCGCCCGCGACAGCTCGGGCTCCAGCCAGTCGTCGGCACGCGCCAGCAGCTCGGCGTCATCGGCCACGTCGGGCCAGCCGCCGCCGAGCGTGCGGTGCAGGAAGCCGAGCCGGGCCCGGAGCGCGCGTGAGTCCGGGGTCCACCGCAGCAGGCCCAGCCCCTCGGCGCGCAGCCCGTCGAGGAGGGCGGCCCGGACGAGGGCCCGGTCGGGGTCGCGCAGGGGCCGAGCGGCGAGCTCGACGGCCCCGAGGCGGGTGACGCTCCGGGCGACGAGGTCCCCGTCCTCCCAGTGGACCTCCTCGCCCGAGCGGAACAGGTGGCCGGCGGCCGCCCTGGCGGTGTCCTCGTCGACGAGGGCTCCGAGCCGGACACGGGCGGACGCGGAGTGCGGGGGCCGGTCGGCGACGGCGACGGCGATCCAGGGCGCGCTGCGCAGCGCCGACCCCTCGGAGAGTTCGGCCGCGGTCCCGGAGACCATGAGGAAGGCACCCTGGCCCTTGGCCTTCGCCACCCGCTCCGGGAAGGCCAGCGCGGCGACCAGCCCGGCGGCGGAGTCGTCGGGGAGGGCCGGGGCGGGCGAGGATCGCGCGGACGGCCCGGCGGCGGGGTCCCTTTCCGCGGCGGCGCGCTCCAGGCGCCCGGCCTCCGCGCGCCAGCGGGCCGCGTACGCGTCGCCGCCCGCGCGGGCCCGGCGCCACGCGGCGGCCAGGTCGTCTCCGTACTCCCGCGGGGGCTCCTCGCTCAGGAGCGCCACCAGCTCCGCGGCCCGGCGGGCCCCCAGGGCGGCGGAGCCGTCCAGCAGGGCCCGGGCGAGGCGCGGGTGCAGGCCGAGGCGGGCCGTCCGCAGGCCCCGCGGGGTCGGCCGGCCCGCCTCGGAGACCGCGCCCACCGCGAGCAGGACCTCCCGGGCCGCGGCCATCGCTCCGGCCGGCGGCGGGTCGAGCAGGGCCAGCCCGGTCGCGTCGGGGTCGCCCCAGCAGGCGGCCTGGAGGGCGAACTGCGCCAGGTCCGCGATCCGGATCTCCGGGGAGGGGTGGGCGGGGAGCCGCCCGTCCTCCGCCTCGGCCCAGCAGCGGTACACGGTGCCCGGTGCCTCGCGTCCGGCCCGGCCCGCCCGCTGGCGTCCGGCCGCGCGGGAGGCCCGTACGGTCGCCAGCGCGCCCAGGCCCCGCGCGTGGTCGACCCGGGGTTCGCGGGCCAGCCCCGAGTCCACGACGATCCGTACGCCGGGCACGGTCAGGCTGGATTCCGCGACGGCGGTGGACAGGATGACCCGGCGGTGCGCGGCCGGGGACAGCGCGGCGTCCTGGACGGCGGCCGGGGCGCGGCCGTGGATCTGGAGGACCTCCGCGTCGACCCCCGCGAGCTGTCCGGCGACCCGGGCGATCTCTCCGACGCCGGGCAGGAAGCACAGCACGTCGCCGGAACGTTCCGCCAGTGCCCGCCGCACCACCGAGGCCACGTGCGTCAGCTGCGCCGGGTCCACCCGCATCCCGTGCGGCGGCCGGACCGGCCGGGCCGGCGGCGCCCATACGGTCTCCACCGGGTACGAGACGCCGGCGGCCTCCACCACGGGCGCGCCGTCGGGGCCGCCGTGCCCGAGCAGCCGGGCCCAGCCGGCCGCGTCGGTGGTCGCCGAGGCCGCGAGGAGGCGCAGCTCCGGGCGCAGGGTCGCGCGCACGTCGAGGAGGAAGGCGGCGACGGTGTCGGCGTCCAGGTGCCGCTCGTGGCATTCGTCGAGGATCACCACGTCGACCCCGGAGAGCTCCTGGTCCCGCTGGAGCCGTTGGAGCAGGACGCCCGTGGTGACCACCTCGACCAGCGTTCCGGGGCCGACCACGCGCTCCCCGCGCACGGTGAAGCCCACCGAGGCGCCGACCCGCTCGCCGAGCAGCCAGGCCATCCGGCGGGCCGCCGCGCGGGCGGCGATCCGGCGCGGCTCGGCGACCACGACCCGGCGGCGCGGCCCCGCCGGCCCGCCGCCCGCCGGTCCGCCGCCCGTCAGCCCGGCCAGTACCAGCGGCACCAGGGTGGTCTTGCCGGTGCCCGGCGGGGCGCACAGGACGGCGGTGCCGTGGGCGTCCAGCGCCGCGACGACCGCGGGCACGGCTTCCCGTACGGGAAGGGAGTCGAGGTCGGCCGTGCGGATCACGCGCTCAGTCCCGCTCGCACACGAAGATCGCGGTGCCGGGGATGAGGTTGCCGCGCAGCGGGGACCAGCCGCCCCACTCCTGGCCGTTCCAGGCGGGCCACTCGGGCTCGACCAGGTCGAGCAGGCGGAAGCCGCCCGCGACCACGTCCCGGACCCGGTCGCCGAGGGTGCGGTGGTGCTCCACGTAGACGGCGCGCCCGTCCTCGTCCTGCTCGACGTACGGGGTGCGGTCGAAGTAGGAGGCCGCGACGGACAGGCCCTCGGGGCCGGGCTCGTCGGGGAAGGCCCAGCGGATGGGGTGGGTGACGGAGAAGACCCAGCGGCCGCCGGGGCGCAGGACCCGGCGCACCTCGCGCATGACGTTCACGGGGTCGGCGACGAAGGGGACGGCTCCGTAGGCGGAGCAGGCGAGGTCGAAGGAGCCGTCGCGGAAGGGCAGGGATCCGGCGTCGGCCTCGACGAGGAGGGCCCCCGGCGCGTCGCCGCCCCCGATGCGCAGGGCGTGCTGGAGCTGGCGGTGGGAGAGGTCCAGGGCGACCGCGCGGGCGCCCTGGGCGGCGAGCCAGCGCGAGCACTGGGCGGCGCCGGCGCCGATCTCCAGGACGTCCTTGCCCTTGAGCGCGGAGGCGGGGCCGAGGAGGGCGGCTTCCGCCTCGTCCAGGCCCTCGGGGCCCCAGACGAAGCGGTCGTCGCCGAGGAAGGCGCCGTGCTCGCTCTGGTACTCGTCCGCGTTGCGGTCCCACCAGCCGCGACTCGCCCGGCTGCTCTCCGCTTCCCCCGCGTCACGGCGGGTGGCCGCGGCGTCCTCCTCGGCGGCCGATGTGGCTCCGTACGCTTCTTCGGGGGCGTAGTCCTCTTGGTTCATGGGGCCCGTCGTCGTAGTCTGCGAATGTCTGGCGAACGTCTTCGAAAGTCGGCCGGGGCGGTCATCCGCGCCTGCCCGCCCACGAATTGTGCCGGTTATGCGAGGATCCGCCCGAGGCGTGCGCCTTCGCGCATTGACCCTGTCCGGCTACCCCCGTATGCTACAAGTTGCGCTGCGAGCCTGTGCTCCTCAGACCTAGCAGGCTGCGCTTGTATCTGTTGATGTCCCCTCGGTTTTCGAGGCCCCCACCCCGCATCTCGCGGAACTGGGGCTTCCTTGGCTGTCCGGCTTCTTCGGCAGATGCCGATAAGGGCTCCCGGCGTAGCAGTACCTACGACTTTCTGTCCGTAACCGGAGCCCTTACCCACATGACGAGCAGCACCGAGACCACCGCCACCACTCCGCAGGTTGCGGTCAACGACATCGGTGACGAGGCAGCGTTCCTCGCCGCGATCGACGAGACGATCAAGTACTTCAACGACGGCGACATCGTCGACGGCGTCATCGTGAAGGTGGACCGGGACGAGGTTCTCCTCGACATCGGTTACAAGACCGAAGGCGTCATCCCGAGCCGCGAGCTCTCGATCAAGCACGATGTCGACCCGAACGACGTCGTCAAGGTCGGCGACGAGATCGAGGCCCTGGTTCTCCAGAAGGAGGACAAGGAAGGCCGTCTGATCCTGTCCAAGAAGCGTGCGCAGTACGAGCGCGCCTGGGGCACGATCGAGAAGATCAAGGAAGAAGACGGCATCGTCACCGGTACCGTCATCGAGGTCGTCAAGGGTGGACTCATCCTCGACATCGGCCTCCGCGGCTTCCTGCCGGCCTCCCTCGTCGAGATGCGTCGCGTTCGCGACCTCCAGCCCTACGTGGGCAAGGAGCTCGAGGCGAAGATCATCGAGCTGGACAAGAACCGCAACAACGTGGTCCTGTCCCGCCGTGCCTGGCTCGAGCAGACCCAGTCCGAGGTTCGCCAGACGTTCCTCACCACCCTGCAGAAGGGTCAGGTCCGCTCCGGCGTCGTTTCCTCGATCGTCAACTTCGGTGCCTTCGTGGACCTGGGTGGCGTCGACGGTCTCGTCCACGTCTCCGAGCTGTCCTGGAAGCACATCGACCACCCGTCCGAGGTTGTCGAGGTCGGCCAGGAAGTCACCGTCGAGGTCCTCGACGTCGACATGGACCGCGAGCGCGTCTCCCTGTCGCTGAAGGCGACGCAGGAAGACCCGTGGCAGCAGTTCGCCCGGACGCACCAGATCGGTCAGGTCGTCCCGGGTAAGGTCACCAAGCTGGTTCCGTTCGGTGCGTTCGTCCGTGTGGACGAGGGCATCGAGGGTCTGGTCCACATCTCCGAGCTGGCCGAGCGCCACGTGGAGATCCCGGAGCAGGTCGTCCAGGTCAACGACGAGATCTTCGTCAAGGTCATCGACATCGACCTCGAGCGTCGCCGGATCTCGCTGTCGCTGAAGCAGGCCAACGAGTCCTTCGGTGCCGACCCGGCGTCGGTCGAGTTCGACCCGACCCTGTACGGCATGGCCGCGTCGTACGACGACCAGGGCAACTACATCTACCCCGAGGGCTTCGACCCCGAGACCAACGACTGGCTCGAGGGCTTCGACAAGCAGCGCGAAGCCTGGGAGGGCCAGTACGCCGAGGCGCAGACGCGCTTCGAGCAGCACCAGGCCCAGGTCATCAAGAGCCGCGAGGCCGACGAGGCCGCCGCTGCCGAGGGTGCTGCCGCTCCGGCCGCCGCCGGTGGCAGCAGCAGCGCCGGTGCGGGCATCTCGGGTGGTTCGTACTCCTCCGAGGGTGCGGACGAGACCTCTGGCGCCCTGGCGTCGGACGAGGCCCTCGCCGCGCTCCGCGAGAAGCTGGCCGGCGGCCAGAGCTGATCGCAGCAGCGCAGCAGAGCAGCACGGCGTGAGCTGAGCTGAGCTGATCGTTCAACGGTAAGGCCCGTCCCCTCAGGGGGGCGGGCCTTACCGCGTTGTACGGGGCGGAGCGGGGGCCCGGAGTGCGGGGCGCCGGAGCCGTCGACGGGTCGGCCTCCGGCCGTCCCCGAGGTGCCGCGGGTTTGCTCGGGCCCTCGGGTTTCCCCGGGTTCCCGCGAATGCGGCCAACTGGGGAATGGTGACGGTCCCTTGGACGTTCTTGCCACAGAACGAGGCGAGGAGGAGTGGTGACGGTGCTTGATCCACAGGGTTTGTACGAATGGGACGCCAAGGGCCTGGCGGTGGCCGACCTGGCGCTCGCCCAGGACTCGGCCGGGCTGGTCATGCTCTACCACTTCGAGGGGTACATCGACGCCGGCGAGACCGGCGAGCAGATCGTCGAGCGGCTGCTCGACACGCTGCCCCACCAGGTCGTGGCCCGTTTCGACGCGGACCGGCTGGTGGACTACCGGGCACGCCGCCCGCTGCTGACCTTCCAGCGCGACCACTGGACGGACTTCGAGGAGCCGCTCCTCGAGGTGCGCCTGGTGCAGGACGCCACGGGCGCGCCCTTCCTGCTGCTGTCCGGCCCCGAGCCGGACGTGGAGTGGGAGCGCTTCGCCGTCGCCGTCCGGCAGATCGTCGAGCGCCTCGGCGTCCGGCTCTCCGTCAACTTCCACGGCATCCCCATGGGCGTCCCGCACACCCGGCCCGTCGGGATCACCCCGCACGGCAACCGGACCGACCTCATGCCGGGACACCGCAGCCCCTTCGACGAGGCGCAGGTTCCGGGCAGCGCCGAATCGCTCGTGGAGTTCCGCCTCGGCCAGGCCGGACACGACGTCCTGGGCGTCGCCGCCCACGTACCGCACTACGTGGCGCGCTCGCCCTACCCGGACGCCGCGCTGACGACCCTCGAGGCCATCACGGGCGCGACCGGGCTGGTGCTCCCGGCGGTGGCGCACGCGCTGCGCACCGAGGCGCACCGCACCCAGACGGAGATCGACCGGCAGATCCGGGAGGGCGACGAGGAGCTGGTCAGCCTGGTCCAGGGGCTGGAGCACCAGTTCGACGCGGCGGCCGGCGCCGAGACCCGCGGAAACATGATCGCGGAGCCCGCGGAGATCCCCTCGGCGGACGAGATCGGCCGCGAGTTCGAGCGGTTCCTGGCGGAACGCGAGGGCGAGGGCTGAGCGCGTCCCGCCAGCGGGGGCCTGTGGGCGGTGCGGGACGCGGGGGCTAGTCTGCCGGGCATGTTGAAAGTTGGCCTGACAGGCGGAATCGGTGCCGGCAAGAGCGAGGTCTCGCGACTGCTGGCGGGGTACGGGGCGGTCGTGGTGGACGCCGACCGGATCGCGCGGGAGGTCGTCGAGCCGGGCACGCCCGGTCTCGCGGCCGTCGTGACGGCCTTCGGGGAGTCCATGCTGACCCCGCAGGGCGAGCTGGACCGGCCCAGACTGGGCTCGGTCGTGTTCGCCGACCCGGCGCAGCTGAAGATCCTCAACGGGATCGTGCACCCCCTGGTCGGGGCCCGGTCCGCCGAGCTGGAGGCCGCAGCCGGACCCGACGCGATCGTGGTGCACGACGTACCGCTGCTCGCGGAGAACGGGCTCGCGCCGCTGTACGACCTGGTCGTCGTGGTGGACGCGACGGCCGGGACCCAGCTGGCGCGGCTGACCGCACTGC
The DNA here is from genome assembly GCF_053609145.1 of Streptomyces sp. NPDC054961. Classification (NCBI taxonomy): domain Bacteria; kingdom Bacillati; phylum Actinomycetota; class Actinomycetes; order Kitasatosporales; family Streptomycetaceae; genus Streptomyces; species Streptomyces sp. NPDC054961. Next base: position 860 of record NZ_JBSGWY010000021.1, on the reverse strand, counting down.
GCGGCATGGCCGAGGAGGAGGCGCGGGCCCGGATGGCCGCGCAGGCCACGAGGGAACAGCGGCTGGCCGTGGCCACGCTCGTCATCGACAACGACGGACCGCTGGAGGCCCTGGAGCCGCAGGTGCGCACGGTGTGGGAGGAGCTCACGGCGCGCGCGGCGAAGGCGGCGGAGGCGGCGACGGCGGCGGAGGCGGCGGACGAGACCGGGGCCTGAGGGGCCCGAGGGGCCCGGCGCGGCCATGGAACGGGGCGCGGGCCACGGGACGTGGGGCGTTGAACGCGCCCGCGGAGGGAAGGTACAGAACGTGTCCGACACCACGCCGCAGCTCCCCTCGCCGTCTCCGGCCCCGTCGCCCGAGACGCACGTCATCGACTACCGGGCCGCCGAGCAGTTGCTCGCCGCGCGCGACCCGCGCGGTGCGGTGAGACTGCTCGACTCGGTCATAGCCGCCCACCCGGAGAACACGGCGGCCCGGCTGCTGCGCGCGCGGGCCTTCTTCGCGGCGGCCCAACTGCGTCCGGCGGCGCTGGAGTTCGAGCTGGTGCTGGAGCGCGAGCCGGACAACGCGTTCGCCCACTTCGCGCTGGCCCGCACCCACGAGCGCGCGGGCCGGCCCGCGCAGGCCCGTAGGCACTTCCGGCTGGCGGCCGCCCTCGACCCGCGGCCGGAGTACCTGGAGGCGGCCCGTTTCGAGGCGTAGTGGCGCGCTGGCCCGGCCCGCTCCCGGCCCGCGGTGCCGGCCGGACGGCTCGGTGGTCGGACGGCTAGGCCGTGTTTTAGGAAGCGCGGGCGGCCAGCCATTTGGTGAGGTCGCCCGCGATCTGGTCGATGCTGGTCTCGGTGGTGACTTCGTGTTCG
>NZ_JBSGWY010000020.1:66413-142428 GCF_053609145.1 Streptomyces sp. NPDC054961 | reverse complement strand
ACTCGTGGGGGCGTTTTGGGGGGGGGGGTTGGTATATGTTTATCACAGTCACCCTGTGGCACGCAGTGTCACGCCTCGGCCCCCGCCGACAAAGTGGGGGCCGGCCGGGACGTCAGCGGCGTACGGACCCGCCGGCGTACGGAACCGGGCACGTACGGACCCGGGCGCGTACGGAACCGTCGGCGTGCGGGGGCCGGAACCCGCGGGGTGGCTCAGGCGATGCCCACCGTGTACGCGGCCCGGTAGCCGTCGCCTTCGCGTGCGGGAGCCAGGGTCATGGCGGCGCCGGAGGCCCGGTAGCGGCTGTCGCGGGTGTTGGGGTGCTCCGGCGCGGGACGGCGGGCGTAGGGCTGGAGCGCGTACACCCCCACCAGGAGCTCCTCGGGGAAGAAGAACTGCGAGGTGGTCCCGGTGTGGTCGTCGGGCCGCACCGTGAAGTGGATGTGCGGGGCCAGTCCCCGGTACCAGCCGGGCACGATCGTGCGGAACGTGCACCGTCCGGCGGCGTCCGTGACCTGGGTGCCGCGCAGGAAGCTGTCCTTGCCGGTGGAGTAGACGCCCGACGGGTCGGCGTGCCACACGTCGACGGTCGCACCCGCGACCGGACGGCAGCCGGCCGGCACCCGTACCACGGTCAGGTCCAGCCGGAACGGCACGCCGTCCCGGCCCTCCGTGATGTCCGACCGGACCCGGTCCAGGTCGAGGTAGTACGGGCCCGCGCCCGACTCCGTGGTGAGCACGCAGGCCGGGGCGGCCCGGCCGGACGGCGAGGACGACGGCGCCGGCGGGGTGGCCGGGGACTGGGGGGCCGAGGGCCGCCCCGCCGCTCCCCGGGTTCCGGCCGGGCCCGCGCAGGCCGCCGTCAGCGCGACGGCCCCGGCCGAGCCGGCGGCCAGCAGCACCGCGCGGCGGCTGGTCCGGGAGATGCCGTTCTCGGTCATGCGAACCCCTCGCGCGCTCCTGGGCCGTCGTGCCGGACGGCCACCGACCGCGCCCACCGTGCCGCAGCACGGGGGTCGCGACCAGCACCGACACGCTCGGGCTCCCCCGGAGGCGGAGTCCGGTCCGCCTCCCGGGCGCCGACGACCGTCCGCGCCTACTGCCAGTCCTCGTCCCAGGGCGGCTCCGTCTCGTCCAGGTCGAAGGGCGGTTCGTCGGGGTACGGCGCCGCGTGCGGAGCCTGTGGTGCGGGCGCACCGGGAGCGGGCGCACCGGGAGCGGCAGCGGCCGCGGCGGGCGCGGTGGCGCCGCATTCCGCCAGGGTGTCGAGGACGCCCTGGGCGTACTTGGTGAGCTTGGCCTCGCCGATCCCGCCGATGGTGCCCAGCTCCTCCGCGGTGGCGGGCAGCTGGACCGCGATCTCCCGGAGCGTCGCATCGTGGAAGACGACGTACGCCGGGACACCCTGCTCGCGGGCCGTCGCGGCCCGCCAGGCACGCAGGGCCAGGAAGACCGGCTCGGCGGCGGCCGGCAGGTCGACCGGGACCCGGGCGCCCTTCCCGGAGCGCGATCCGGACTCCTTGCGCGCCGGGGCCGGGGCCGCCTTCTCCTTGCGCATCGAGACGCTGCGCCGGCCGCCCAGCACCTCGGCGCTCTCGTCCGTCAGCACGAGCGTTCCGTACTCGCCCTCCACCGCGAGCAGCCGCAGCGCCAGCAGCTGGCGCACGACCCCCCGCCATTCGGCCGTGCCCAGGTCCGCCCCGACGCCGAACACCGAGAGCGCGTCGTGGTCGAACTGGATGACCTTGGCCGTCTTCTTGCCCTGCAGGATGTCGATGATCTGGCCGGCGCCGAACTTCTGGCGCCGCTCCTTCGCCAGCCTCCACACCGTGGACAGCAGTTTCTGCGCCGCGACCGTCCCGTCCCAGGACTCGGCCGGCGTCAGGCACGTGTCGCAGTTGCCGCACGGCTCGCCCTTCTGGCCGAAGTACGCGAGCAGCCGCGAGCGGCGGCAGTCGACCGTCTCGCACAGCGCGAGCATGGCGTCGAGGTGCATGCTCAGCGAGCGGCGGTGCGTCTCGTCCCCTTCGGAGCCCTCGATGAGCTTGCGCTGCTGGACCACGTCCTGCAGGCCGTACGCCAGCCACGCCGTGGCCGGCTCGCCGTCACGGCCGGCCCGGCCGGTCTCCTGGTAGTAGCCCTCGACCGACTTCGGCAGGTCGAGGTGGGCCACGAAGCGCACGTCCGGCTTGTCGATGCCCATGCCGAAGGCGATCGTGGCCACCACCACGATCCCGTCCTCCCGCAGGAAGCGCGCCTGGTTCGCGGCGCGCGCCCGCGCGTCCATCCCCGCGTGGTAGGCCACGGCGTCGATGCCCTGCTCGACCAGGAAGGCCGCGGTCTTCTCCACCGAGGCCCGCGAGAGGCAGTAGACGACTCCGGCGTCCCCGTCGTGCTCCGTCCGGATCAGCGCCAGCAGCTGCGCCAGCGGCTTGTCCTTCGGGGCGATGCGGTACTGGATGTTCGGCCGGTCGAAGCTCGCGACGAAGTGCCGGGCGTCCCCCAGGTCCAGTCGCGCCACGATCTCGGCGTGGGTGGCCTCGGTGGCCGTCGCGGTCAGCGCGATCCGCGGCACCTTGGGCCAGCGCTCGTGCAGCATGGACAGCGCGAGGTAGTCGGGCCGGAAGTCGTGGCCCCACTGGGCGACGCAGTGCGCCTCGTCGATCGCGAACAGCGACACCTTGCCCCGGTCGAGGAGCCGCTGCGCGCTCTCGGTGCGCAGCCGCTCGGGAGCCAGGTAGAGCAGGTCCAGCTCGTCGGCGAGGAAGGCCCGCTCGACGGCCTGCCGCTCCTGAGAGTCCTGGGTCGAGTTGAGGAATCCGGCCCGCACCCCGAGGGCGGTCAGCGCGTTCACCTGGTCCTGCATGAGCGCGATGAGCGGCGAGACGACGACGCCCGTGCCTTCTCTGACGAGCGCCGGGATCTGGTAGCAGAGCGATTTCCCGCCGCCCGTCGGCATCAGGACGAGGGCGTCGCCGCCACCGACCACCTGCTCGATGATCTCCTGCTGCTCACCGCGGAAGGAGCTGTAACCGAAGACGCGGTGCAGTACCTGCAACGCGTCGGAGGTCTCGGGGGACGCGTCCGGAAGGGCCATCCGAGAAGCCTAACGGCAGCCGCGGACACCCCGGCTCCGCCCGCCCGGACCTGTGGACGGCCGGACCCCCGCCGCGGGCTCCGCTACGACGGGGCCCCGCCGCCCCGCACGGCCGGGCCGCCGTTGGTCGGCGGGTAGCCCGGCCTCGCCGGTGTCGCCGGCCGCCCGGGCTGCGCGGCCGGCGCGGCCGGGCGCGCGCGGGAGGACGGGAGCGGGAGCGGCGGGAGCGAGGGCTCGTACAGCCAGGCCGAGAACAGGTCGTCGACCGGCTCGGCCGCGTAGCGCCCCACGTGGGCGGTGAAACCGGCGGTGGTCACCACGCCGTGGCGGTGCACGACGGCCCAGTCGCGCAGCATCCGGAAGAACGCACCGTCGCCCAGGGCGCAGCGGACCGCGTGCACGGCGAGGCCCCCGCGCTGGTAGAGGCGGTCGTCGAACATCAGCTTGCGGCCCGGGTCGGCCAGCCGCAGGTCCTGCGGCCGTGAGGCCAGCAGCCGGTGCGCGGCGGCCGCCAGCTCGTGTGCGGTGCGGCCGCCGGAGCGCTCCGACCAGATCCATTCGGCGTACTTGGCGAAGCCCTCGTTGAGCCAGATGTGCCGCCAGTCGGCGATGGTGACGCTGTTGCCGAACCACTGGTGCGCGAGCTCGTGGGCGACGAGGCGCTCCGAACCGCGGACGCCGTCCACGTGGTTGGCTCCGAACAGCGAGAGCCCCTGGGCTTCGACGGGGACGTCCAGTTCCTCGTCGGCGACGACGACGGCGTACTCGCCGAAGGGATAGGGCCCGAAGAGTTCCTCGAAGAGCCGCATCATGGCGGGCTGCCGGGCGAAGTCTCGGGAGAACCGCGGCAGCAGGTGCGCCGGCACGTGGGCGCTCTGCGGGACACCGCCGAGCCCCGGGTCCCCGAGCAGCACCGTCTGGTACATGCCGATGGACAGCCCGACCAGGTAGCTGGGAGTCGGCGCGGGCTGCTCGTACACCCAGGTGGTCGTGCTGGCCCTGGTCGTGCGGGTGAGCAGCCGGCCGCCGGCCACCACCGTGTAGGCGGAGGGCGTGTTGATCGAGATGTGGTACGAGGCCTTGTCGGCGGGCCGGTCGTTGCACGGGTACCAGGAGGGCGCGCCGACCGGCTGGCTCGCCACGAGCGCGCCGTCGGTCAGTTCCTCCCAGCCGAGGCCGCCCCAGGGGCTGGACACCGGTCTGGGGTTGCCCGCCCAGTGGACCTCCACGGTGAAGGCGGCGCCGGCGGGCAGCGGCTTGGCCGGTTTGATGCGGAGTTTGCCGCCCCGGTGGGCGTAGTGGGGCGCCCGTCCGTTCACCAGGACCCGGCCCACCTTGAAATCGGCCAGGTTGAGGTGGAACTCGGGGAGCGGTGCCCGCCCGGCGATCGCGTTGAGCCGGGCCGTCCCGGCCAGCCGGTTGGGGCCGGGACGGTATTCCAGAGCGAGTTCGTACCGGTGCACACGGTAACGGGGGTCGCCGTTGGCCGGAAAGTACGGGTCCGATGCCGCTGTCTTCTGGCCGCTCACTGCCGCTCCCTGCGCCGTGCCCTGCTGTGCCGTGCCTGCCGTGCTCTGTCCGTGCGATGTGCGACGTGCGAGGGACGACGTGCCGGAACCGGTCTCAGGACCGCCATGCCTCGATCGGATTGCCCAGCCAGCGGGAGTCGTCGGGGACGGATTCCCCGGCCATCACCAGCGAGGCGGGCCCCAGCGTGCTGCGGGCCCCGACCGTGCTCCCGGGCAGGACGATCCCGCCCGGGCCCAGGGTGGCGCCCTCGCGGAGGACCACAGTATCCGTCCTCAAGATCCGGTCGTGGAAGAGGTGCGTCTGCAGGACGCAGCCGCGGTTCACGCTGACCGCGTCGCCCAGCACCACCAGGTCCGTCTCGGGCAGCCAGTAGCTCTCGCACCACACGCCCCGGCCGACCCGGGCCCCGAGCGCGCGCAGCCACAGGGACAGCAGGGGCGTGCCCGGCACCGATCCGGCCAGCCACGGCACGGCCAGTACCTCGACGAAGGTGTCGGCGAGCTCGTTGCGCCACACGAAACCGCTCCACAGGGGGTGCTCACCCACCCGGTGGCGGCCCACCAGCAGCCACTTCGCGGCCACCGAGACCGCGCACGCGGCGGCGCCGGCGGCGAGCAGGGTGACACCGGAGAGGAGGGCGGTGCCCCAGATCCCGGGACCGTCCGCCCCCGTCAGCGCGCAGAGCGCCGCCACGGTCAGTACGGCCAGCGCGGCCGAGCAGAAGACCGGGAGGAGCCGGCACAGTTCCACCAGGCCGCGCGCCCACAGCAGGTGGGCGGGCGGATCGTACGTCCGGCTCTGGTCGGCGGCCGCCGCGGACCGCGGCAGCCGCACCGGCGGCAGGCCCAGGTACGAGCTGCCCTTCTTGGCCTTCTTCGGGGTGGCCGACAGGACTCCGACGAGCCCGTCGTCCGGCACGCTGCGCCCCGGGGCGGTCATGCCGGAGTTGCCGAGGAAGGCCCTGCGGCCGATCTCGGAGTGCCCGATCCGCATCCAGCCGCCGCCCAGTTCGTAGGGGGCGGTCAGGGTGTCGTCGGCGAGGAAGGCGCCCTCGCCGACCGTGGTGAGGCTCGGCAGCGCCAGCACGGTGGACACCTCGGCGCCCCGGCCGATCTTCATGCCGAGCAGCCGCAGCCACACGGGCGTGATCAGCCCGGCGTACAGCGGGAAGAGCGTCTCCCGGGACAGGTCCATCAGCTGGGTGACCGTCCAGGCCTGCCAGCCGATCCGGCTGTGCGTGGGGTGGACTCCCGTGCGCAGGCCCAGGCTGAGCAGGCGTACGGAGACCAGCAGCAGCAGCGCGTAGGCCATACCGAAGGCGAGCGCCCCGGGCACCACGGCGAGCAGTGCTCCGCGCAGGGCTTCGGCGAGTCCGGCGCCGGCGGGTACGAAGCGGCTCGCCACGAGCAGGGCGGGCACGGTGGCGACCACGGGCAGGGACGTGAGGCAGAAGCCGGCCGCCCCGTACGCCGCCCGCCAGGGAAGTCCGCGCGGCGGGCGCTCCTTGGGCCAGGTGCGCTTGGCCTTGCCGAGTTTGACGGCGGGCGCTCCGGCCCAGCGCTGGCCGGTCGGGACCTGCCCGACCACGGCGGAGCCGGGGGCCACCTCGGCCCGCTTGCCGACGCGTGCGCCGGGGAAGAGGATGCTGCGCGTGCCGACCACCGCGCCCGCGCCGACCTTGACCGAGCCGATCTCGAGTCGGTCCCCGTCCAGCCAGTGCCCGGAGAGGTCCACCTCGGACTCCACGGCGCAGCCGCGGCCGAGCTTGAGCATGCCCGTGACCGGGGGCAGCGAGTGCAGGTCCACCTCGGGGCCGATCTTGGCGCCCAGGGCCCGCGCGTAGCGCTCCAGCCAGGATCCGGTGAGTGCCGTGGCGCCGACGCACTCGGCCAGCCGCTCGGCCGTCCACAGCCTCAGGTGCACGCTTCCGCCGCGCGGGTGGCGGCCGGCCTTCACCCCGCGCAGCAGCAGCCGGGCGCCGCCGGCCGCGATCGCGAGGCGGCCCGGCGGGCTGAAGAGCAGCGCCGCTCCGGCGGCGACGAGCCACCAGGAGGCGGTCGGCGCCCACGGATAGGCCCCGAACCGGTGCAGGACGTTGCCCAGGGCCAGCAGCGCCACCGTCCAGCGCAGGCCGACGAGGGTGAAGAGCGGGAGCAGCAGCAGCGACTGGACCACCTTGGTCCGGAGCGGAACGGGCGCGACGCTCCGGGCCGCGCCGTCGTCCTGCGCGGACTTCTCCAGGTGCCGGGCGAGCTTGCGCAGGGTGGGCCGCTGGTAGATGTCGACTACGGCCGCGCTCGGGTAGCGGGTGCGCAGCCGGGTGGTGAGCTGGGCGGCGGCCAGGCTGCTGCCGCCGATGGCGAAGAAGTCGTCGGCGGCCGAGGTGACGGCCACGCCGAGGGTCTCGCTCCACTGCTCGGCGAGCCAGGCCTCGGTGCCGTACAGCTGCTCGACGGGGCCGGTGGTCTCCAGTTCGGGCAGCGGCCAGGGCAGCGCGTCGCGGTCCACCTTGCCGGAGGTGCGGGTCGGTAGTTCGCCGACCGGCGCGAGCAGCGGGACGAGGGCGGCGGGCAGTTCGGCGCGCAGCCGCGTCACCGCCGCCGCGTGGTCCCAGCCCTCCTGGGTCACCAGGTAGCCGACGAGCAACTGGTTGCCGCTGCGCGCGGTGCGCACGGCGGCGGCCGCGCCGGCGACGCCGGGCAGGGCCTGCAGAGCGGAGTCGACCTCGCCCAGCTCGATCCGGCGGCCGCCGAGTTTGATCTGCTCGTCGCCGCGGCCGAGGAAGACCAGGCCCTCCGGTTCGGCGCGGACGAGGTCGCCGCTGCGGTAGGCGCGCTCCCAGCCGAGGGACTCCAGCGGGGCGTACTTCTCGGCGTCCTTCTCGGGGTCGAGGTAGCGGGCCAGGCCGACGCCGCCGATCACGAGCTGGCCGCTGCCGCCCATCGGGACCGGCTCGCCGGACTCGTCGACCACGGCCAGTTCCCAGCCGTTCAGCGGGAGCCCGATCCGGATGGGCTCCTCACCGGTCAGCAGGGAGGCGCAGGCGACGACGGTGGCCTCGGTGGGGCCGTAGGTGTTCCACACCTCGCGGCCCTCGGTGACCAGGCGCTGGGTCAGTTCGGGCGGGCAGGCCTCGCCGCCGAAGATCAGCAGCCGCACCTCGCCCAGGTCCTCGGGCTCCCAGAGCGCGGCCAGGGTCGGCACGGTGGAGACCACGGAGATCTCCTGCTCCACCAGCCAGGGGCCGAGGTCGGCGCCGCTGCGCACCTGGGAGCGGGGCACGGGCACGAGGCAGGCGCCGTAGCGCCAGGCCAGCCACATCTCCTCGCAGGAGGCGTCGAAGGCGACGGACAGTCCGGCCATGACCCGGTCGCCGGGGCCGATCGGGTCCTCCGCGAGGAACAGCGCGGCCTCGGCGTCCACGAAGGCGGCGGCGCTGCGGTGGCTGACGGCGACGCCCTTGGGCTTGCCGGTGGACCCGGAGGTGAAGATGATCCACGCGTCGTGCCCGGGTCCGGGCCGTGCGGCGGGCGCCGCGGCGCCGGCGAGCCCGGTGGCCTCGATGCGCTGTCCGGCGCCCAGCACGGCCCGGACCCCGGCCTCGCCGAAGACCAGATCGGCCCGTTCGTCCGGGTCCTCGGCATCGACGGGCACGTAGGCGGCGCCGACGGCGAGCACGGCGAGGATGCCGGCGTAGAGCTCGTTGGTGCCCGAGGGCACGCGGACGCCGACCCGGTCGCCGAGTCCCACCCCGGCGGCGGCGAGGGCGCGCCGCCGGCGCTCGACCTCGACGGCCAGCGCCCGGTAGGTCAGCTGGGCGGTGCCGTCATCCAGGGCGAGATCGTCGGGGTACGCCCGTACGGAGGCCTCGAAGACGTCGACGAGGGTGCGCTCCGGGGCGGCGGGCCCGGCGGAGAACCGCGCGGACTTGCCGGTCTCCTCGGCCTCCTCCCGGCCGTCGCGCACCGTCGCGCCGTCGCGCACCGTCGCGCCGTCGCGCCCGGTCCCGTCGTCGAGCCCGGTCCCGTCGTCGAAACCGGTCCCGTCGTCGATCGGGGTGACTGCACCGCGCTCAGGTGTGGCTGCCATCGGCCCTCGCGTCTCGCTCCCGGAACCGTCCGGGTCGCCGGACGGAGCCCGGGTCTGCCCAGGTTGTTCCGTTCCAGCGCCAAACAACCCGCCAGTCTAGTGCGGGGAGAAGGAATCCCTTGCCGAAGACTTGCGCATGGCCGGGAAGAGACGGTAAAGAGGCGGCGCGGTGAAATGTTGATGTCGGGAGGGCGAGCCCGTCCACGGCCGCCCGCATGCCGCCCGGGCTCCACCCTCCCCGCTCCTGTGCGGTCAGGCGCCGACCGGGGCCGGGTCGCGGTCGATGACCTGGAGGAGCTTGAGCAGCCGACCGGTCACGGTGCGCCGCCCGCGGAGGACGCCGTGGTCAGCCCTCCCGTCACCTCCCGCGCGTGCAGGTCCGGGAGGAGGCCCAGTCGCCACGCCTGCCAGCCCTCCGAGAGGTCGACACCGCCGTCGAGGATCACGGCGTAGGCGTCGAGGCACTCGGTGAGCCGGCCGTCCCGCACGGGGTGGGCTACGGCGGTGAGGCGGGCGAGTTCGGCGCGGGCCCCGTCCAGGTCCGCCGGGAGTGCGTGGGGCAGGAGGGTGCAGCGCAGGAAGCGGGCCCAGTCCTCGCCCCGGCGGTCGGGGTCCTTGACGGACCTCAACCGATCGGCCGCTTCCATGCGTCCCAGGGCCTCGTCGGCCGCGCTGCGGACGCCGACGGGCTCCGTGTAGTAGTACTCCTCGTTGCGCACGGCCCTTTCGTGCCGCCGCTCGCCGTCGAAGTGCCGGCGGAACTCGTTGGGGAAACCGACGAGGCACGCCGTCGTGAAGTAGGTGGTGAGTCGGGCACCTCCCTCAGGCGTCCAGCCGCCGTTGACGAGCGCTTCCCGGCGGAAGCTCCAGCCCCTCGAGTTCCCCGGCGTGCCGAAAACCGCTGAAAAACCGGCCCAGGAAGTCCGTGGGCTCGTGCCGGGTCCACCACCTACGAGTCAGAGACAGACAACCCATCGACGAGGAGGCCCAGTTGAGTACGCTACCCGCCCCCGAACCGCAGGAGCAGACCACCCCCGCGACAGCTCCCTTCCTCCCGCTGCACACCGCGATCGTGCTCCTGGCCGCGGTCGTCATCGGCTTCGTGGCGGGAGGACTGACCTTTCTCAGCGGGGGCCCAGCGGCGGGATCCGTCCTCGCCGGACTGACCGCGGCGGGCGCGAGCGTTCCCGTCCTGCGCTCCCTGATCCAGTGAGAGCACCGGGGAGGCGGGAGGGCGCCATTCCGGCGGGGGCCGTTCCCGTCCCGCCCGTACTTCCGGGGCCGCTCTTCCTCTACGCTCGCCAGGTGATCAAGTCCTTGAGTGAGCTCGGGCGCGCCGCGCCGCGGACCGGTCCGCTTCCCGCCGGGCGGGCCGTGGCCGTGTGGACGCTGGACACCACCCTCGACGTGGTCGGCGGGTACCGGGTCCCGGACGCGGCGGCGGTACTGGACGCCGTCGAGGCCGAGCGTGCCGCCACGCTGCTGCGCGAGACGGACCGGCACCGCTACCTGACCTCGCACCTGGGCCTGCGGGCGCTGCTGGGCGGCTATCTCGGCCTGGCCCCGGAGGCGGTCGGGCTGACCCGGGAGGACTGCCCCTGCTGCGGCGGGCCCCACGGCCGCCCCGCCGTCGTCGGGGGCAGAGTGCACTTCTCGCTCTCGCACAGCGGGGACCTCGCCTATCTCGCCTTCGCCGGGGTGCCCGTCGGGGTCGACGTGGAGGCCGTACCGGGGCCGAGCGCCGCCGCCGACGTGCTGACGAGCCTGCACGCCGACGAGAGCGCCGAACTGCTGGCCCTGCCCGACGCCGTCCGGCCCGGCGCCCTCGCCCGCGTCTGGTCGCGCAAGGAGGCCTGCCTCAAGGCCACCGGCGCCGGCATCGCCCTCGGGCTCGCGGAGCCCTACGTCGGATCCGCCCCCGCGCCGGCGGCGGTCCCCGGCTGGACCCTGGCCGACCTGCCCGCCCCCGAGGGCTACGCGGCCGCCCTGGCCGTCCGCGACGCCTGAGCCGGGCGGGGCACACCCGCCTCGGGCCGGGGCCGCCCGCCCCGGCCCGTGACCACTGCGGGGCGCTCCCCGCGCCCCGCGGTGCACGAGGAAGGCGAACAGGCCTTCGCGGCAGGCCTGTCGGGCGCCCGGGACGCGGTCGCGGAACGGGCCGGGCAGCACCGGCGAGGCGACGGCGAGGCCCCGACCTGCGGGAAGAGGCGCCCGCGGGGCACGGCCGTTCCCCGGGTGGAGCCGATGGCCGACGGCATGGACCGGCGCGAGGACGCACACCTAAGATGACCATCCATCAGGTCATGTGACCCGGACTCTTGACTCTGTACTCCTCAGTAGCGATTCTCGATGCATTGCTTGCGCGGGACATGACAATCAGGCGTCGGGGTCGTCATTCCCCCGGCGCACGGCGTCCTCGACCGCGCCCTCCGCCGAACCGAGGACGTGAGTAGTGGCCATGAACCGCCAACCGCACGCGCACCCCCAACCAGGCTCGCCGCCGGGCACGCGACCGCACCGCCGGCGCAAACCGCTCGCGGTCCTTTCCCTGCTCCTCGGACTGCTGGCCATGGTGCTCGGCCCGGTCCCCGGAGCCTCGGCCGACGCCGGCTGGTGGAACCCCACCGCACGGCCCGGGCCCGACTCCCAGATCAATGTGACCGGCGAGCCCTTCAAGGGCACCGACGCCCAGGGCAACGTGCGGGGCTTCGTCGACGCACACGACCACATCATGGCCAACGAGGGTTTCGGCGGCCGGCTGATCTGTGGCCAGGCGTTCTCCGACCTCGGGGTGGCCGACGCGCTCAAGGACTGTCCCGAGCACTACCCGGACGGCAGCCTCGCGATCTTCGACTTCGTCACCAAGGGCGGTGACGGCAAGCACGACCCCGACGGCTGGCCCACCTTCAAGGACTGGCCCGCCCACGACTCGCTGACCCACCAGCAGAACTACTACGCCTGGATCGAGCGGGCCTGGCGCGGCGGTCAGCGCGTCCTCGTCAACGACCTCGTCACCAACGGCGTGATCTGCTCGGTCTACTTCTTCAAGGACCGTACCTGCGACGAGATGACCGCCATCCGTCTGGAGGCGAAGAAGAGCTACGACATGCAGGCCTTCGTCGACAAGATGTACGGCGGCCCCGGCAAGGGGTGGTTCCGCATCGTCACCGACTCCGCGCAGGCCCGCGAGGTCGTCAAGCAGGGGAAGCTCGCCGTCGTCCTCGGCGTCGAGACCTCCGAGCCGTTCGGCTGCAAGCAGATCCTGGACGTCGCGCAGTGCAGCAAGCAGGACGTCGACCGCGGCCTCGACGAGCTGTACAACCTCGGCGTGCGCAGCATGTTCCTGTGCCACAAGTTCGACAACGCCCTGTGCGGGGTCCGCTTCGACGAGGGTGCGCTGGGAACGGCCATCAACGTCGGCCAGTTCCTGTCGACCGGAACCTTCTGGAAGACGGAGCAGTGCGCGGGCCCGCAGCACGACAACCCCATCGGGCTGGCTCCGGCGGTGAACGCCGAGAAGGAGCTGCCGGAGGGCGTGGCGGTGCCCTCGTACGCCTCGGCCGCCCAGTGCAACACCCGCGGTCTCACCGAGCTCGGTGACTACGCGGTGCGCGGCATGATGAAGCGCAAGATGATGCTCGAGGTCGACCACATGAGCGTGAAGGCGGCCGGCCAGGCCTTCGACATCCTCGAGAGCGAGTCGTACCCGGGCGTCATCTCCTCGCACAGCTGGATGGACCTCAACTGGACCGAGCGCCTCTACAAGCTCGGCGGGTTCGCCGCCCAGTACATGAGCGGCTCGGAGGCGTTCAGCGCGGAGGCCAAGCGGACGGACGCGCTGCGCGACAAGTACAACGTGGGCTACGGCTTCGGCAGCGACATGAACGGCGTCGGCGGCTGGCCCGGTCCGCGCGGAGCGAACGCGCCGACCCCGGTGACCTACCCGTTCCGCAGCACCGACGGCGGTTCCGTCATCGACAAGCAGACCACCGGTCAGCGCACCTGGGACCTCAACACCGACGGCGCCTCGCACTACGGGCTGGTGCCGGACTGGATCGAGGACATCCGGCTCGTCGGCGGCCAGGGCGTGGTGGACGACATGTTCAAGGGCGCCGAGTCCTACCTGCGCACCTGGGGCGCCTCCGAGCAGCACCAGGCCGGGGTGAACCTCGCCTCGCACAAGGCCTCCTCCGCGAGCGCCTCGGAGTGGAACCCGATCTACAACTACAGCCCCGGACAGGCCGTGGACGGCGACCGGGGCAGCCGCTGGGCGAGCGACTGGAACGACGACCAGTGGATCCAGTTCGACCTCGGTTCCGAGAACCTGGTCAAGCGGGTCACCCTCGAGTGGGAGCGCGCGTACGGGAAGTCGTACCGCATCGAGGTCTCCACGGACGGCACGAACTGGCAGACGGCCTGGTCCACGACCACCGGTGACGGCGGCCTGGACACGGCGCAGTTCGCGGGGGTCCCGGCCCGGTACGTGCGTGTCCACGGAACGGGACGCGGCACGAAGTGGGGTTACTCGCTGTACGAAGTCGGTGTATACAGCAGCTGACGGCGTCGAGGGGATGCCCGGGAGCCGGCCGGCTCCCGGGCATCCCTTTCGGGGCAGCACAGGAACGAGGGGGAAACCGCACATGGCACGGATGCCGTTGACCGACCGGCGCAGACAGCTGACGGAGGCGGCGATCCGCGCGATGAGCCGCGACGGGGTGTCCAGGACGACGACCCGCTCCATCGCCGCCGAGGCGGGCGTGTCCCTGAGCGTCTTCCACTACTGCTTCGATTCCAAGCAGGCGCTGCTGGAATCGGTCATCGAGACGATCACCGGCCACTACATCACGATCGTGAAGGCCGTGATCGTGCCCCGGGACACCCTCCGCGAGACCGTCCGGGCCGGCTTCCAGGCCTACTGGGACCACGTGGTGGCCAGCCCCGGCGAGCACATGCTCACCTACGAGCTCACCCAGTACGCGCTGCGGCAGCCCGGGTTCGAGCACCTGGCGCGCCGCCAGTACGAGCTGTACTGCGAGACGTACGCCGAGCTGATCGAGGAGCTGCGGCGGATCACGCCGTTCGAACTCACCGTGCCGGTGGCCGTGCTGGCCCGCTACCTGGCGGCCATGACGGACGGGGTGACGCTGAACTTCCTCGCCGTCGGCGACGAGAAGGCGGCCGCCGGAATCCTCGACATGATCGCCGACCACGTGGCCGGACTCGTCCGCCAGGACTGACGGCGGCCGCGGCCGCCGCCCCCGTCGTACCCGCGAGGAGCCCTCCCCGGCCGGCCCGGGGCCGGGCCTTCCCGCCCGCCCGCCCGCCCGCCCCCAGGCTCAGTCCAGGGCCGGATGGACTTCCGGGTGCTCGTCCCACCAGGCCCGGTGGAAGGGGTTGTTGTCCACGTTGGCCAGGTACGCGCGGGCGGCGGAGAGGTAGAAGAGCTCCGCCTGATGGGCCGAGACCGTGGACCGGTTCCAGGCGAGGCGGATGCGTCCTGTGATGGGTGCGCCGATCAGGGGGCGCATCACCGTCCCCGCCACGGCCGGCGCGGTGGGCTGGCTGAGGGCGACGACCCGGCCGGCGGAGATCAGGTCGTACTGCATCATCCGGTCGGTGATCCGGTAGCGCAGCGACGGGGTGAACCCGGCCTTGGCGCAGGCCTCGACGAGCGCCTCGGGGCCGCCGTCGTCGTCCTCCACCAGCGTCATCCACTGCTCGTCGGCGAGGTCGGCGAGGTCGATCGCCTCGAGCCGGGCCAGCGCGTGGCGTGCGGACATCCGGATGCAGAACGGCTCCTTGGGGACCAGGGTCCGGGCCAGGACGCCCGCGGGCAGCGGGACTTCATGGTCGTTCACCTCGCCGTAGACGATCACGTCGTAACGGCCCGCCCCGAGCATCCGGACCAGGGCCGTCACCGAGTCCTCGAGGTCCACGGTGATCTCCCGGCCGGCCAGGGCCAGGTCCTGCCGTGCGATGAGTCCGTCGATCAGCACGAGCAGGATGCAGCCCAGGCGCAGCGGGGCGTCGGTCGTACGGGCGCGCGTCTCGGCTCCGAGGGCGTCCATCTCGCTGAGCACCCGGCGGGCTTTGGCCAGGACGAACTGACCGAGCGGGGTGGGCTCGACCCCGCGTCGGCCTCGGACGAAGAGTTCACCTCCGGTGACCCGTTCGATCCTGCGCAGCTGTGCGGAGAGCGCCGGCTGGGAGACCCCCAGCATCCGTGCCGCGCCCCCCAGGCTGCCGGTCTCCGCTATCTGGCAGACGGCTTGCAGATGTCTCAACTCCAGCTGCATCCGGGCAGCTTACGCAGCGTCATGCGAGCGCACCATAACGCCGGTCTTATGCGCGCAGGGATGTCCCGATCTCATCATGGACACGCCCATACTCAGCCGCGAGCAGCCAGATTCTCATCCCTTTTTCACCCCCCACACGATCGGAGTGGACTCTTGCAGCCCACCAGATGGATGGCCGTCGTCGCGGCCATGGCGCTGACCACGGGCCTCGCGGGCACCGTGGCCGGCGCCGCTTCCGCCAGCCAGGTGTCCGGCCCGGCCCCCGCCCCGACCAAGGCCGAACGGGCGGTCGCCGCGGCGGACGCGGCGGTACGCAGCGGCCTCGACACCTTGGTCAACTCCCCCGAGCAGCAGTACGACCGGCGCCTGGTCACCCCCTGGGTGCAGGACCTGTACTCCGTCGCGTACGAGCGCAGCTACCGCGGCCTGCCGGTCGTCGGCGGTGACGCGGTGGTCCTCGCCGACGGCGAGGGCCGGGTCCGCGCCGTCCAGTCGGCCTCCTCGACCGTCATCGACGTGGCGACCACCCCGTCGGTGACGGCGCGGGCGGCCGAGAGCACCTCGCGCGGCGAGCTGTTCAAGACCGAGCAGGTGGCGCAGAGCGGCCGGCTCGTCGTCAAGCTCAAGGACGACAAGCCCGTCCTGGCCTGGGAGACCGTCCTGGTCGGCCGGACCCGTACGGCGCCCAGCAAGCTGCACGTCTTCGTGGACGCGCGCACCGGCGCGGTCCTCGACCGCTTCGACGAGGTGGTCGCGGGCAGCGGCAACAGCAAGTGGAACGGCCCGAACCCGCTGACCATCGACACCACGGCCTCCGGTGGCACGTACTCCCTGCGCGACCCGAACCGGACCGGTCTGAGCTGCGCCGACTACAGCTCCGGCACGGTCTTCTCGAAGTCCTCGGACTCCTGGGGCACGGGCAACCCGACCTCCAAGGAGACCGGCTGCACGGACCTCATGTTCGCGGCCCAGAAGCAGTGGGACATGCTGAGCCAGTGGCTCGGCCGCAACGGCGTCAGCGGCAACGGCCGCAGCTTCCCGGGCAAGGTCGGCCTCGGCGACCTGAACGCGTACTGGGACGGCAGCTCGGTCACCATCGGGCACAACCAGGCCAACGAGTGGATCGCCGGCGTGGACGTGGTGGCCCACGAGTACGGGCACGCCATCGACTCCAACACCCCCGGCGGCACCAGCGGCCAGGAGGCCGGGCTCGGCGAGGCCACCGGTGACATCTTCGGCGCCCTGACCGAGGCCTTCATCAACCAGCCGTCCCCGTACGACACCCCGGACTACCTCGTCGGCGAGATGATCAACCTCGTGGGCAGTGGTCCGATCCGCAACATGTACAACCCGCCGGCCGTCAACAACGACCCGGCCTGCTACAGCTCCTCGATACCGGGGACCGAGGTGCACGCGGCCGCCGGCCCGCTGAACCACTGGTTCTACCTGCTCGCCGAGGGCACCAGCCCGGGCGGCGGCAAGCCGAACAGCAGCACCTGCAACCAGTCCACGCTGACCGGCGTGGGCGCGCAGAACGCCGGCAAGATCTTCTACGGCGGCATGCTCCTGAAGACCTCCAGCATGTCCTACAAGAAGTACCGGACCGCGACGCTGAGTTCCGCCAAGTCGCTGGACGCCACCTGCGACCTCTTCAACAAGACCAAGGGCGCCTGGGACGCCATCAGCGTGCCCGCCCAGTCGGCCGACCCGACCTGTACCCCCAGCGGCCAGAACAGCGACTTCTCGCTGGCGCTGAACCCGTCCTCGGGCACCGTCCAGCAGGGCGCCTCGGTCACCACCACCGTCGCCACCGCGATCTCCACGGGCACCGCCCAGCAGGTGACCCTCACCGCGTCCGGCCTGCCGGCCGGGGTGAGCGCCTCCTTCAGCCCGGCCACCGTGCAGTCCGGCCAGTCCTCGACGCTGACCCTGACCGCCTCGTCCAGCGCGGCTCCCGGGCCGTCCACGGTCGTCGTCAAGGGCCAGGGCACCAGCCTCTCGCACACGGTCGACTACGCGCTGACCGTCGGCGGCACCACGCCCGTCCCGGGCGCGCCGAACATCGACGTGGCGGCCGTCCAGGCGCACTTGACCCAGCTGAACGCGATCGCCTCCCAGAACGGCGGCAACCGCCGTGCGGGCAGCGCCGGTTACACGCAGTCCGTGGCGTACGTGAAGGGCAAGCTGCAGGCCGCGGGCTTCACGGTCACCGAGCAGAACTGCTCCTCCTGCACCTACCCGTCGAACAACCTGATCGCGGACTGGCCCGGTGGCCCCGCCGACCAGACGATCATGTTCGGCTCGCACCTCGACAGCGTCTCGGCGGGCCCGGGCATCAACGACAACGGCTCGGGCTCCGCGACCCTGCTGGAGAACGCGCTGGTCCTCGCCCAGAAGAACCCGACGATGACCAAGCACGTGCGCTTCGCCTGGTGGACGGACGAGGAGCAGGGCCTCAACGGCTCCGAGTTCTACGTCAACCAGCTCAGCAGCACGCAGAAGTCGGCCATCAAGGCCTACTACAACTTCGACATGGTCGGCTCGACCAACGGCGGCTACTTCATCAACAACGTCAACTCCACCGCCGCCGCGCCGCTCAAGGCCTACTGGACCTCGCTGAACCTCGCCCCCGAGGAGAACGTCGAGGGCCAGGGCCGCAGTGACGACTACTCCTTCCAGCAGGGCGGCATCCCCACCTCCGGCTACGCGGCCGGCGCCAGCGCCCGCAAGACCTCGGCGCAGGCGGCGAAGTGGGGCGGCACCGCGAACGCGGCGTACGACGCCTGCTACCACAGCTCCTGCGACACCACGAACAACATCAGCCCGACCGTCCTCGACCGCAGTGCCGACGGCGTCGCCTACACGATCTGGAACCAGGCCGTCGGCGGGACCACCCCCGGCCCCGACTTCTCGATCAGCGCCTCCCCCGCCAGCGGCAGCGCGAACCCGGGCGGCAGCACCACCTCCACCATCAGCACCGCCACCGTCAGCGGGGCCGCCCAGACCGTCGCCCTGTCGGTGACCGGCGCCCCGGCCGGGACGACGGCGACCCTCAGCCCCACCTCGGTCCAGTCCGGCAGCTCCTCGACGCTCTCCGTACAGGTCGGCGCGAACACCGCGCCCGGCACGTACACCCTGACCGTCACCGGAACGGGCTCCGTCAGCCACACCACCACCTACTCCCTGACGGTCACGGGCGGCGGCACCTGCACCCCGCGCCAGCTCGTCTCCAACGGCGGCTTCGAGAGCGGCGCCAGCCCCTGGACGGCCACCTCGGGCGTCATCACCAACCAGGCCGGCGAGACCCCGCACACCGGCTCGTACAAGGCCTGGCTGGACGGCTACGGCCAGACCCACACGGACAGCGCCTCGCAGTCGGTGACGATCCCGGCCGGCTGCTCCTCGTACCAGCTCGGCTTCTACCTGCACATCGACACCGACGAGACCGAGAACACCGTCTACGACACCTTCACCGTCTCGGTGGGCGGCCAGACGCTGGAGACCCTGTCCAACGTGAACGCGGCCTCCGGCTACCAGCTCAAGACGTACGACGTCTCCCGGTTCGCCGGCCAGAGCGTCACCCTGAAGTTCCAGGGCGTGGAGGACCCGTCCCTCCAGACGTCCTTCGTCGTGGACGACGTCACCCTCCAGGTGAGCTGACGACCCCGGCACCCTGAGTCCCCCCCGGGCGGCATCCGCTCCGGCCACACGGCCGGAGCGGGTGCCGCCCGGCCGTGCGCGGTGTATGCAGGAGGCATGGACCTCTCGGCGCCGCACTCACGCACCAGCCGGTTCCGGGACTCGCGCGCAGTACTCCTCGCGGTGCCGTTCGCACTGATCGCCGCCGTGACGGTGGTCGACGTCCTGGCCCCTCCGGAGGTCCACCTGGGCCCCTTCCTGGTCGCCGCCCCCGCGCTCACGGCCTCCTTCGCCGGGCCCCGGACCACCGCGTTCGTCGGTGCCGCGGCCGTGCTCGCGCAGGTGTCCGTGGCCGTCGCGCGGACCTCCCTCACCGACCTCAACCACACCTTCCAGATCATCGCGCTGATCCTGATCTCGGTCTTCGTCACCTTCTTCGCCCATCTGCGCGAAACGCACGAGGAGCAGCTCACCCGGCTGCGTTCCGTGGCGGTCGCCGCGCAGCAGGTCGTCCTGCGACCGCTGCGCGACCGGATGGGCCCGCTGCGGATCGCCTCCGTGTACCTGGCCGCCGAGGCGGAGGCCCAGATCGGCGGCGACCTGTACGCGGCCGCCCGCACCGCCGACAGCAGCCGGCTGATCATCGGCGACGTCCGCGGGAAGGGGCTGGAGGCGGTCGGGGACGCCGCGATCGTCCTCGGCGCGTTCCGGGCCGCCGCCCATCTGGCGGCGGACCTGCCGGGGCTCGTCGCCCATCTGGAGGCTGCCGTGGCCGCCGACCCCGACCGGGGCGCGGACGGCCCCGGGAGCCCGGAGGAGGGTTTCACCACAGCGGCCGTGCTGGACATCCCCGACGGGGAGCCCGCCCTGCGGCTCGTCAGCTGCGGGCACCCGCCGCCCCTGCTGCTGCGCGGGGGCCGCGTCGTACCCCTCCTCGTGGACCATCCGGCGCCGCCGCTGGGCCTCGCGGAGTTCGTGGACTCCGGGCTCACCGCGCAGTCCTTCGCCTTCGAGCCGGGCGACGTCGTCCTCCTGTACACGGACGGCGTCAGCGAGGCGCGCGACGCCTCGGGCGCCTTCTTCGCCCTGCCGGAGCGGGCCGCGCGATGGCCCGGCGACGGCCCCGACGCGCTGCTGCGCCACCTGTGCGCGGACCTCCTCGCCCACACCCCGGGCGGCCGGCTGGGCGACGACGCGGCGATGGTGGCCATCGAACGCGTCGGCGGACGGGCCTGAGCGCGCCGGGAGGGGCCGGCCCCGGGTCACGGGCCGGCCCCGCCCGCGAGCGGTCAGCCGCCGTCGCGGATCGCGACGATGCCGTTGAAGACGCCCACGTAGGCCGTGCCGTCGGGGCCGAGGGTGATCGGGGCCCAGTTGTTGTCGTACAGCGGGCCCGTGCCGGTCAGCTGCCGCCAGCGGCGCTCGCCGGTACGGAAGTCCACCGCCGTCAGGTACCAGGCGTCGATCCCCCAGAAGTTCGGCTCCTTCTCGTAGAAGTAGAGCAGCCCGTTCGCGGTGGAGAGCTTGGGGACGACGGAGGGCGAGCGGATCGCGCTCTGCCAGACCGTGTCGCAGCCGCTGCCGTCGGCGCGCACGTCGATGCGGCTGACGCCGCCGACGACCGACCTCCCGAGGACCAGCGAGGTGACGTTCTCGTAGCCGTAGTTGTTCTCGACGACGATGCTGTTGCCCCAGGTGATCAGGGAGTTGTCGGTGGTCGAGGCACCCGGCCCGAAGACCGGGACCTTGCACACCAGCCGCTGGTCGGACGGCACGTCCACACCCCGCTTGTAGACCAGGACGTTCATCCGGTCGTCGGCGTTGTCGGTGATCGCGACGTAGCCGTCGCCGAAGAGGTCCGGCGTGGTGCCCGAGCCCTGGTTCACGGAGCCGGGCTTGGTCCCCGTACCCCGGTCGTAGGTCTGGCGCCACTGCACCGCGGGGGTGCCGTCGTCGTCCGCGCGGAAGCTGTACAGCGCGTGGTCGGTGACGATGGACACGCCGTCCTCCGCGACCGAGAAGGAGTTCTGGATCTCCTCCCCCGCCAGCCGGACCGAGCGGATCCGCGAGGTCTCCGGATCCACGGTGCCGACGCGGCCCTGGCGGGTGACCCACCAGATGCGGCCGCTCCAGTCGGGCATCACCGACGTGACGGGATCGCAGGTGCCCGAGGGCCAGAGGTTGGTCCAGTCGACGCAGTCGTGCGGGACCTGGCCGGTGAGGTCCCAGTCGTCGTCCACCCTGAACCGCCAGCCGCCGTCCGGGTTCTGGACGTGGGACAGGCGCAGGACGTGCTGCCGGGAGTCGGCCAGCACCGCCCGGTCCTGGTCGTCCAGGTAGAAGTAGGCGCCGCCCGAGGTGTCCTTGAAGATCTTCGAGAAGTCCAGCGAGGTGATCGCCTGGACCGTCGAGGACCGCTGCGGGAGCTGGTACTCCGCGAGCGTGGCCAGCGTGCGGGGGTCCAGCAGTTTGACCTTGAAGCCGCCGAAGGTGCCGCACACGGTGACCAGCCGGCCGGCCGAGTCGAAGGTGGCGGTCGCGCACTCGCCGCCGAGGGCGGCGATCTTCTCGCTGGTCACCCGCGGGTCCTTGCCGAGCGGCCCGGGCCAGGGGGACGTGGCGCTCCCGGCCGCGTCGGAGTGCATGCCGCTGCGGCCGTTGGGCGCGAGGAAGGGGTGCTGCGGCGGGGCTTCGCCGGGCAGCGGGGCGGCGGTCACGGGGCCGCCGTCGTAGTGGCTGACCAGGCGGTGGCCGGGGGCCAGGGGTATCTCCTCGGCGGCGGCCGGCGGTATCCCGTACATCACCGCGCATGCGGCGAGGACCGGCACCACAGCGCAGTTCAGCGCTCTTCGCAACATCCGGACGTCCTCCGTTGTCTTGGCCTCTGTTGACACCGCGTATGACATCGCGCCGCGGCCAGACGCTAGATCGCACGGCCCGAGGAGTCCATGGAAGAGCCGGATGATTCACGAAGGCGCAACAGTCGATCACCGTGCGCGGGACGGCCGGGGTCACCTAGGGCTTGAGGTCGCCGACCACGCCGGCCGTGGCCGAGAAGCCGTCGTGGATGGTCGCGGCCAGGCTGCTGCTCGCGAGGAAGAAGCCGAGCAGGACGCAGACGAGCGCGTGCGACAGCTTGAGGCCTCCGCCGCGCATGAACATCCACGCGAGGAAGAGGAGCAGGACGACGACGGAGAGGGAGATCACCATCGGAACACCTCCTTACGCGGCGCCATGGTGGCGCAGGAGAAGGGCTCCGGGAGCGAAACCCGTGTCCGCCAAACGGGTGTTGACCGTCCGTGACCGGCGGTCAGTCCTTGACGATCTCGCCCCAGCGGGCCGTTCGCCCGCACCAGCGCCCGAGCAGGACGGGGTCGTGACCCACCGCCAGCAGCCCGGCCCCGGACTCCGCCCGGTACTCCTCGACCACGCCGACCAGCGCGGCGGTGGTGGACGCGTCGAGCATGGCGGTCATCTCGTCGCACACCAGCCAGCGGGGCCGCAGCACCAGGGCCCGCGCCAGGCAGGCGCGTTGCAGCTGGCCGTCGCTGACCTCGTGGGGCCTTCGGGCGAGCAGGTCCGCGCCGAGGCCGACCCGCTCCGCCAACGCGGGGACCGCGGAGTCCACTTCGCCGCGCCGTCCGTTCGCCCGGAGGGGTTCCGCGACGAGGTCGCGCAGACTGAGCCGGGGATCCGCCGACAGCCGGGGCTGCTGGAACACCACGCCGACCGCGGTGCGCAGCTCGCGCGGGGCCTTGTGCCGGAAGCCGGTCACGGCGCGGCCGCCGAAGGCGACCGTCCCCCGGTCGGGCCGGTGCAGCAGGGCGGCGACCCGGGCCAGGGTGGACTTCCCGCAGCCGCTGGGTCCGAGCAGCCCGAGGGATTCGCCGGGGCGCAGGCTCAGGCAGGCGTTCCGCACCACGGGGGCGCGGCGGTCGTATCCGGCGGTGATGCCGGTGAGCTCAAGCACGGTGGCAGGCCACCCCTTCGGAGAGCGGGGGGCGCTCGGCCCGGCAGCGGGCGTCGGCGAGCGGGCAGCGGGCGGCGAAAGCGCAGCCGGGCGGCAGCGCGCCGAGCTCGGGCGGGGCGCCGGGAACGGGGGTGAAGGCCCGCTCGGGGAGGGCGTCGAGGAGCCCGCGCGCGTAGGGGTGGCGCGGGCCCGGAGCGCCGAAGAAGGCGTCGGCGGGGGCGTGTTCCACGATGCGGCCCGCGTACATGACGGCCACCGTGTCGGCGATGCGGTGAGCCGCCGCGAGATCGTGCGTGATCATCAGCAGCGCGTGGCCGGCGCCCCGGGCGTGGGCGCTCAGCTCGTCGACGGTGCGGTCGACGAGGTCCCGGTCGAGGCCGGTGGTCGGTTCGTCGGCGAGCAGCAGGGGTGCGTCGCCGATCAGGGCGAGCGCGGTGGCGGCGCGCTGGGCGAGGCCGCCGGACAGCTCGTGCGGGTACCGGTCGAGGTGGCTGGCGGGGAAGGCGGCCCGGGCCGCCGCCGCCCCGGCCGCTTCGCGCAGTTCCGCCTTGGCGGTCCCGGTCAGCTCGCGGACCGTTTCCTCCAGGTGGGACCGGATGGTGCGGACCGGGGTGAGGTGCGCGGCCGGGCTCTGCGGGACCAGCGCGACGCGGCGGCCCCGGATGGTCCGGGCGAGGCTCCGCTCGTCGAGGGCGAGGAGGTCGACTCCGTCGGCGAGCCGGGCCGAGCCGGCGGTCTCGGCGTTGCCGGGGAGCAGCCCGAGGAGGGCGGAGGCCAGGACGGACTTGCCGCAGCCGCTCTCGCCGACCAGGGCCAGGCACTCGCCGGGGGCCAGGGTGAGGGTGGCGTCGGTGACGGCCTCGACGTGCCGGCCGCCGCGCATGCGGAAGCGCACGGACAGCCGGTCCAGGGTCAGGACGGGCCCGGCGGGACCAGGGTGGTTCACAGGCTCAGCTCCGAGCGGCGGCGGGGGTTGAGGCGGTCGCGCCAGGCGCCCGCGAGGCCCGCGATCGCCAGGGTCGGGACGATCAGGAAGAGGCCGGGGAAGAGGGTGGGCCACCAGTCGCCGGCGAGCAGCGAGCCGCGGGCCGTCTGGACCAGGTTGCCCAGGCTCGCCTGGTGTGCGGGGAGGCCGAGGCCGAGGAAGGACAGGGCGGACTCGTGCCACATGGCGTGCGGGATCATCAGGACGGCCGCGAGCCCCGCCTGCGGCAGGACTCCGGGCACGAGGTGGCGTACGGCGATCCGCAGGCGCGAGGCCCCGCCGGAGACGGCCGCGTCCACGTAGGGCCGCGCGCGGAGCGAGAGGACCTCGGCGCGCACGATGCGGGCCGTGGACAGCCAGTGCGTGAGCGCCACGGAGACCACCACCGGCCACACCCCCGGCCGGAACATCGCCACGACGAAGACGCCCAGCAGCAGGTGCGGGACGGACGCGAGGGCGTCCACCACCCGCATGACGAACCGGTCCGTCCATCCGCCCAGCGCCCCCGCCGCGGCGCCGACCGCCGTGCCGATGACCGTGGCGGTCAGCGCCGCCACCAGGCCGACCAGCAGCGAGACCCGCAGCCCGTGGACGCAGCGCAGCAGCAGGTCGCGGCCCACGTCGTCGGTGCCGAAGGGATGGGTCCACGAGGGCGGTCGGAGTTTTGCCGACAAGTCGACTGCCTGCTGGTCCAGCTGGACGAGCGGCGGCACCAGCAGCACCGCGAGCGCGATCAGCGCGGCGATCACCGCCGAGGTTCGCACCCGCACGGCACGCGGGGAGCGCCGCTCCCGGCCCCGGGACCGCCAGGTCACCCCCGTCCCGCCCGCCGCCCGGGTCGCGCCGGCCGTCCCGGATGCGGCGGCCGCCTCGGATGCACCGGTCACCGCGGTCACCTCGCCCGTGTCAGCCATCGAAGCCCACCCTCGGGTCCGCCAGCCCGTACAGCAGGTCGGACAGCAGGTTCCCGGCCAGCACCGCCGCCGTCGCCAGCACCGTCAAGGCGGCCAGCAGCGGGAAGTCCACCGACGTCGCGGCCTGCACGGTGGCCGCCGCGATGCCGGGCCAGCTGAAGACGGTCTCCACCAGCAGGGCGCCGGTGATCAGTTCGGGCACCCTCGATCCGATCAGGGTCAGCATCGGGAGCGTTCCGGCGCGCAGCGCGTGGCCCAGCAGCACCCGCCGTTCCGCGATGCCCCGCGCACGGGCGCCCCGTACGGGGTCCTCCTCCAACGCGTCGGCCACGCCCTGCCGGACGTACAGGAAAAACCACGGCAGCTGCGAGACGCCCAGGACGAGTGCGGGCAGCACCAGGTGACGGGCGACCTGTCCGGCCGTGACCACGTCGCTGCCGGCGTCCGACAGCCCCCCGGACGGCAGGACCCCGAGGCGCACGGAGAAGAACCAGACGGCGAGCAGGCCCAGCCAGAAGGCCGGGGCCGCCTCCAGGGTGTACGCGAGCGCGGAGACGGCCCGGTCCAGGCGGCCGCCCTGGCGACGCGCGGCCAGTACCCCGAGTCCGGTTCCCAGCAGCACGGCCACCGCGAAGGCGCACAGCGCGAGCAGCGCCGACCAGCCGAGGCGTTCGCCGATGACGTCGGCGACGGGCCGGCGCATGACGGTGGAAACGCCGAGGTCCCCGGTCAGTGCCGAGGTGAGCCATTCCCACCAGCGTGCGAGCAGGTGCCGGTCCACGCCGAGGTTGGCCCGCAGCCGGTCGAGTTCGGCCTGCGGGGCGGTGAGGCCGGCCGTGCCGGCGTACGCCGTGACGGGGTCGAAGGGGGACAGCTCGGCGACGGCGAAGACGGCGAAGGTCACGACGAGCAGGACGGGGGCGGCGAACAGGGTCCGCCGTCCGGTCATGCGCGCCATCGGCCCCCAGGGGAGGCGGGCGCGGGCGCTCACCTGTGCTTCGGCTTCCAGTTCTCGACGTTCCACCAGGGGCCGGAGCCCAGGCCGTGGTCGTGCGGCTCCACCTGGGTCGAGGGGCCGTCCCACCGGTCGTCGACCACGTAGAGGTGGTCGATGTGCGTGAGGTACACGTAGCCCGGGTTCTGGGCCAGTTCGCGCTGGACCGTGTCGTACGCGGCCTTGCGCACGGCCGGGTCGCCGCTCTTGCGGCCGTCGACGAGCGCCTGGTCCACGGCCGGGTTGTCGTACCGGGCCATGTTGTTGAAGCCGTCGCCCGCGAGGGAGGAGGTCAGTGCCGGGTACTGGTCGAAGTCCGGGTCGGCGGGTGAGCCGCCGCCCGCGAGGACGGCGTCGGTCTTCATCCGGGGCTCGATGACCTCCCAGCCGCCGGACTCGGTCGTGACCTCGATGCCCGCCTTCTTGGCGTCGGAGGCGAAGGCCAGCGCGTGGTCCTGGCGGATCTTGTCGCCGGAGGTGTACCAGAGCGGGAAGGAGGCGCGGACGCCGTTCCTGACACGGACGCCGTCGTCGCCGGGGACCCAGCCCGCGTCGTCGAGGATCTTCTTGGCCCTCGCCAGGTCGTACGCGCGCTCCGTGCCGGCCGCGAACCACGGGCTTCCGGTCGGAACGGGGCCGTAGGCGGCCTTGCCGGCTCCTTCCAGGAGCCGGTCGACCATCGCGCCGCGGTCCACCGCGATGTCCAGGGCCCGGCGGACCGCCACGTCACCGGTCACGCCGTGGTGCGTCGGCAGGGTGACGTTGCGGTAGTCGAAGGTCTTCGCCGCGTACGTCTTGCGGGCCGCGTCCCCGGTGAAGGCCCGGGCCAGGTTCGGCGGCAGGATCGCCCCGTCCAGTTCGCCGGTGCGCAGCCGGGTGGCGCGCACGTCGTCGTCCTTGACGACGGCCATGGTGAGCTTCTTCACCGCCGGCTCGCCGCCCCAGTAGGCCGGGTTGGCCTTGAAGCTGAGCTTCTCGCCCCTGGACCAGGCGGTGAGGACGTACGGACCGGTGCCGATGGGCCGGGAGGCGAAGTCCCCGCTGTTGACGTCCTGTCCGCCCGCGATGTGTTCGGGGGCGATGGGCAGGACGGTGCGCTCGGCGAAGGGGGCGTAGGGGTACTTCAGGGTGAAGACGACCGCGTCGTCGCCGCGCGCCTCGACGCCGGCGACGGCGTCGAGCTCGGACCGGGACGGGTTGTTCGTCTTCGCGTCGAGGACCGTCTCGTAGGTGAAGACGACGTCCTTGGCCCCGAAGGGCTGCCCGTCGCTGAACTTCACGCCCTTGCGGAGCGCGTACGTGTAGGTGAGCCCGTCCGCGGAGACCTCCGGCAGGGCCTCGGCCAGCGCCGGCTTCAGTCTCATGTCCGCGTCGTGCGCCAGCAGCCCGTCGAAGATCTTCGAGTTGCCGTCCTTGCCGTAGCCCAGCAGCGGGCTGAGGGTCTCCGGCTCGTTGGCCACTCCGACCACGACGGAGTCCGCGGACCCGGAGCCGGCCGCTCCCGTGGGGTTCGAGCAGGCCGCCACGCCCGTGATGAGTGCGGCGGCCGCGGTCGCGCCGATCACGCGCCGTACGGTCCGGGCCGTCATGGTGTGCACTTCTCTCCTGTTTTCGAACACTATCTGCTGAAAAATCGTCGTTATTGCAAAGAGGTCGCAATAATGCCAGACGGGAGCGGCAGAAGACGAACGCACGGGTCTTGTCCGGCCGCCGCACGGCGTGCCATATATGTCTAGACCTTTACGAGGAGCCGGGAGAGCCGGAGGAAGAGGGCACCCGCCGTGCGCGACGCCGCAGCTAGCCCCGCACGGGCGTCCGTACGGCCCACGGCGCGGCCGGCCGGGCGCCGGGCACCGCTCGCCACCCTGGCCCTGGCCCTTGCCCTGGCCCTGACCCTGGCCCTCGCGGCGGCCGCCCTGACGGCGTGTTCCTCCGGCGACACCACTCCCCCGCCCGCGCCCGGCGGGCTCACCGCCCAGGCCGGCAGCGCCACTTCGGTCCACGTGATGTGGAGCTCCGCGGCGCCCGCCGACGCGGTGGCCGCCTTCCTGGTGTTCCAGGCGGACCGCCTCGTCCGGGAGCTGCCCGCCGACAAGACGATGGTGGACATCACCGGCCTCACCCCGCAGACCGCCTACGGCTTCACCGTCCGGGCCCGGGACACCGCCGGGAACACCTCGCCGCCCAGCGCCACCGCATCGGCCACCACCCCGGCCGCCCGGGCCGAGGACCACGGGGCCCCGACGGCCCCGCCCCGTACGGCCGGCCGTGCCCTCGGGCCCACTTCGGCCCGGCTGACCTGGGACGCCGCCTCCGACGACACGGGCGTCACCGCGTACGACGTCTACCAGGGCGCGGCCCGCATCCACAGCGTCGGCGCCGGGGTGACGGAGACGACCCTGGAGGGCCTGCGGCCCGAGACCGCGTACACCTTCACCGTCCGGGCCCGGGACGGCTCCGACAACTCCTCCCCCGACGGGCCCCCGGTGGACGTGACCACCCCGGCCGGGGCGGGGCAGCGGCCGGACACCGCGCCCGCCGCGTTCACCGCCGTCGCCTCGGCGGGCGCGGTCACCCTGGCGTGGACCGCCCCGCCGACCGGGCGGGAAACGAGCGCGTACGAGCTCTACGTCAACGGTCGGCCCACCACCGTCATCCAGTTCGGCGCGGGCGCGGTCCCGGCCGGCCGGGCCGAGCACCGCCTCGCGGTCACCGAACCGGCCGGTACCGTATGGACGGTGAAACTGCGGGCCCGACTGCCCGACGGCACCTGGGGGGCCTTCTCCGAGGAACGGCGGTTCACGCTCGTCCAGCCGGGCGCCGCCCCTTCGATCTGACCCTAACGGCACTGCGGGGAACGAACTTCGCGCACAATACAAGCGTGTTCGGTGAGTACTCGATCAACAACAATCAGCCAGATTCCTCAGGTGGCGGCACTGAGCCAGACTCTGGCGCCATGCCGGGAAACCTGCCGCCGG
The DNA here is from genome assembly GCF_053609145.1 of Streptomyces sp. NPDC054961. Lineage (NCBI taxonomy): Bacteria > Bacillati > Actinomycetota > Actinomycetes > Kitasatosporales > Streptomycetaceae > Streptomyces > Streptomyces sp. NPDC054961. Next base: position 113,936 of record NZ_JBSGWY010000020.1, on the reverse strand, counting down.
AGACGGCGAGCTTCGTGGGCCGCGAGCGTGAACTCGGCCTGCTGCGCGGACTGCTGGGCGAGCAGAGGCTCGTCACCCTCACGGGCGTCGGCGGCGTCGGCAAGTCCCGGCTGGCCCTGCGCGCCGTCGCGGACGCGCGCCCGCGCCCTCGCGACGGCGTCTGGTGGGTGGAGCTCTCCCCGCTGCGCGACGCCGACCTGCTCACCACCACCGTCGCGCACGCCATCGGCCTCGCCCACCAGTCCCCGCACCCCCTCGACGAGGAACTGTGCGCCTGGATGGCCGACAAGGAGCTGCTGATCGTCCTCGACACCTGCGAGCACCTGGTCGCCGCGTGCCGCCACCTGGTGGGTGAACTCCTGCAGTCCGCACCCGGGCTGACGGTGCTGGTCACCTCCCGCGAGCCGCTCGGCTGCCCCGGCGAGCAGGTGGTCGAGGTCAGCCCCCTGCCGTGCGACGGACCCGACAGCGACGCCCTCGCCCTCTTCCGGGCCCGCGCCCTCGCCGCCACCCCGGACGCCGAGGCCGCCTTCGCGGACCCGGACCGGGCGGCCGTCGCGGCGGAGGTGTGCCGCCGCCTCGACGGGATCCCGCTGGCCCTCGAACTCGCCGGCGCCCGGATGCGGTTGTGGACCCTGGAGCAGACGGCGGAACGCCTCGGCGTCCGCTTCGACCTGCTCTCCGACACCTCCGCGTCCTGCCTGCCCCGGCACCAGACCATGCGGACCGCGATCGGCTGGAGCCACGAGCTCTGCGAGCCCCTGGAACGGCTGCTGTGGGCCCGCCTCTCGGTCTTCACCGGGGACTTCGACATCGCCGCGGCGCGGGCGGTCTGCTCGGGCGGCCCGCTGCCCGCGGTGCGCGTGGAGCGGGTGCTCGCGGGCCTGGTCGCCAAGTCCGTGGTGCGGTGCAGCCAGGAGCGCGGCGCGGGAGCCCGCTACCGGATGCTGGACACGATCCGTGAGTACGGCCAGGACTGGCTGGCGGAACTCGGCGAGGTGCGGGTCCTCGCCGACCGGCACGCCCACTGGTACGCGGCGCTCTCCCAGGCCGCCGACCGGGACTGGATGAGCCCCTCCCAGGTGGACTGGTACCGCAGGATGACCACGGAGCACGCGCAGCTGCGCACCGCCCTGGAGCACCTGCTCGGTTCGGACCCCACGGCGGCCCTGGAGACCGCCGGGGCGCTGTGGTTCTTCTGGTTCTCGTGCGGACACGTCCACGAGGGCAGGGCCTTCCTGGAACGGGCCCTGAGCAAGGCCCCCGCGCCCGCGGGAGCGGCGTACACCCAGGCGCAATGGGCGCTGGGGCTCACCGCGCTGCTCCAGGGCGAGCTGGACACCGCCGAGGCGGTCGGCGAGGAGTGCACCCGCTCCGCGGCGGCCCTGGCCGACCCGGAGCCGGAGCTGCGCGCGGCCTACCTCCACGCGGTCGCGGTGCTGATGCCTGGCGATCCCCTGCGGGCCCTCACGCTCGCCGGCCCCCGGGCCCGCGCGGGCCACGGAGGACGGCCCACGGGTGCGGGCTGGCTGCTGTGCCGGCTGGCCACCGGCTACGCCCTGTGCGACCTCGGGCGCTTCCAGGAGGCCATGCGGGAGGCCCAGGGCCTGCGCGAGGCGTGCGCCGAGCTGGGCGAGCGCTGGCTGCGGGCGTACGCGGACTACATCCTGGCCGTCGCGTCCTTCAAGCTCGGCCATCACGGGGAGGCGGCCCGGCACGCGCGGGCGATGCTGTCGGGCAAGCGGCTGCTGGGCGACCGCATCGGCATCGCCCTCGGCCTCGACCTGCTCGCGGCGGCGGTGGCGGCCCTGGGCGACGGCGAACTGGCGGCGCGGCTGCTGGGCACGGGGCACGCGTGGTGGCGCACGGTGGGCAGGCCGCAGATGGGCTCGCCCTCACTGACGGCGCTGCGCGACGAGGGCGAGCGGCAGGCCAGGGCGGCGATCGGCGACGAAGCCTACGAGAGCGCCTTCCTGGGGGGTGCTGCGGCGCCCACCGGCTGAGGCTCTGCCGATGGGCGTCAAGGATCCGACTCCGGGGCTCCCGTCAGTACGGGAGGGGCCTTCCCGACGGTGTGCGCAGATCCAGGTCTCGGGGTGCGGGCTTGGGGACGGACTTGCGGATCAGCTGCTGGCGCATGCTGCCTCCTCGCTCAGACCAGGGCCGGGCGGCGGGGTTCCACCGTGCGGCCGTCGGGGAGCAGTTCGCCGGTGTCGTCGAACACCACGGCGCCGTTGCAGAGCAGGTTCCAGCCTTGTTCAGGGTGGAAGGCCACGGTGCGGGCGGCGTCGTGATCGGCGCTGTCGGCGGTCGGGCAGGGGGGCTGGTGGGAGCACATGGCGCACCTCCTCGCAGAGTGGGGCGGGAGGGCCGGTGGTCACCCGGTCGAATCCGCGATCCACGGTGGCGGTGAGTATTACTGATCGCCACCCCTGGGCGGAACCCATATTCGCCGTCCAGTTCAGGGTGTGTATGCCCGATTACCATGCGCTCATGCCCGCTATCCGGATCATTCGCCGAAGTTCTCTCGCACCCTCCGAAGCGTGGCGGCGGCTGACGGACTGGGAGCGCCACGGGGAGCAGGTCCCGCTCACCCGGACGATCGTCGGGACCGCTCCTCCCACGCACGTCGGAACACGGTTCACGGCGCGCACGGGCGTGGCCGGAATCACGTTCGACGACCCGATGGAGGTCACGGTCTGGCGGCCCCCGGGCGACACCTCGGCCGGACTGGTCCGCCTCGTCAAGCACGGCCGCGTGGTCCGCGGCTGGGCGGAGATCGAGGTCCGCCCCGCGCCCGGCGGCTGCGAGGCCGAGTGGCGCGAGGAGCTGAGCCTGCGGGGCCTGCCCCGCCTCTGCGACCCGGTGACGGCGGCGGCGGCGCGATTCCTCTTCGGCCGCGCGATGGACCGCCTGCTGCGCCCCTGAGGCCCGCGCCGCCGGTCACGGGCCGCCGGTCACGGGCCGCCCGCCGCGGCCCCCGGACCCGCGGCTATGGTTCTGCCGTCGCCGCATCCGGTGATCATCGCGAGTCCGAGGGGGATCTCCGTGGCCACCCCGCCACCTCCGCAGCCGGGCACCGGCCCGCAGTCCGCAGGGCCCTACGGTCCCTACGCCCCGGCGCAGCCGCCATCCTGGCCGGGAGCGGCTCCGGGAGGCCCGTACGCCCCGCCGCCGCCCGCGGGTCCTCACGGGCCGGCCGTGCCCGCGCAGCAGGGGCCGTACGGTTCCTGGTCCGCGCCACAGCCCTCGTACGGCCACCCGGGGTGCCGCCTCTGCGGGGCGCGGCCGGCCGCGGAAGCGACCGTGCGCGGCCACCAGGGCATCATCGTGCTGATGCGCTTCCTGAGCCTGCGCGGGCCGTTCTGCCGCGACTGCGGGCTCGCCACCTACCGCCGCATGTCCTCGGACACCCTGTGGCAGGGCTGGTGGGGTCCGCTGTCGCTGTTCATCACGCCGGTCACGGTGCTGGTCAACCTCGGCCCCCGGGCGGCCTTCCGCCGCCTCGGGCCCCCGGAGGGCGGCTTCCGGCCGGCGCTCGACCCGGGCAAGCCGCTGCGCCGGCGCCCGGTCGTGCTGCTGCTGCTCGCGCCCGTGCTGCTCGTCGTCCTCGGGATCCCGGCCCTGATCGCCATCGGCCTGCTGGCGGGCGACGACGAGCCGCTGACCCTGTCCCCGGGGCAGTGCGTGCGCAACGTGGGCACCCTGAAGGACCAGAAGCTCGTGGTCACGGACTGCGGCTCGCCCCGCGCCGAGTACCGCGTCGACAAGCTGCTGGACGGCGACCGGCCCTGCCTCCCGGATGCCTACCTCGCCTCCCCCGAGTACGGCCCCGGCGGCTACGGCCTCTCCTGCCTGACGCCGCTGCGCGACCACTGACGCGAGACGCCGGCGCCCCCGCCCACCGCGAGGTGGACGGGGGGCGCCGGCGCGAGGCCGCGATCGGCCGCGGTCAGCGGATCGGCATGTCCGCGAGGGTGCGGGCGATCACCAGCCGCTGGATCTCGCTGGTGCCCTCGAAGATCGTGTAGATCGCGCTGTCGCGGTGCATGCGCTCCACCGGGTACTCGCGGGTGAATCCGTTGCCGCCGAGGATCTGGATCGCCTGCGCGGTGACCTTCTTGGCGACCTCGCTCGCGAAGAGCTTGGACATCGAGCCCTCCGCCGAGGTGAAGGGCTTGCCCGCGACCGCCATCCAGGAGGCCCGCCACACCAGCAGCCGGGCCGCGTCGATGGAGGTCCGCATGTCGGCGAGCTGGAACGCGACGCCCTGGTTGTCGATGATCGGCCGGCCGAACTGCGTACGGGTCTTCGCGTAGTCCAGCGCCACCTCGTAGGCGGCGCGCGCCGTGCCCACGGCCATGGCGCCGACGGCGGGCCGCGAGGCCTCGAAGGTGGCCATGGCCGCGTTCTTCACCCGCTCGCCGCCGCCCGCCCTCGCCCGCTCGCGGGCCCGCGCGAGGCGCTCGTCCAGCTTCTCCTTGCCGCCGAGCAGGCAGGAGCCGGGGATCCGGCAGTCCTCGAGGACCACCTCGGCGGTGTGCGAGGCGCGGATGCCGTGCTTCTTGAACTTCTGGCCCTGGGAGAGGCCGGGGGTGTTCGGCGGCACGATGAAGGAGGCGTGGCCCTTGGTGCCCAGCTCGGGGTCGACGACGGCCACGACGATGTGGACGTTGGCGATGCCGCCGTTGGTCGCCCAGGTCTTGGTGCCGTTGAGCACCCACTCGTCCTTGGCCTGGTCGTAGACGGCGCGGGTGCGCATGGCACCGACGTCGGAGCCGGCGTCGGGCTCGGAGGAACAGAAGGCGGCGAGCTTCACGTCGTCGGGGGTGCCGTACATCTGCGGGATCCAGGTCCCGATCTGCTCCTCGGTGCCGTTGGCGACGACGCCGATGGCGGCGAGTCCGGTGCCGACGATGGACAGCGCGATGCCCGCGTCGCCCCAGAACAGCTCCTCCATGGCCATCGGGATGCCGAGGCCGGTCGGGTCGAAGAACTGCTGGGCGTAGAAGTCGAGCGAGTAGATGCCGACCTTCGCGGCTTCCTGGATGACGGGCCACGGAGTCTCTTCGCGCTCGTCCCATTCCGCGGCGGCGGGACGGATGACGTCGGCGGCGAAGCCGTGGATCCAGTCCTGCATCTGCTTCTGGTCGTCGTTGAGCTCCATGGTGAACTCCGCCATGTTCCCTCCAGCTTTCGTGTCGCAACGCCGCACACCTAGTTACCAACGGTAACCCCTACGGTGCACCCAGTCTGTTACCGGCCGGTAAGCACTGTCAAGCAGCGCCGGTACCAGGCCTCCGATGGGATCCTCAGGGTGGGTGGGGTGTTACGTTGCGTGGGCGTCACGCACATCGCAAGGGCGGGGAGAGAAACACGTCATGGAGACCACACAGCCGACCGGCGAACCGGGAGCGGGCGAACGCCGCCGGCGGGAGCTGCTCGAGGCGGCAGACCGGGTCGTGCTCCGGGACGGCCCCAAGGCGTCCATGAACGCCATCGCGGCGGAGGCCGGCATCACCAAGCCGATCCTCTACCGCCACTTCGGCGACAAGGCCGGCCTCTACCAGGCCCTCGCCGTCCGGCACACGGACGCCCTGCTCGACTCGCTGCGCGCGGCGCTCGACGCCCCCGCGGAACGGCGCCGGCGGGTGGAGGCCACCCTCGACACCTATCTCGCCGCCATCGAGGCCCGCCCGCAGGTCTACCGCTTCCTCATGCACCCCGCCGAGGACACCCAGACCACCGGGACCGCCGAGGGCGGCTTCGACGTGGGCCTGCACTCGGCCCCGCTGCTGCGCCGGCTCGGCGAGGAACTGGCGCAGGTGATCGGCGAGCGCGTGGACCTCGGCCCCGGCGGCGAACGCCTGGCCCGGGTCTGGGGCCACGGCATCGTCGGCATGATGCACGCGGCGGGCGACTGGTGGCTCGGCGAGCGCCCGTGCGAGCGCGCGGATCTGGTCGCCGGCCTGACCGACCTCCTGTGGGGCCGCCTGGCCACGGCCGGCAACCGCGCGGACGGCCCCGGCTTCTGAGGAGGAGCCCCGGGGCGGGCTCACTCCCCCAGGGCGTGGATGCCCGCGGTGCCCCAGTCCGTCTTGCGGATCTGCCGCCGCAGCTTGCGCGCCCGCAGGCCCGTCACCCGCTCCGCGTAGACGGTCCCGTCCAGGTGGTCGCACTCGTGCTGGAGACAGCGGGCGAAGAAACCGGTGCCCGTGACGCGCAGCGGCGTCCCGTCGGAGGTGACCCCCTCGACCACGGCCTCGTCGAAGCGGACCGTGTCCGCCTCCAGCCCCGGCAGGGACAGGCAGCCCTCGGGACCTCCGTACGCGTCCCCGTCGGCGCGCACCAGGCGCGGGTTGACGATGTGCCCGACGTGGCGGACGTCCTCGTCGTCGGGGCAGTCGTAGACGAACACCCGTCGCCCGACGCCGATCTGGTTCGCGGCGAGGCCGACGCCCTGGGCGGCGTACATCGTGGCGAACATGTCCTCGATGAGCCGGTCGAGGGCCGGTCCGAACTCGGTGACCTCCGCGCAAGCGGAATGGAGCACCGGGTCGCCCAGCAGGCTCATGGTGCGGACGATGCCGGAGGTACCGGGGAGGGGGCGCTGTCGCATGGCCGTAAGGGTACGACGGGCGACTATATGAGGAGATCTTCGGCTGACCGGGGGCGCCGCGGTCGGGGCGCGGGCAGGTACTGGATAGGCTGGGGGCGACCGACGCAAGGAGGACAAGGGACGATGGCAGGCAACACAGAGCCGCTTTCGCCGCGGGCCAAGCTGGCCGTGACGGCGGGCAAGGCCGCGGCGGCGGTGTCGCGGGCCGCGGGACGCGGAAGCGGATCGGTGATCGGAGGCAAGGTCGCGCTCAAGCTCGACCCCGATCTTCTCGGCGCGCTGGCACAGCATCTCGACGTCGTCCTCGTCTCGGCGACGAACGGCAAGACCACGACGACCCGGCTGATCGCGGAGGCCCTGCGGGCCAGCGGTCCGGTCGTCTCCAACGCGCTGGGCGCGAACATGCCCGCGGGCATCACCTCTGCCCTGGCGGGCGGTTCGGACGCCCGTTACGGCGTCATCGAGGTGGACGAGAAGTACCTGGCCGGAGTGGCCCGGGACGTCACCCCCAAGGTGATCGCCCTGCTCAACCTCTCCCGCGACCAGCTGGACCGCGCGGCCGAGACCCGCATGCTCGCGGAGAAGTGGCGCGAGGGCCTCTCGGGCTCCAAGGCCGTCGTCGTCGCGAACGCGGACGACCCGCTGATCGTGTGGGCGGCCTCTTCCTCGCAGAACGTGGTGTGGGTCGCCGCCGGCCAGGAGTGGAAGGACGACGCCTGGTCGTGCCCCTCCTGTGGTGGCGTCATGCAGCGCCCGGGCGACGACTGGTTCTGCGGCGAGTGCGGTTTCCGGCGCCCCACCCCGAGTTGGGTGCTCTCCGGCGATCACGTGCTCGACCCGCACGGCAGCGCCTGGCCGATCAACCTCCAGCTGCCGGGCCGCGCCAACAAGGCCAACGCGGCGACCTCGGCCGCCGTGGCCGCCGTCTTCGGCGTCCCGCCGCAGGTCGCGCTGGAGCGGATGTACCAGGTGCAGGCCGTCGCCGGCCGCTACGACGTGGTGAGCTTCCAGGGCCGTGAACTGCGGCTGCTGCTCGCGAAGAACCCGGCGGGCTGGCTCGAGACCTTCTCGCTGATCGACCCGCCGCCGACGCCGGTGATCCTGTCGGTGAACGCGCGCGGCGCGGACGGCACCGACACCTCCTGGCTGTGGGACGTGGACTATCCGCGGCTGGCCGGCCACCCGATCTTCGTGATCGGCGACCGCAAGCTGGACCTCGCGGTCCGCCTCGAGGTCGCGGGCCTGGACTTCCGGGTGTGCGAGACCCTCGACGAGGCCGTGCAGCTGGCGCCGCCCGGACAGATCGAGCTGATCGCCAACTACACCGCCTTCCAGGACGTGCGCCGCCGCGTCGGCAACTAGGACCCGTGAGGACAAGAGCATGAGCGACAACAGCCTGCGTCTGGTGTGGGTCTACCCCGACCTGCTCAGCACGTACGGAGACCAGGGCAACGCCCTCGTCGTGGAGCGCCGGGCCCGTCGGCGCGGCCTGGACGTCCAGCGCGTGGACGTGCGCAGCGACCAGCCGATCCCCACCTCGGGCGACATCTACCTGATCGGCGGCGGCGAGGACCGGCCGCAGCGCCTGGCCGCGGAGCGGCTGCTGCGCGACGGCGGTCTCGAGCGGGCCGTCTCGAACGGGGCGATCGTCTTCTCCGTCTGCGCCGGATACCAGATCCTGGGCCAGGAATTCGTCAACGACGTCGGCCAGCGCCAGGAGGGCCTCGGCCTGCTGGACGTGGTGACCGTGCGCGGCGAGGGCGAGCGGTGCGTCGGAGACGTGCTCGCGGACATCGACCCGCAGCTCGGCCTGCCGCAGCTCACCGGCTTCGAGAACCACCAGGGCATCACGCACCTCGGCCCGACGGCGAAGCCGTTCGCCCGGGTCACGATGGGGCGCGGCAACGGCACCGGCGACGGCACCGAAGGCGCGTACAACGACACGGTGTTCGGCACCTACATGCACGGTCCCGTGATGGCGCGCAACCCGCAGATCGCGGACCTGCTGCTGAAGCTGGCCCTCGACGTGAACGCGCTGCCGCCCGTCGACGACCGCTGGTACGACGCGCTGCGCGCCGAGCGGATCGCTGCGGCCACCCAGCCCGCGTAGGTCCGCCGAACCGCCGCGGACCCGGCGTCCGGCCCGGAGTCCCCTCGGGGATTCCGGGCCGACGTGTTTTCGTACGACCGGACCTGACCAGCATGTGGAGGATGGTTCAGTCCACCGGGGATCGACTTGTAGGGTGCAGGGTAGTTCCAACCGGACGACGTGGTCCGGTCGTCGGCCCACGTTGCAAAGGTCCTTCCTGCCATGCGCATAGGTGTGCTCACTTCCGGAGGCGACTGCCCCGGCCTCAATGCCGTCATCCGCTCCGTCGTACACCGCGCCGTCGTCGACCACGGCGACGAAGTCATCGGTTTCCACGACGGCTGGCGCGGCCTGCTGGAGTGCGACTACCGCAAGCTCGACCTGGATGCCGTCAGCGGCATCCTGGCCCGTGGCGGCACGATCCTGGGCTCTTCCCGGGTCCAGCCCGCCCATCTGCGCGACGGCGTGGAGCGGGCCCGCGGCCACGTCGCCGACCTCGGCCTGGACGCCATCATCCCGATCGGCGGCGAGGGCACCCTGAAGGCCGCGAACCTGCTCTCGCAGGGCGGTCTGCCGATCGTCGGCGTCCCGAAGACCATCGACAACGACATCGCCTCGACCGATGTCACTTTCGGCTTCGACACCGCCGTCGGCGTCGCCACCGAGGCGCTGGACCGGCTCAAGACCACCGCCGAGTCCCACCAGCGCGTGATGGTCGTGGAGGTCATGGGCCGCCACACCGGCTGGATCGCCCTGCACTCGGGCATGGCGGCCGGCGCGCACGCGATCGTCGTGCCGGAGCGCCCCTTCGACATCGAGGAGCTGACGACGATCGTCGGCGAGCGCTTCTCCCAGGGCAAGCGGTTCGCGATCGTCGTGGTCGCCGAGGGCGCCAAGCCCGCCGCGGGCAGCTCGATGGCCCTCGAGGAGGGCGGCACCGACATGTACGGGCACGAGCGCTTCGCGGGGATCGGCAACCGGCTCGCCGTCGAGCTGGAGGACCGGCTCGGCAAGGAGGCCCGGCCGGTCATCCTGGGCCACGTCCAGCGCGGCGGCACGCCCACCGCGTACGACCGGGTCCTCGCCACCCGCTTCGGCTGGCACGCGGTGGAAGCGGCGCACCGGGGCGAGTTCGGGATGCTGACGGCGCTGCGCGGCACGGACATCGAGATGGTGCCGCTCGACGAAGCGGTGCAGACGCTGAAGACCGTTCCGGCCGAGCGGTACGCCGAGGCGCAGAACGTGCTGTGATCTCTCCCCCTTTCCACGGGTCACTCCCGTAATGGCCGCCCCCGGACGACTTCCCGTCCGGGGGCGGCATTACTGTGGTGGGGCACCACAGGTCAAGGGAGTGAAGAGATTGAGTTACCTCGCGCACGAGGGCATGGACATGGATATGCCCATGGACCTGCCGCCCTTCACCCTCGGACGCGGGCTGGAGTTCTCCTTCGACGCCTTCTTCCTGATCGGCTCCCTCGTGGGCCTGGCCCTGTACGGGTGGGGCGTGGTGCGGCTACGCCGGCGCGGCGACTCCTGGCCGGTCGGCCGGGCGATCGCCTTCACCGTCGGCGTGCTGAGCGTGATGCTGATGATGTGCACCAAGCTGAACGACTACGGCATGGTCATGTTCAGCGTGCACATGGTGCAGCACATGGTGATCAGCATGCTCTCCCCGATCCTGCTGCTGCTCGGGGCGCCCGTGACGCTGGCGCTGCGCGCCCTGCCGCCTGCCGCCCGCGGGAGCAAGGGCCCGCGCGAGCTGCTGCTGATGCTGCTGCACAGCCGCTACATGAAGGTGATCACCCATCCGGTGTTCACGATCCCGCTGTTCATCGCGAGCCTCTACGGCCTCTACTTCACCCCGCTCTTCGACTTCCTCATGGGGTCGAAGACCGGGCACATCGCGATGATGGTGCACTTCCTCGCCGTCGGCCTCGTCTTCTTCTGGCCGATCATGGGCGTGGACCCGGGCCCGCACCGCCCCGGCTACGTGATGCGCATGCTGGAGCTGTTCGCCGGAATGCCCTTCCACGCCTTCTTCGGCATCGCGCTGATGATGGCGAGCCAGCCCATGGTGAAGACGTACGCGAACCCGCCGGCGTCCCTCGGCATCGACCCGCTGCTCGACCAGCAGTGGGGCGGCGGCATCGCCTGGGCCTTCAGCGAGATCCCCTCCGTGCTGGTGCTGATCGCGCTGGTCTACCAGTGGTACCACTCGGAGCAGCGGGCCGCGAAGCGCTCCGACCGGGCCGAGGACCGCAACGGCGACCAGGAGCTGGCGGCCTACAACTCCTATCTCGCCTCCCTTCAGGCGCGTGGACAGTAGCGCGGGACCCCCTTCGCGCGCGACCATGGGGCATGACCGGATCCGTGAAGGCGATGGCCGTGATGACCTTCGCCTCCCTGGTAGTGATCGCCACGTATTCCGTGGCACTCGGCAGCAACGGCTGGCTGTGGTTCGGCTGGGTCGTGCTGGGGCTGCTGACCGCGGGAATGGCCGCCTCCCGCAGCGTCTGAGCGGGCGCTTCCCCCGCGTGCCGTCCGTGACGGTCCCTCCTCGGCGGGGCTGAGCGGCCCGCTCCCCGTGGCGCGATCCGGCCCGTTCCGCCCGCCCCGCACCCCGGCGCCGTGCCACACGCCGGCGTGTCCCGGGTCCGCGCCGCCGGAGCTCCGTCCCGCCCGGCCCCTCCGGTCCGGGCCTGACCGTCCGTAAGATGTCCGTGACAACGGGATGTCGACGGGAGCGGCCTGGTGTTCTACCACTTGCTCAAGCACGTGATCCTCGGGCCGCTGCTGCGGCTGCTCTTCCGGCCACGGATCGAGGGACTGGAGAACATCCCGCAGGACGGGGCCGCGATCGTCGCGGGCAACCACCTCTCCTTCTCGGACCACTTCCTGATGCCCGCGATCCTCAAGCGGCGCATCACCTTCCTCGCGAAGGCCGAGTACTTCACCGGCCCCGGTCTCAAGGGACGGCTCACCGCCGCCTTCTTCCGCAGCGCCGGGCAGATCCCGGTCGACCGCTCCGGCAAGGACGCGGGGCAGGCCGCGATCCGCGAGGGGCTCGGGGTGCTCGGCGCGGGCGAGCTGCTCGGCATCTACCCGGAGGGCACCCGTTCGCACGACGGACGGCTCTACAAGGGCAAGGTGGGCGTGGCCGCGATGGCGCTGGGCGCCCGGGTGCCGGTCGTCCCCTGCGCGATGGTCGGGACCTTCGAGATCCAGCCTCCCGGACAGAAGATCCCGAAGGTCCGGCGGGTCACGATCCGCTTCGGCCGGCCGCTGGACTTCTCCCGGTACGAGGGGATGGAGGGTGAGCGGGCCGTGCTGCGGGCCGTCACCGACGAGATCATGTACGAGATCCTCGAGCTGTCCGGCCAGGAGTACGTGGACCGGTACGCCGCCGAGGTCAAGGCGGAGGAAGAGGAAGCGCGGAAGAAGGCCCGGCGCAGGACGCGCTGAGCCTTCTCCCGCACGGGCAGCCGTTCACGGCTGCCGGCCGGCCGTTAGCGGACGGCCGGGAGCTCGTCGATCGCCGGGAGGTCGGCGGCCGGAGCCTGGGCGAGCGACTTCGCCGCCGCGGCGGCCGGAGCCACCGGGGTGGCGTGCGGCGCGCACTTCACGTCCTGGGCGTCGACCTTGCCGGTGAGCAGGTAGGTGTCGACTCGGGTGTTGATGCAGGGGTTCACCAGGCTGGTGACACCGTGCGAGCCGGCGTTCTGCTCGGTGATCAGACGCGAGCCGGCGAGCCGGTTGTGGAGCGAGACCCCGCCCTTGTACGGCGTGGCAGCGTCGCGCTCGGACTGGACGATCAGGACCGGCGGCAGGCCGCGCTTGGCGCCGACCCCGACCTCGATCGGGTTGCTCTGCTTGGCCTTCCAGGTCGCGCAGGGCAGGTTCATCCACGCGTTGGACCAGGTCAGGAACGGGTACTTCGCGTGGAGCTTGCTGTTGTCCCGGTCCCACTTGGCCCAGCTGGTCGGCCACTTGGCATCGGCGCACTCGACGGCGGTGTAGACGGCGTTGCCGTTCTCCGACGCGATGTTGCCCTGGATGTCGGTCATGTCCGGGGCGATGGCGTCGATCAGGCCCTGCTCGTCACCGGCCAGGTACGCGCTCCAGGTCTGGGCGACGGGCACCCAGGAGGAGTCGTAGTACGGGGCGCTCTGGAAGAAGCCCAGGAGCTCCGCCGGACCGACCACGCCGCCGAGCGGGTTGGCCTTGGCCTTGGCGCGCAGCTCGAGCCACTTGGCCTCGACCTTGGCGCGGGTGTCGCCGATGTGGAAGACGCTGTCGTTCTTGGCGACCCAGTCCTGCCAGTCGTTCCAGCGCATCTGGAAGGCGACGTCCTGGCCGAGGTTGGCCTCGTACCAGATGTTGTCGCGGTCCGGGTCGACCACGCTGTCGACGATCATGCGGCGCACGTGGGTCGGGAACAGGGTCGCGTAGACCCCGCCGATGTAGGTGCCGTACGAGACGCCGAGGAAGTTCAGCTTCTGCTCGCCGAGGGCGGCACGGATGACGTCCAGGTCACGCGCGGTGTTCGGCGTGGTCATGAACGGCAGCATCTCGCCGCTGCGCTCCTTGCAGCCGTCCGCGTACTCGGCCGCCAGCTTGCGCTGGGCGCGCTTGTCGGCCTCGCTGTCCGGGACCGGGTCGGCCTTGGGGGCCTTGACGAACTCCTGCGGGTCGATGCAGGAGATCGGCGCCGAGTGGCCGACGCCGCGCGGGTCGAAGCCCACGAAGTCGTACGCCTTGGAGGTGTTGACCCACAGCGGGCTCTTGGTGGTGACCCGGCGCGGGAAGCGCATGCCGGAGCCGCCGGGACCGCCCGGGTTGTAGACGAGCGCGCCCTGGCGCTCTTCCTTGGTGCCCGTGCTGACGGCGCGGTCGACCGCGAGGTCGATGGTCTTGCCGAACGGCTTGCTGTAGTCCAGCGGGACCTTCACATAGCCGCACTGGATGGGTGCTTCGAAGCCCCAGTCGGCCGGACAGGCCTTCCAGTCGATCCCGGTGCGGGCCGCGCGGGCGGCGGCGATCTGCGTGCCGACCGCTTCCGCGGTTCCGTTGTCGCGCCCGGACGAGAAGGTCGGGGACGCGGATGCGGACGGGGCGAGCAGCAGGCTCGCCGCCAGCGTTCCGGTGATCAGTGTGGCGGCGCTCCCCAGCGCCGCGGTGCGTATCACGTGGTTGTTCCCCCTGCGTCATCTGCCGCCGTGGGCGGCGTGGTTCGGGTGGGTCATGGGTGAACGGGTATGGACGTGCAAGGGGATACTTCCGCCTGACCCGGAGCATGCGACAGAGCGCGGCCCTGTTCTTTGCCAACCCGATATCCGGAAGTGCGTGTACCGCTGAGCGGGGTCTGGTTCGTCCCGGGTTCAGACGTGGTTCACCGGGTACGTCACCAACCGTAGGCACGGCAGGCCGTGTCGAGCAGTTCGCGCAGCCGCAGCGCGTCCGGGGCCAGTGCCGTGATCAGCACCGCCGGGCCCGCCAGCGGCGTTGCCGCCGCGAACTCGCCGAGCATGCCGGCCTGCGGCGGGGCCGCTTCGAAGTCCGGGTCCACCACGAGGAGCTGGCCGAGCGCCCGGTGGCCGTCGAGCCCCGCCGGGCCGTCCCAGCCGCCCGGAGCTCCCGGGCCGCAGGCCAGCTCCTGGTCCAGCAGCGGCCGTCCGGCCCGGGTCACGGTGAGGCGGCTGCGCACCCGGCCGGGGGGCTCCCCGGTACGGCCCAGGACCTGCTCCTCGCGCAGCAGGAGCCGGGCGGTGGGGGCGAGTTCGGCGCGGGTGCGGACCCGCAGGTCGCTGCCGCGTACGGAGACGAGCGGTTCCGGGAGCCAGCGCACCGCCGACTCCCCCGCCAGCGTGAGCCGTACGTCGTACCGCGCGGGCTCCCCGCCACGGCCGGGCAGCGCCAGGGTGGCCGCCGCCGAGCGGAGCACCAGCCGGGCGCCCGGGCCGGCGTCGGCCTCGATCGCGAGGTGGTCGCCGCCGAGGGGGGCGCTCATGGCCCCGACCAGCACGACGCCGGCCTCGGCTCCCTCACCCCGGGTGCGGCGCAGGGCGAGCGGCCCCTCCCCGGCCAGGAGCGGCAGGCCGGTGCCGCCTCGCCCGTCGGCGACGGCGCGGATCCGGGCGGTGGCACGGAGGCCCGCGGGGGCGGGGACCGGAGCCCGGACCGGAGCAGGCGCCGGAGCCGGCGCCGGGGCGACGGCCGCGGGGGCCGCGCCCGGCACCGCAGGGGTCATGCGGCGGCCCAGGCGGCGATCCGCTCGCGCACCCAGGCGGCCACCGGGGCCACGCCCTCCTCGCCGCGCAGGGACTGGAAGGCGACGGGCAGTTCGCCGCGCTGGTCGGCGGCGTCGCGGGCCATCCGGCCCAGGTCGGAGCCCACGTAGGGGGCGAGGTCGGTCTTGTTGACGACGAGGAGGTCCGCGGTGGTGACCCCGGGGCCGCCCTTGCGCGGGATGTCGTCGCCGCCGGCCACGTCGATGACGAAGATCTGGGCGTCGACGAGGCCCCGCGAGAAGGTGGCGGTGAGGTTGTCGCCCCCGGACTCGACGAGGATCAGGCCGAGCGGACCGTGCTCGCGGAAGGCCTCCTCCAGTTCCTCGACGGCCTCCAGGTTGGCGGAG
This sequence comes from Streptomyces sp. NPDC054961, assembly GCF_053609145.1. Taxonomy (NCBI): domain Bacteria; kingdom Bacillati; phylum Actinomycetota; class Actinomycetes; order Kitasatosporales; family Streptomycetaceae; genus Streptomyces; species Streptomyces sp. NPDC054961. The sequence continues at coordinate 98,594 of NZ_JBSGWY010000020.1, read as the reverse complement.
ATGTCGTCGCGGATGGCCGTGTGCGGGCAGGCTCCGGTCTCCACCGCGCTGATCCGCTCGGGCGGCAGGACGGCCTCGCGGAGCAGGAACTCGGCGTCCTCACGGGTGTAGATGTCGTTGGTGACCACGGCCATGGACACCTCCGCGCGCAGGGCCCGGCAGAGGGCGGCCACGGTGGCGGTCTTGCCGGAGCCGACGGGGCCGCCGAGGCCGATGCGCAGGGCGCGGCGGGTGCCGTCCGCCCGCAGCGGCTCGGCGCCGTGGGTATGGCGCTGCGGGAAGGTCACGCCGTGGTCGAGGTGCATGGATGTCTCCTTGGCGGGGGCGGGGCGGGCGGTGCGGGTTCGGGGGCGGGGCACGGAGGGGGTGTGATCAGGAGGCGAAGAGGCGTACCGGCCAGTCGGCATGGGCCTGCGCCGCGATGTCCAGCAGGGGTGAGGAGGCCGCGGGCAGGGCCTGCGGCCCGTCCGCGCGGGCCCGGAGGGCGGCCTGCCGCGCCCGGTCGGAGACCGCGTCGAGCTCGGGGGCCAGCCGGGCCAGCACCCCGCTGGCCTGGAACGGGTCCAGCCCGAGCAGCCGTACGGTCGCGGTCGCCGGACCGCTGACGCTCTCGTACGCCGCCACGTGCGCGGCGTCCAGGGGCCCGAGCCCTGCCGCGCGGGCCGTGACGCCGAGCACCACGGGCTGGTGCGCGCCGCGCGGGAACGCGGCGGCCAGTGCGTCGAGTTCGGCGGCGGGCCACGTGGCGCGGGCGGCCCGCATCAGCTGCCGGCCGAGTCTGCGGGCGGTGGTGCGCAGGGCGGGCACCGGGGTGCGGGCGTCGGCGGCCTCGTCGAGGGCCGCCGGGTCCAGCCCGTCGGCGGCGGCCGCCGCCAGGGCGGCCGCGACCAGCCCGGCGGTGTGCAGCCTTCCCCGGCAGAACTCCTCCAGGGTGGCCGCGTCGTGGATGCGGCCGGCCGCGCAGGCGGCCTCGGCCCCGCCGGAGTGGGCGTGACCCCCGGCGGGGAAGCGGCCGTCGGCGAGGACGAGAAGGGCGGCGAGGCTCATCGGACCCCGCTCCCGGGAAGGGCCGGACTCCAGGGAAGGGCCGGGCTTCCCGGAAGGACCGGGCTCGTCAGGAGGAGGCGGCGCACCTCGAGGTCCGGGCCCATCAGAAGAGGAAGTAACGCTGGGCCATGGGCAGTTCCGTGGCCGGGGCCGGTTCCACCACTTCGCCGTCGATGGTCACGGTGAAGGTGTCGGCGTCCACCTCGACCCGCGGCATGGCGTCGTTGTTGCGCATGTCCGCCTTGGTCACCTTGCGGGTGTTCTCGATGGCGACGAACTCCTTGCCGAGCCCGAGCCGTTCGGGCAGGGCGTCGTCGAGGGCGGCCTGCGCGGTGAAGTTGACCGAGTTGAGGCCGGGCGCCCGCCCGTGGGCGCCGAACATCGGGCGCGGCAGGACCGGTTGCGGGGTGGGGATGGAGGCGTTGGCGTCGCCCATCTGCGCGTAGGCGATCTGGCCGCCCTTGATGACCAGTTCGGGCTTGACCCCGAAGAAGGCCGGGTTCCACAGCACCAGGTCGGCGAGCTTGCCCGTCTCGACGGAGCCGATCTCGCGGGCGAGTCCCTGGGCCACGGCGGGGTTGATCGTGTACTTGGCGACGTAGCGCCGGACCCGGTGGTTGTCGGCCGGTCCGTCGCCGGGCAGGGGGCCGCGCCGCTTCTTCATCACGTGGGCGGTCTGCCAGGTGCGCAGGACCACCTCGCCGACGCGGCCCATGGCCTGGGCGTCGGAGGAGATGATGGAGATGGCCCCGAGGTCGTGCAGGACGTCCTCGGCGGCGATCGTGGAGGGCCGGATCCGGGACTCCGCGAAGGCGAGGTCCTCGGGGACGGCGGGGTTGAGGTGGTGGCAGACCATCAGCATGTCGAGGTGTTCCTCGACGGTGTTGACGGTGTGCGGCCGGGTCGGGTTGGTGGAGCTGGGCAGGATGTTCGGCTCGGAGACCACGGTGATGATGTCGGGTGCGTGCCCGCCGCCGGCACCCTCGGTGTGGTACGAGTGGATGGTCCGCCCGGCGATGGCGGCGAGGGTGTCGGCGACGAACCCGGCCTCGTTGAGGGTGTCGGTGTGGATGGCGGCCTGGGCGCCGGTCTCCTCGCAGACGGTGAGGCAGGCGTCGATCACGGCGGGGGTGGAACCCCAGTCCTCGTGGAGCTTGAAGCCGAGCGCCCCGCCGCGCAGTTGGGAGTACATCCCCTCGCGGGACATCGTGTTGCCCTTGCCGAGCAGGCCGATGTTGACGGGATGGGCCTCCAGCGCGGCGAACATCCGGGCCAGGTGCCACGGGCCGGGAGTGACCGTGGTGGCCTTGGACCCCTCCGCGGGTCCGGTGCCGCCGCCGACGAGGGTGGTGATCCCGGAGGCGAGGGCCTCCTCGATCACGGTCGGGGAGATGAAGTGCACGTGCGCGTCGACGGCGCCCGCGGTGAGGATCTTCCCGTTGCCCGCGATGACCTCGGTCTCGGGGCCGATGACGAGCGCGGGCAGCACCCCGTCCATCGTGTCGGGGTTCCCGGCCTTGCCGATGCCACAGATCCGGCCGTCGCGGATGCCGACGTCGGCCTTGACGATCCCCCAGTGGTCGAGGATCACGACGCCCGTGATGACGGTGTCGGCAGCGCCCTCGGCGCGGGTGGTCCGGGCCTGCCCCATGGATTCGCGGATGACCTTGCCACCGCCGAAGACGGCCTCGTCGCCCGCCCGGCCGGGGCCGCCGCCGAGGTCCTGCTCGATCTCCACGAAGAGGTCGGTGTCGGCGAGGCGGATGCGGTCGCCGGTGGTGGGCCCGAAGAGGTCGGCGTAGACCTGGCGCGACACCTCAGCCATCGAGCGGTCCTCCGGTCTGCCCGCGCAGGCCCGGCACGGTGCGCAGTCCGCCCAGCGGGACGAGCGCCACGGCGACCGGGATGCCCGGCTCGAAGCGGACCGCGGTGCCGGCGGCGATGTCGAGCCGCTGCCCGCGGGCGGCGGCCCGGTCGAAGTCGAGGCCGGGGTTGGCCTCGGCGAAGTGGTAGTGCGAGCCGACCTGTACGGGGCGGTCGGCGGCGTTGAGCACGGTGATGCGGGTGACGGGCCGGCCCTCGTTGAGGTGCACCGAGCCTTCCCCGTAGGCGATTTCGCCGGGGATCATGCCGGTACTCCCTTGTCGACGATCGGGTCGTGGACGGTGACGAGCTTGGTGCCGTCCGGGAAGGTGGCCTCGACCTGGACGTCGTGGATCATCTCGGGGATGCCCTCCATGACCTCCTCGCGGGAGAGCACGGTCCGTCCGGAGGCCATCAGCTCGGCCACGGTCCGTCCGTCGCGGGCGCCTTCGAGGACGTGCGCCGTGATCAGGGCGATCACCTCGGGATGGTTGAGGAGGACGCCCCGCGCCCTGCGTTTCCCGGCCACGTCGGCGGCCACGTGGATGAGCAGTCTCTCCTGCTCGTGGGGGGTCAGTTGCACAGCAATCACCAAGCTTCCGGGACGTGATCGACAACGCGCCGAGCCGACCTTAGGGGGCCGTCAACACTTTGTTGACCTGCGCATATCCGAGCCAAGCGTGTCTTGCCCAAGGCGGAGAAAGGCTTTCCGTCCCGACCATCGCTGCTTTGCCCAATCATGGGTGATCATTGGCGGAGGGAACGTGGCCGCCACGCTAAGGGGCCTGTTTTTCCGCTGCGTTAACCCGTGTTTCGGGGAGGTACCCGGTGCGACCGCGGTCGCCGCCCCGCCCGGTTCCGTATACCGGGCGACCGGACGGGGTCAGCAGCCGGTGGACGTCCCCGCCGGGGCCCCGACCGCCCAAGGCAGGCCGATCCAGACGGTCTTGCCGCCGTCCTCCGTGGGGCTGACCGAGAGCCGGCCGCCCGCCTCGGCGGTGAGCCAGCGGATGATGACCATGCCCCGGCCGTTGTCCTGCTGGACGGCGGCCGGGAGCCGCTTGGGCCAGCGCGGGTGGCTGTCGGTGACCCCGACGCGCAGCCACTCCTCGCGCTCCAGGCGCAGGTCCACGGTGAAGGTGGGGGACTGGCCGAAGGTGTGCTGGACGGCGTTGGTGGCGAGTTCCGAGACGATCAGCCGGACGCTGTCCGCGATGTCGGTCCCGTCGGGCAGTCCCCACCCGCCGAGCACCTCCGCGACGTAGCGGCGGGCGGACGCGACCGAGGCCGGATCGCTCGGCAGAGTGACGGATGCTTCCTGGTGATCTGCCATGGCGACGGTCCCTTTCCCACCGGGGCGGAGCCGTCCCGGATCTGTGCTGGACGCCAGAGTGTCACCCATCGTCCCCCGTTTTCCGCCGTTCCCTCAAGATATGCATATATCTGTCGCTCAATGCGGTGAACTCTGCTACGGAATAGCGTATTTGGACGGCAGACTGGTGCGACCTGTGCCGGTGAAAAGGAGGCGGTGTGCAACACGGTCCCGCGGTGCGCCGGCGCAAGCTCGGCGAGGAATTGCGCGCCCTGCGCGACCGGTCCGGACTCACCAGTGGTGAGGCGGCCCGGCTCGTCGGATGGCACCAGTCGAAAATCAGCCGTATCGAGACGGGGCGCAGTGGCGTCAAGGTGGCGGACATCCGACTGCTGCTCGACGCCTACGGAAGCGTCGCGAGCCCGCAGCAGCGCGCCCTGCTGGAAGCCCTCTCGGTGTCGGCGGCCGGCCCCGCCCCGGGCGCCGACACCGGGCGCGGGCGCCAGTGGTGGCACGACTACCGGGGGCTGCTGCCGCAGGAGTACCGGGACTTCATCAGCCTGGAGGCGAGCGCCCGGGCCGCCCGGACCGTCGAACTCTCCGTCGTCCCGGGCCTGTTGCAGACGCCGGAGTACGCGCGCGCGGTGACCCGGGCGGCGCTCGGCGGGCTGCCGGAGCCGAAGGTCGACGCCCTGGTCGACGTCCGGCTCGCGCGCCAGTGCGTACTGCGGGCGGATCCGCCGCTGGAGCTGAGCGCGGTCCTGGACGAGGCGGTGCTGCGGCGGAAGATCGGCGGGCCGGGGGTGATGGCGGAGCAGCTGCGGTACCTGGTGGAGGTGTCGAGCCTGCCCCAAGTGCGGCTCCAGGTTCTGCCGTTCAGCGTGGGGGGACATCTCGGCCTGACCGGACCGTTCGTCATCTTCTCATTTCCGAACATCGCCGATCTGGATGTGGTGGTACTCGACCATTTGACGAGTAGCCTCTATCTGGAGCGGAAGGAAGACCTTGAGGCGTACAGCGCCGCGTTCCGCACCATTCAGGCGCACGCCCTCCCGCCCCGCGATTCGTCGGACCTGATCAGCGTCCTCGCTGACGACGCGTAAGGAGGCACTCCCCGTGTCCGCAACCCCCTTATCCACCAGCGGACTCCTGAACAGCGCGAGGTGGCTGCGCAGCAGCCGCAGTACCGGAATGAACAATTGCGTGGAAACGGCCGCCCTCGGTGACGGCCTGCTGGCCGTCCGCGACTCCAAGCGGGCGGACGGCCCGGCCGTGCTCTTCACCGGGCCGGCCTGGGACGGCTTCCTCGTCTCCGTACGGGCGGACCTGGCCACGTAAGCACCAGAGGCGGACGTACGGGCGCCCCCGCTCCCGTAGCTCCGACTAGCGGTCCGTGGCTCCGGCCGGAGCGGTCCCGAGGATCGTCTCCACCGCCCGGCTGATCTCCTCCCCCGTGAGATCGGCCCGCGCGGTCAGCCGGAGCCGGGAGATGCCGTCCGGCACCGACGGCGGACGGAAGCACCCCACGGACAGACCTGCCTCGCGGCAGTCGGCGGCCCAGCGCAGTGCCGCCGACGCCGACGGGGCCCGAACCGACACCACGGCCGCGTCCGGCCGGGCCGCGGTCAGGCCGGACGCGGTGAGCCGCCCGTACAGCTCGGCGGCCACCTCGCGGGCGCGACCCGCCCGCTCGGGTTCGCGCTCCAGCAGGCGCAGGGCGGCCAGCGCGGCGCCCGTGGCGGACGGAGCGAGCCCGGTGTCGAAGATGAAGGTCCGGGCCGCGTTGACCAGGTGCCGGATCACCTTGGCCGGGCCCAGCACGGCGCCGCCCTGGCTGCCCAGGGACTTCGAGAGGGTCATCGTCGCCACCACCCCGGGCGCCCCCGCGAGCCCGGCGGCGTGCAGCGCGCCGCGGCCGCCCTCGCCGAGGACCCCGAGCCCGTGCGCGTCGTCCACGAGCAGGGCCGCGCCCTCGGCCCGGCAGGCCTCGGCGTGGCGGGCGAGCGGAGCGGCGTCCCCGTCGACGGAGAACACCGAGTCGGTGACCAGCAGGGCCCGCCCGCCGTGCGCGGCGAGGGTCTTGCGCGCGGCGTCCGGGTCGGAGTGCGGGACGACGGCGGTCTCGGCGCGCGACAGCCGGCATCCGTCGACGATCGAGGCGTGGTTGCCGGCGTCGGAGACGACCAGCGTGCCCCGGTCGCTGAGGGCGGTGACGGCGGCGAGGTTGGCGGCGTACCCGGAGGAGAGCACCAGCGCGGCCTCGAACCCGCAGAACGCGGCGAGCTCGCGCTCGAGCTCCGCGTGCAGTTCGGTCGTGCCGGTGACGAGCCGGGATCCGGTGGCTCCGGCGCCCCAGCGCTCGGCCGCCTCACGTGCGCCCCGCACCGTCTCGGGATGCCGGGACAGCCCGAGGTAGTCGTTGCTCGCGAGGTCGAGGAGCGGCGAGGAGGCCGGCCGCGGACGCAGCGTCCGGACGAGTCCGGCCCGCTCGCGGGCCCGCTCCGCGTCGTCGATCCAGGCGAAGACGTCCACGGGGTCGGGCGTGTGCTGGGGCATCGGCGGTCCTCGTGTTTTGTCGGCAGTCCACAGAGCTGAACGACCCTAACAATCGTGACTTGAGCGCCAGGTGTGGCGATACACACACTCTCTTCCGGCCATGTTGTCGGATCTCTCCTTGGCCGGGAGTGGTGGTGTGGTCCAGGATCGGCGTCATGGACCTGCTGAACACCCTCGTGGACAAGGGGCTGCGGCGTGAGCTGCCGACCCGCGAAGAGGCACTCGCCGTGCTGGCGACCTCTGACGACGCACTGCTCGACGTGGTGGCCGCGGCCGGCAAGGTGCGCCGCCAGTGGTTCGGGCGCCGGGTCAAGCTGAACTACCTCGTCAACCTGAAGTCGGGGCTCTGCCCCGAGGACTGCTCGTACTGCTCCCAGCGGCTGGGGTCGAAGGCCGAGATCCTCAAGTACACCTGGCTGAAGCCCGAAGAGGCCTCCCAGGCCGCCGCCGCCGGCGTGGCCGGCGGAGCCAAGCGGGTCTGCCTGGTGGCGAGCGGGCGCGGCCCGACCGACCGTGACGTGGACCGCGTGGGCAAGACCATCGAGGCCATCAAGGAGCAGAACGAGGGCATCGAGGTGTGCGCCTGCCTCGGCCTGCTCTCGGACGGCCAGGCGGAGCGCCTGAAGGACGCGGGCGCGGACGCCTACAACCACAACCTCAACACCTCCGAAGCCACCTACGGCGAGATCACCAAGACCCACACCTACGCGGACCGGGTCGACACGGTGCAGAAGGCGCACGCGGCCGGCCTGTCCGCCTGCTCCGGTCTGATCGCGGGCATGGGCGAGAGCGACGAGGACCTCGTCGACGTCGTCTACTCGCTGCGCGAGCTGGACCCGGACTCGGTGCCGGTCAACTTCCTGATCCCCTTCGAGGGCACCCCGCTGGCCAAGGAGTGGAACCTCACCCCGCAGCGCGCCCTGCGCATCCTGGCGATGGTCCGCTTCGTCTGCCCCGACGTCGAGGTCCGCCTCGCGGGCGGGCGCGAGGTCCACCTGCGCACCCTGCAGCCCCTCGCCCTGCACCTGGTCAACTCGATCTTCCTGGGCGACTACCTGACCAGTGAGGGCCAGGCCGGGCAGGCCGACCTCGACATGATCGCGGACGCCGGTTTCGAGGTGGAGGGGGCCGGTACCTCGACCCTCCCCGCGCACCGCTCCGAGGTCGCGGAGGCCCGGGGCGGCTGTGGCTCGCACGGCGCCGGCGCCGGCGCCTCGGTCTGCGGCTCCTCCGCCCCCGAGGACGGGGCCGGCTGCGGTTCGGCCTGCGGCGGCTGCTCCGGCCATGCCGGGCACGAGGCCCCCGTACCGGCCCAGGCGGAGGCGGGAGAGGTCCGCACCGGCCTGGTGGCGGTGCGCCGACGCGGCGCGGGGACGGACATCGCCCCCAATGCCTGACCTTCACGACCCGCTGCCGGCCGCCGACCTGCTCGCGCTGGACCGGCAGCACGTGTGGCACCCGTACGGCCCCATGCCCGGGCGGCAGGAACCGCTCGTCGTCTCCTCCGCCACGGGCGTCCGGCTGCGGCTGGCCGAACCGGCGCAGGGCAACGACGAGCTGGTCGACGGAATGTCCTCCTGGTGGTCGGCGATCCACGGGTACAACCACCCGGTGCTGAACGAGGCGGTGACCGGCCAGCTCGGCCGCATGTCGCACGTGATGTTCGGCGGGCTCACCCACGAGCCCGCCGTCCGGCTGGCCGCGAAGCTCGTCGAGATCACCCCGGCCGGCCTGGAACACGTGTTCCTCGCCGACTCGGGCTCGGTCTCGGTCGAGGTCGCGGTGAAGATGTGCCTGCAGTACTGGCGCTCCGTGGGACGCCCCGCGAAGACCCGCCTGCTCACCTGGCGGGGCGGCTACCACGGGGACACCTGGCAGCCCATGGCCGTCTGCGACCCCCAGGGCGGCATGCACGAGCTGTGGTCGGGCATCCTCCCGCGCCAGCTCTTCGCGGACGCCCCGCCGAGCGGGTTCTCCGCACCGGTGGACCCCTCGTACGTCGCCCACCTGCGCTCCTTGGTGTCGGCGCACGCGGACGAACTGGCCGCGGTGATCGTGGAACCGGTGGTCCAGGGCGCCGGCGGCATGCGCTTCCACAACCCGGGTTACCTCCGGGTCCTGCGCGACCTGTGCGACGAGTTCGGCGTCCTCCTGATCCTCGACGAGATCGCGACGGGATTCGGCCGCACGGGCGCGCTGTTCGCGGCCGACCACGCGGGGATCACCCCGGACGTGATGTGCCTGGGCAAGTCCCTGACCGGCGGGTACCTCACCCTCGCCGCCACCCTGTGCACGGAGCGGGTGGCGGACGGCATCTCCCGGGGCGAGGTCCCCGTACTGGCCCACGGGCCGACCTTCATGGGCAACCCGCTCGCCACGGCGGTGGCACTGGCCTCCATCGACCTGCTCCTCGGCCAGGACTGGCCGCTCGAGATCAAGCGGATCGAGGCGGGCCTGACCGAGGGACTGGCTCCGGCGGCCTCGGTCCCGGGGGTCAAGGAGGTCCGCGTGCTGGGCGCGATCGGCGTGGTGCAGCTCGACCACGAGGTCGACATGGCGCGCGCCACCCGGGCGGCGGTCCGGGAGGGCGTCTGGCTGCGCCCCTTCCGGGACCTGATCTACACGATGCCGCCGTTCGTCACGGGCGACGCCGACGTGGACCGCATCTGCCGCGGTGTCCTCGCGGCCGCGAAGGAGGCCTGACATGGCCACCGGACACACGGCCGACCGCCCGGCGCACGGCGCGGACCTGCCCACCGGCTCGATCCTCATGGTGTCCGGCACCGGCACGGAGATCGGCAAGACGGTCGTCACCTCGGCCGTCGCGGCGGCCGCGCTCGCCGCCGGCCGCTCGGTGGCGGTCCTCAAGCCGGCCCAGACGGGCGTCGGCCCGGACGAACACGGCGACGCGGCGGAGGTCGTCCGCCTGGCGGGCTCCGTCACCACCGCGGAACTGGTCCGCTACCCGGAGCCGTTGGCCCCGGACCGGGCGGCCCGCCGCGCGGGCCTCGCCACGGTCTCCCCCGCCGAGATCGCCGCGGCCGCGCGCGGCCTCGCCCTGACGCACGATCTGGTCCTGGTCGAGGGCGCGGGAGGTCTCCTGGTCCGCTTCGACGAGGCGGGCCACACCCTGGCCGACGCCGCCCGGCTCCTCGGGGCCCCGACCCTGGTCGTGGCCCCGGCGGGACTCGGCACGCTCAACAACACGGCCCTCACGGCCGAAGCCCTGCGGGCGCGGGGCCTCGTCGGCCTGGGCGTGGTCATCGGCAGCTGGCCCGCCGACCCCGATCTGGCGGCCCGCTGCAACCTGGCCGACCTTCCGTCGGTCTCGGACCTGCCCCTGCTGGGCGCGGTCCCGGAGCGGGCGGGAGGGCTGGAGCCCACGGCCTTCCGCGCCGCGGCCCCCGCCTGGCTGGCGCCGACCCTCCACGGCACCTGGTCGGAACCGTCCTTCCGGACGCTCTGGCCCGCCTGACGCGGCCGGCCGACGAGACCGGCCGGCGTGCCCGACGGGGCCGGCCGGCCGACAGCCGGTGAGGTCACGGCGGACGGGGCCTCACCGGCCCCGGCGGGGCGGGCGGCCCCGCCCGGAGGTCCGCGCCGGCCGCTCCGTCATCCGTTCAGCGGCTTGACCCAGCGGGTCCAGTGGTCTTCCGGGTGGTATCCCCCGGCCTCCCACGCCCTGTGGCCGCGCTCGTTGCGGTCCAGCACCATCGCGTCCGCCCGCCGTCCGCCGAGCGCCGCGAACCGCTGCTCGGCGGCGGCGAGCAGCGCCGACCCGATCCCCCGGCGGCGGTGGTCCGGGTGCACCGCGAGCCGGTAGAGATGGCAGCGCCAGCCGTCGAACCCCGCTATGACCGTGCCGACCAGTTCGCCCTCGCGGCGCGCGAGCAGCAGCGCCTGCGGATCGCGGGCGTGGAGGCGCTCGACGCCGTCGAGGTCATCGCTGATACTCGTGCCCTCGGCGGCTGCCTTCCAGAAGTCGAGGACGGCTGCGAGATCGGCCGCCGATGCGGGTGCGATGCGAAGATCGTTCATGCGTGGATCCCATCACCCCCGAGGGGGTCCGCCAAAAGAATGATCCGATCGCTTTGCCCTTCCTTTACCCTGTAGGCGTCAGTTCCCTTCCTCTCCGAAACGAAAGGTGTGAGCGTCCGCCCATGGGCGAGCCTCCCCGTCCCCTTCATCCCCCCGCACGACACCGCGCGACGGCACTCCTCCTGGCCGATCATGGGACGGAGGTGAACGACCGATGACCGAAGTGCTCCTGCTCCTCCTGGCGCTGCTGCTCTGCCTTGCCTGCGGAGTCTTCGTCGCGGCCGAGTTCTCGCTGACCACCGTCGAGCGCAGCGAGCTGGAGGAGGCCGTCGAGCGCGGCGAGCGCGGCGCCGAGAGCGCACTGACCGCCGTCCGCAGCCTGACCTTCCAGCTCTCCGGCGCCCAGCTCGGCATCACCGTGACCGGCCTGGTCATCGGCATGATCTCCAAGCCCTCGATCGCCGCCCTGCTCAAGGGCCCCTTCGAGGCCATGGGGCTGTCCGCCGGGGCCGCGTCCTCCACCGCCCTGATCCTCGGCACCGTGCTGTCCACCGTCGTCCTGATGGTCGTCGGCGAGCTGGTGCCCAAGAACTGGGCGATCTCCTCGCCCCTGGCCGTCGCCAAGCGCGTCGCCACCATGCAGCGGGTCTTCTCCCGTGCGTTCAGGCCGCTGATCAGCCATCTCAACACCACGGCGAACCACATGGTGCGCCGGTTCGGCCTGGAGCCCGCCGAAGAGCTCGCCTCGGCGCGCACCGCGCAGGAGCTGGTGGCCCTGGCCCGGCACTCCGCGAAGGCGGGATCCCTGGAGAAGGACACCGCCGAGCTGTTCGTGCGGACCCTCAACCTCGCCGACCTGACCGCGGAGAACGTCATGACCCCGCGCGTCCAGGTCACCGCCCTCGACGTACAGACCAGCGCCGAGGACGTGGCGAACGCGACCCTCGCGACCGGCCTGTCCCGCTTCCCCGTCTACCGGGGCAGCCTCGACAGCGTCGTCGGCACCGTCCACATCAAGGACGTCCTGGCCCTGCCCGCGGCGGAGCGGCACCGCCGTCCGGTGTCGCAGCTGCTGCGCGAGCCCCTGCTCGTTCCGGAGTCGCTCACCGTGGACCGGCTGCTGGACCGGCTGTCCGGCAAGCAGACGATGGCCGTGGTCATCGACGAGTACGGCGGCACGGCCGGAGTGGTCACGCTGGAGGACATCGTCGAGGAGGTCGTCGGCGAGGTCCGCGACGAGCACGACCCGCACGAGATCCCCGATCTGGACGCGGCCGGCGTGGACGACTCGGGGCGCGCGCTGTACTCCGCGGACGGGTCCGCGCGCACCGACCAGCTCCAGCGGATCGGCCTGCGCGTGCCGGACGGCCCGTACGAGACCCTGGCGGGCCTGATAGCGACCCAGCTCGGGCGGATCCCCGTGGTCGGCGACAGCCTGGAGCTGGACGGCTGGCGCCTGGACGTGGTGGACGCCGGCGGGCGGCGGGCGGCGCGGGTGCTCCTGCACGTGCCGGCCGAGCCCACCACGCGTGACAACGACGGGGAGGAGGCGCGATGACCGCCGTCCAGTTGCTGATCGGCCTGGCGACCCTCGTCGTCAACGCCTTCTTCGTCGGCGCGGAGTTCGCGCTGATCTCGGTCCGGCGCAGCCAGATCGAGCCGTACGCCGAGCAGGGTGACCGGCGCGCCAAGTCGGTGCTGTGGGCCCTGGAGCACGTGTCCGCGCTGATGGCGGCCGCCCAGTTGGGCATCACCCTGTGCACCCTGGTGCTGGGTGTGGTGGCCGAGCCGGCCATCGCGCACCTGCTGACCCCCGCGTTCGACTTCTTCGGAGTGCCGGCCGGCCTGACGCACGCGATCTCCTTCGTGGTGGCGCTGGCCCTCGCGACGTACCTGCACATGCTCTTCGGCGAGATGCTGCCGAAGAACGTGGCGCTGGCCGAGCCGGTGCGGACCGCCCTGCTGCTGGGTCCGCCGCTGGTTGCCCTGGCCCGGGCCCTGAAGCCGGTGATCTTCGCGGTCAACGCCTTCGCCAACACCCTGCTGCGCCTGTTGCGGGTGGACGTGAAGGGCGAGATCACGGCGACCTTCTCGGACGACGAGCTCGCGCGGATCGTCAAGGACTCCAGCAACGCGGGGCTCATCGACAACCGGGCGAGCGAGCGGCTGCACGACGCCCTGGAGCTGGGGCGCAGGCCGGTCACCGATGTGGTGCTGCCCGCGGACCGGGTGGTTCCGGCCCACGAGGGCATCACCCCGGCCGGTCTGGAGCAGTTGTCGGCGTCGTCGGGGTACTCCCGCTTCCCCATGATCGACGCGGAGCACCGGATCCTGGGGTACCTGCACGTCAAGGACGCCCTGGACGTGACCGAGCGCGACGAGCCCTTCCCGGTCTCGGCGTTGCGGCCGATCGCCCAGGTGCGGGCGGAGACCCCGCTGGACGACGTACTGACCGCGATGCGGCGCAGCCGTACGCACCTGGCGGCGGTCCTCGGAGCCGACGGCGCCATGACGGGCCTGGTCACGATGGAGGACGTGCTGCGGGAGCTGTTCGGCCGGCCGGCCTCGGCCTAGCCCCGCTCCCCCGCGGGCGGTGGCGGTACGCCGGTGCTCCGGTACCCCGGTAACGGTGCTCCGGTAACGGTGCTCCGGTACCCCGGTACCCCGGTACCGCCTGCGGGACCGGGGTACCGCGCGGTAGCATCGCTCCCGCCATGGAGATGAATGCCTCTTACACCAGTCTTGTCGCGGTCGGCGACTCCTTCACCGAAGGCATGTCCGACCTGCTCCCCGACGGCTCCTACCGGGGCTGGGCCGACCTGCTGGCCGACCGCCTCGCGGCGCGCGAGCCCGGCTTCCGCTACGCGAACCTCGCGGTCCGCGGCAAGCTCATCGGCCAGATCGCCGGGGAGCAGGCCCCGGCGGCCGCCGCGATGGGCGCCGACGTGGTGACCCTGGTCGGCGGCCTGAACGACGCGCTGCGGCCCAAGGTCGACATGGGCCGCGTGCGCGGGCACCTGGAAGAGGCCGTCGGCCTGCTGGCGCCCTCCTGCAAGACGCTGGTCCTGATGCGTTCCCCGGGCCGCAACGGGCCCGTGATGGAACGATTCCGCCCCCGCATGGAGGAGCTCTTCGTCATCATCGAGGAGCTCGCCGCACGGCACGGCGCCCTCGTGGTGGACCTGTACGGGGCCGCCGTGCTCGGCGACCCGCGGATGTGGGACGTGGACCGGCTGCACCTGACGGCCGAGGGCCACCGCAGGGTGGCGGAGGCGGTCTGGCAGGCGCTGGGCCTGCCGCCCGAGGCCGACTGGCGCACCGAGCTGCCGCCCTCGGTCCCGCCGGGCTGGGCCGTGCGCCGCGCGCAGGACCTCAGCTTCGCGCGGCAGCACCTGCTCCCCTGGGTCGGCCGCCGCCTGACGGGCCGCTCCAGCGGGGACGGCCGCCCGGCCAAGCGCCCGGAGCTGCTGGCCCACGAGGCCTGGCGGGGCGAGCCGCTCTCCTAGGAGCGCGGCGGGGCCGGGGGGACCGGGGCTGTGGCGCCGCGGGGGCCGTGACGCCGTGGCGTGGCTCTCGTAGCAAGGCACAATCCGGGGCGGGGTCCCTACCTGCGTAAACACACAGCCGCGGCCCAAGTAGAATCCCTCTACGTGACTGCCAAGCCCCGCATCCCCAATGTCCTGGCCGGCCGCTACGCCTCCGCGGAGCTCGCCGTCCTGTGGTCCCCCGAGTACAAGGTGACGCTGGAGCGGCGGCTGTGGCTCGCCGTGCTCCGCGCCCAGAAGGACCTCGGTATCGAGGTCCCGGACGAGGCCATCGCCGATTACGAGCGCGTCCTGGAGACCGTCGACCTCGCCTCGATCGCGGAGCGCGAGAAGGTCACCCGGCACGACGTGAAGGCCCGCATCGAGGAGTTCAACGCCCTCGCCGGCCACGAGCACGTCCACAAGGGCATGACCTCCCGCGACCTCACCGAGAACGTCGAGCAGCTCCAGATCCGGCTCTCGCTGGAACTGGCCCGGGACCGTACGGTCGCCGTCCTCGCCCGGCTCGGCAAGCTGGCCGGCGAGCACGCCGAGCTGGTCATGGCGGGCCGCTCCCACAACGTCGCCGCGCAGGCGACCACCCTGGGCAAGCGCTTCGCCACCGCGGCCGACGAACTGCTCGTCGCCTACGGGCGCCTCGAGGACCTGCTGGGCCGCTACCCGCTGCGCGGGATCAAGGGCCCCGTCGGCACCGCGCAGGACATGCTCGACCTGCTGGGCGGTGACGCCTCGAAGCTCGCCGACCTGGAACAGCGCATCGCCTCCCACCTCGGCTTCGGCCAGGCCTTCACCTCGGTCGGCCAGGTCTACCCGCGCTCGCTGGACTACGACGTGGTCACCGCCCTGGTGCAGCTGGCCGCCGCCCCGTCCTCGATCGCCAAGACGATCCGCCTGATGGCCGGCCACGAGCTGGTCACCGAGGGCTTCAAGCCCGGCCAGGTCGGGTCCTCCGCGATGCCCCACAAGATGAACACCCGCTCGTGCGAGCGCGTGAACGGCCTGATGGTCATCCTGCGCGGCTACGCCTCGATGACCGGCGAGCTGGCCGGCGACCAGTGGAACGAGGGCGACGTCTCCTGCTCAGTGGTCCGCCGGGTCGCCCTGCCCGACGCGTTCTTCGCGCTCGACGGCCTGATGGAGACCTTCCTGACGGTCCTCGACGAGTTCGGCGCCTTCCCGGCCGTCGTGGCCCGCGAACTGGACCGCTACCTGCCCTTCCTGGCCACCACCAAGGTCCTGATGGGCGCGGTGCGGGCCGGGGTCGGCCGGGAGGCCGCCCACGAGGTCATCAAGGAGCACGCGGTGGCTTCCGCCCTCGCCATGCGCGAGCAGGGCGCCGAGCGCAACGAGCTGCTGGACAAGCTGGCCGCCGACGAGCGGATGCCGCTGGACCGGGCCCAGCTGGACGCCCTGATGGCCGACAAGCTGTCCTTCACCGGTGCGGCGGGCGACCAGGTCGCCTCCGTGGTCTCCCGCATCGAGGAGATCACCAAGGAGCACCCGGAGGCCGCCGGCTACACCCCGGGGTCGATCCTCTGACTCCCGACGAGCTGAACGCCGCCCGCGACCGCGTCCTCCCGGACGTGGTCGCGGGCGGTCTTCGTGTGCTCTTCTGCGGCATCAACCCGGGGCTGCTCTCCGCCGCGACGGGCCACCACTTCGCCCGCCCCGGCAACCGCTTCTGGCCGGTCCTGCACCTGTCGGGTTTCACCCCGCGCCGCCTGGCCCCGGCAGAGCAGGAGGAACTGCTCACCTACCGCCTCGGCATCACCAACGTGGTGGCCCGTGCCACCGCGCGCGCCGACGAGCTGAGCGCCGAAGAGTTCCGCGAGGGCGGCCGCGTCCTGACGGCCAAGGTCGAGCTCTTGCACCCCCAGTGGCTGGCCGTGGTCGGCGTCACCGCCTACCGCACCGCCTTTGGTGAGCGGAAGGCCCAGATCGGTCCCCAGGAGCGCACCATCGGCTCCACTCGCGTCTGGGCCCTCCCCAACCCCAGCGGCCTCAACGCCCATTGGACCGCCGAGTCCATGTCCCTCGAGTACGCCCGCCTCCGCGCGGCCGCCGACGCCGACTCCGCCTCCGCCTCCGCCTCCGCCTCGGGCACCTAGGGGGTCGGGCAGCGTTCGCCCCGTCCGACGCGCGGCACGCACTCTCGCCGTGCCGAACGCCGTGTTCGACGGGCAGACGTCGCCGACGCGGCACCGGAACCGCGGCCGGCGGCTCGCCGCGCGACGGGGGTGGCCCGGGCCTACGCTTGGTTGCCTGGGTCCACGGACGACAGGAGACCGCTGTGAAGTCGACCCCCACGCGACTGCGCCGGGCCTGTGTGGCCGTCGCGGCCGCGAGCGTCCTCCTCGCCCCGGCCGCCGTGGGCTCCGCGTACGGGACGACCGCCCCGCCGCCCTCTGCCCCCGCCGCTCCCTCCCCGGACACCGGAGCGGAGTTCCCTCAGCTCACACCGGCCGTCGCCGCGCAGCTGGACGCGGCCGTCCGCCGGGTCATGCGCGAGACAGGGGTGCCGGGCGTGACCGTGGGCCTGTGGGCCCCCGGCAAGGGAAGCTACGTGAAGAGCTTCGGCGTGGCGGACAAGGCGACCGGCGCGCCGATGAAGCCCGATCTCCACGTGCGGATCGGCAGCGAGACCAAGACGTTCACGGTCACCGCCCTCCTCCAGCTGGTCGACCAGGGGAAGGCCGGCCTGGACGACCCGATCAGCACCTACATCGCCGGGGTCCCGAACGGGGACCGCATCACCCTGCGCGAACTGGCCGGCATGCGCAGCGGGCTCTACAACTACAGCGAGGACGAGGACTTCATCAAGAAGCTCCAAGCCGATCCGTCTCAGTCCTTCACGCCGCGGCAGTTGCTCGGCTACTCCTTCAAGAATCCCGTGCAGTTCCAGCCGGGTGCGGAGTTCGACTACTCCAACACCAACTTGATCCTGCTCGGCCTGGTGGTGGAGAAGATCACCGGCCGCCCCCTCCACGAGGTCATCCAGAAGAACGTCCTGGAGCCGGCCGGACTGCACCGCACGGTCTTCCCCACCAGCCCCGCGATCCCGGCGCCCCGCGCACAGGGCTACACGAACCAGACGGCCTCGGGCAGGACCGTGGACTCGACCGGCTGGAACCCCTCCTGGGCCTGGGCCGCCGGAGAGATGATCTCCGACCTCCAGGACCTGCGCAGTTGGGCACACACCCTCGCCACCGGGACGCTCCTGACACCCGCGACGCAGGCCGAGCGCCTGAAGACCACCCCCATGAACCTTCCCGGTGACGGCTACGGGCTCGGCATCTTCAACGTCCAGGGCTGGATCGGCCACAACGGCTCGATCCCCGGCTACGAGGTCCTCCCCGTCTACCTGCCCGAGGCGCGGGCGACGATGGTCATCCTCCTCAATACCGACAGCCAGACCGACGGCCAGGAGCCCAGCACGCTCTTCGGTCAGGCGGTCACCCAGATCGTCACCCCCGACCACGTGTACCCCGGCCACAAGCCCCTGGGTCCCAAGCCCAGCTGATCGCGCCCCGCCTCCGAACCGACCGGCTCCTCGGGACACTTCACGTACCGGAGCCGGTCGATCGTGTTCCGGTGGGCCGGGCGCTTCGGCCGCCCCCGGCGTCACGCGTCCCGGCGCCGCACGGACAGCCAGCCGGCGGTCACCGCGGCCAGGGTCCACAGGGTCAGCACCCCCAGACCCGCCCAGGGGGCGAGGCCCACGGAGGTGTCCAGCCGCATCATCATCTGGCCCGCACGGTCCGGCAGGAACTGGGCTACGCCCTCGGAGACCGCGCCCAGCACGAAGGACACGATCAGCGTGAGGGGTATGAGCAGGCTCAGGACCGCGGTCGCACTGCGCAGCACCGCCGTCAGCCCGGCCGCCAGCAGGGCCATCAACGCCAGGTACATGCCGCAGCCGAATATCGCACGGCAGGCACCCGGGCTGCCCGGGTCCAGGGCGTAGGGGCCCATGAACGCCTGCCCGGCGAAGAAGGTGGCCAGTGCGGTGAGCTGGCCGACCACGAGGGCGGCCCCGCCCACCATGGCCAACTTGGACAGGTAGAACCGCGCACGGTTCGGCACCGCGGTCAGCGAGGTCCGCAGGGCGCCGTTGTGGAACTCGCTGGACAGCGCGGTCGCGCCGAAGGCGAAGGCGGCGATCTGCCCGAAGTTGAGGCTGTAGAAGGCCCCGAGGAGCGGATCGTCCCCCATGCTGCCGGCCTCTTCCTGGCCGATCATCGCGGTGGTCAGCGCCTGGATCCCGACCGTGACGGCGAAGACGCACATCAGCGCCCCGAAGGTGCCGCGCAGGGACCGTATCTTGATCCATTCCGAATGCAGGACGGGGACGGTGGGCAGAACGGTGCTCATGGGGAGGCCTCTCCTTGGAAGGGTGGGGTCAGCGGGTGGCGGCGAACTGGGCACTGCCTGCGGTCAGGTCGAGATAGGCCTGCTCCAGCGAGGCCCTCTCGTCGACCAGTTCCAGCATCGGAATGCCTTCACGGGCGGCGATCACACCGAGTCGCTCGGCCTGTATGCCGTCCACGGTCCACCGCCCTGCCTCGGCGCCGACCAGTTCGAAGTCGTCGCGGGCCAGGGCCGCCCGCAGCCGGGCCGGGTCGGTGGTGCGCAGCCGGACCCTCGGGGTGCTGCGGGCGTCGATGAACTCCTCCATCGAGGTGTCGGCCAGCAGTTTGCCCTCCCCGAGTACGACCAGGTGGTCGGCGAGGGCCGCGGTCTCGGTCATCAGGTGGCTGGAGACGAGGACCGTGCGCCCCTCGGCGGCCAGGCCGCGCATGAGCTCGCGGATCCAGATGATGCCTTCGGGGTCGAGCCCGTTGGTCGGCTCGTCCAGCAGCAGCACTTCGGGATCCCCGAGGAGTGCCGCGGCTATACCGAGGCGCTGGCGCATGCCGAGCGAGAAGGTCTTGATCCGCCGCTTGGCCGCCGAGGCGATGCCCGACTGCTCGAGGACCGCCTCCACCCGGCTCATCGGAATGCGGTTGGCCGCGGCGAGGAACCGGAGGTGGTCCCGGGCCGAGCGGCCGCCGTGCGCCGACTGCGCGTCCAGCAGCGCGCCCACCCGGTGGAGGGGATCGGGAAGTTCGGTGAACCGCCGGCCGCCGATGGTGGCCGTGCCGGAGGTGATCCGGTCCAGGCCCAGCAGCAGCCGCATCGTGGTCGACTTCCCGGCGCCGTTCGGTCCGAGGAAACCGGTGACGCGGCCGGGCATGACATCGAAGGTGAGGTGGTCCACGGCCAGGGTCCGGCCGAATTCCTTGGTCAGTTCTCGGATCTCGATGCTGTTCATGTCTCAAGGTTGGCCGCCGGCCCCACCCCTCTTCCTCCCCCAAGCGAGGGTTCTCCCTCCCCCACGTGGGGGAGCCGCGTGCTGCCCTCGGACTGCCACGATGGGGGGATGCACCGACTCATGCGCGCCGCACTGCGCCCAGTGACCTACTCCCGCTGGGTGCATCTGTGCGTGCCCAACTTGATGCTGGCCGTGTGGATGTTCATAGAGCCCGAGGCTCCGTGGGTACCGCTGGTCCTCGTCATACCGCTGGGGCTGCTGCCCTGGATGCGGATGGCCGAGGGGCTCCAGGCGCAGTTCCTCCTCAGTCCGCCCGCGCGGGGTCCCGGGACCACGCCGGAGCCCGAGGAGCACAGTTTCAGCGCCCTCCCGTCCAAGAAGTGGAGCGACCGCTGGCGGACCTTGCTGTGGCTGGAGATACGGCTCGTCCTCTCGCTGGCCACCCTGATGGTGTCGGTGTGGCTGCCGGTGCTGACGGTCGATCTGATCATGGCCGCGCTCACCGGAAGGCTCGGCGCGGAGAGCATTCTGCCCATCGTTCCCCCGTCCTGGGCGGCATGGCTGCTCGCGCCCGTGCCGCTGGTCCTGCTGCTCGTCCTCGTGATCCTGCTCGGCGAGGCGATCACCGTCATCGGCCGCCGGCTGCTAGGCCCGACGGCGGCGGAGCGGGTCAGCGCCCTGGAGCAGCGGACCGAGCAGTTGCTGGAGCGCACCCGCATCGCGCGTGAGCTGCACGACTCCATCGGCCACGCACTGACCGTGGCGGTCGTCCAGGCGGGGGCCGCGCGGGCGGCGGGCGACCCGGAGTTCACCGACCGCGCGCTGAGCGCGATCGAGGAGACGGGCCGGGCCGCGCTGGAGGACCTGGAGCGGGTGCTGCTCGTCCTGCGGGAGTCCGGCCAACGGCCCTCCCAGCGGCCGACCTTGGCGGAGGCCGACCGGCTGCTCGAGTCGGCGCGCGCCTCGGGCTCCGAGGTCGACGCACAACTGGTCGGCCCTCTCGACCAGTTGCCGGGACCGGTCACCCAGGAGGGGTACCGGATCCTGCAGGAGGCGCTCACCAATGTGCTGAGGCACTGCGGCCCCGTACCCGTACGGGTAAGGATCGGCATGGTCGCCGACCGGCTGGACCTGGAGGTGACCAATGCGCTGCCGGACCGGCCCACCGTCATGACCGGCTGCGGCACCGGGCTGCGCGGAATGCGGGAGCGGGCGGCGCTGCTGGGCGGAGAGGCCGAGACCGGTCTGTACCAAGGGGGTTGGAGGGTGCGCGCACGGCTTCCGCTGGAGCGAATACGCTGACCGGATGCCGGTTACCGTACTCCTCGTCGACGACGAACCCCTGGTGCGCGCGGGTCTGCGCGCCGTCCTGGACGCCCAGCCCGACATCGAGGTGGTCGGAGAAGCCGCCGACGGCGCCTCGGTGGTCCCGCTCGTGCGGCAGCTGCGACCGGACGTCGTGGCCATGGACGTCAGGATGCCGTTGCTCGACGGGATCGAGGCGACCCGGGCGGTCCTGCGCTCCGTGGACTCCCCGCCGAAGATCCTCGTGGTCACCACGTTCGAGAACGACGAGTACGTCTACCAGGCACTGCGCGCCGGCGCGGACGGGTTCCTGCTGAAGCGGGCCCGGCCGTCGGAGATCGTGCACGCGGTACGGCTGGTGGCGGAGGGCGAGACGCTGCTCTTCCCGGCGGCGGTGCGCTCCCTGGCCGCCGAGTACGGCAACCAGCAGGCGCGGACGGTGCTGGAGCGGGCCGCGCTGACCGACCGGGAGGCGGCCGTGCTGCGGCTGATGTCGAAGGGACTGACCAACATCGAGATCGCCCGCGAGCTGATCGTCGGGACGGAGACGGTGAAATCCCACGTGAGCGCGATCCTGGCGAAGCTCGGGGCGCGGGACCGGACCCAGGCCGTGATCGCCGCGTACGAGTCGGGCTTCGTCGCCCCTGCCTGACCGTCGCCGGGACACGGGCGGGGAAGGACGGATTCCGGCCGATGGGGGGCTGCTTCTCGCCGTCGTGCCGGGTCCGCAGTACGATCCGCCTGACACGCTCGCTCGCTGGGAGGACACACGTTGGGGCAGCTGACCGGCGGGGACCCCTCGCTGCTCCGGCGGATCAATTCCGCCGTGGTACTGCGGGCACTGCGCGCGGCCGAGGCGCCGACCCTCACCGACCTCACACGGGTGACCGGGCTCTCCCGGCCCACCGTCGAGGGGGTCGTCGAGGGACTCATCGGCACCGGGCTCGTCGTCGAGGCCGGTGCGGAGGAAGGGGCGCGGCGCCAGGGCCGGCCGGCCAGGCGGTTCCGCTTCCGGGCCGAGGCCGGGCACCTGCTCGGCGTGGAGATCGGCTCGCACAGGATCGCGGTGCTGCTGTCCGGTCTGGACGGGCGGGTGATCGGGGCCGGCACCAAGGAGGTCGCCGAGACGGCGTCCGCCGACGAGCGGCTGGAGAAGGTCCGCACGGCGGTGGCCGACCTGCTGCGCAAGGCCGGGGTGCCCCGCGACTCCCTTCGGGCGGTCGGCGTGGGCAGTCCAGGGATCGTGGAGGCCGACGGCACCGTCCGGCTCGGTACGGCGCTGCCCGGCTGGACCGGGCTGCCGCTCGGGGAACGGCTGCGCCGCTCCTTCCGCTGCCCGGTACAGGTGGAGAACGACGCGAATGCCGCGGCGGTGGCCGAGCACTGGAAGGGCGCGGCGTCCGACACCGACGACATGGTCTTCGTCATGGCCGGGCTCAGCCCCGGTGCGGGATCACTGATCGGCGGCCGGCTGCACCGCGGTTTCGGCGGGGCCGCCGGAGAGATCGGCGCCCTGCACCTGCTGGGCCGCGAGGCCACGCCGGAACGACTGCTGTCGACGACCGGCGAGCCGCTGCATCCGCTGGACGAACCGGCCGTAGCCGAGGTCTTCGCGATGGCCAGGCGCGGCGACGCGCGTGCGGTGGCCGCGGTGGAGCGGTTCCTCCAGCGGCTGGTCCACGACGTGGCGGCGCTGGTCCTGGCGATGGATCCGGAGCTGGTCGTGGTCGGCGGCTGGGCCGCCGGGCTGGACGGGGTCCTGGAACCCCTGCGCCGGGAGCTGGAGCGCTACTGCCTGCGCCCGCCCCGCGTGGCCCTGTCCCTGCTGGGTGAGGCGGCGGTCGCGACGGGAGCGTTGCGGCTGGCGCTGGACCACGTCGAGGAAGAGCTGTTCGCGGTGGAGAAAACGGTGACGGCCCGCCGCCGCTGATTCCACGCGGGGCGGGCCGTACGGTGCGCGGTCCGGGTCCTCGGGTGCACGGTCGGCTCCGGCTCCGGCTCCGACGATCCCGGCACGCACACATGCATGCAGGCGGACGGGCGAACGGGTAGACGGCCGGGCGGGCGGGAAGACGGACGGCCGACCGACCGCGGTCCCGACCGAGGCCGAGGCCGATCCGGCCGGCCCTCCGCGGAGGGCCGGCCCGCGGTTCAGGAAGCGGCGCGCTCGTCGTGGGTGATCTGCACGTCGCCCGAGTCACCGAAGGTGAGCCGGCAGGTGTCCGCACGGTAGGTGGCCACCGAGACGGCCGCGGTCCCCGCCGCCGTGAAGTAGCGGGTGGTGACCACGAGGACCGGCGCGCCGGGCAGTCGGTCCAGTTCCTTCGCGTCGTCCGCGCGCGCCGACCCGAGCTCCACCGAGCGGTCCTGCCCGTCGAGGACGAGCCGCTGCAGCTCGCGCAGGACGGCGCGGGCGCGCGCCGGACCGGCCGGAGCGTCGATCGCGGAGAGTCCGGGCACCGAGGCGGCCGGGACGTACAGCAGCTCGGCCGCGACGACCTGACCCTGCTCGACGCGGGTCCGGCGCACCGCGAGGACCAGTTCGCCCGGGGCGCTGCCGAGGAGCCTCAGGACGGCCACGCCCGGCACGGCTTCCGCCGCGTCCACCGGTTCCCAGCCGTCGGTGCTCTCGCCGGGCCAGCCGTGCTGCGCGCTGCCGACGTCCACACCCACGCGCGGCGGGGCGACCGTGGTGCCGACGCCGCGACGGCGCTGGAGACGGCCTTCGAGCTCCAGCTGCTCCAGGGCCTGACGCAGGGTCGCGCGGGCGACGCCGAAGCGGGCGGCGAGGTCCCGCTCGTTCGGCAGGACCTCGCCGACGGCGAAGTCCTGGTCGAGTGCCTCGCTGAGGACGGTCTTCAGGTGCCAGTACTTCGGCTCCGGCACCGATTCGAGCTGCGTGGTCCCCACCCTGACTCCTCCTGCCATCGCTGCAATCGCCGTGTTCCAGCGGCAGTTCCGCGCCCTTGTTTATTAAAGGTTCCTGCACTATCCCTGCGACGATAGGACGGCGCACCCCCTTGGTCAAGACCAATCCTCATGCCTTTGCCGGGCACACCGGGCATATGTGGCAAGCCGTTCACGGGATGTTCGCGGTCCCCCGGGTTCGGAACCCTTGTTGACGGGGACTACCGGGCGGTAATCATGGCGGGAGACACTCCTGACCATCCGTCTCGTACGCGTCCACCCGATTCCCGACGAGGAGCAGCATGACCGCCACGGTCTCCTTCACGATCGACTCGCCGCTGGGCCCCCGCACCGCCACCGCCGCCTACGAACGCAAGGGCACGGGCGAACCGCTCCTCCTGCTCCACGGCATCGGCCACCACCTCCAGGCCTGGCACCCGGTCACCGACATCCTGTCCGCCGAGCACGACTGATCGCCGTCGATCTGCCCGGCTTCGGCGTCTCGGAGCCGCTGCCCCACGGGGTCCCGTACAGCCTCGCCACCGTCGCCTCCGCACTCGGCGCGCTCGGCTCCGCCCTCGGTGTCGAGCGCCCGCACGTCGCGGGCAACTCCCTCGGCGGGCTGCTCGAGCTGGGCCGGGCCGGCCTGGCCCGCTCGGTCACCGCGCTCTCCCCCGCCGGGTTCTGGACGGAGGGCGAGCGCCGTTACGCCTTCGCCGCGCTCCGCGCGCTGCGCGCCGGCGCCGCCGTGCTGCCCCTGCCCGCCGTGGAGCGGCTCTCGCGCAGCGCAGCCGGCCGGGCGGCGCTCACCGGCACCATCTACGCACGCCCTGCCCGCCGTTCCCCCGCCGCCGTGGTCGCCGAGACCGTTGCCCTGCGCGAGGCCACCGGTTTCGAGCACACGCTGGCGGCGGGCGGCTCCGTACGGTTCACCGACGACCTGCCCGGTCTCCCGGTCACCATCGCCTGGGGCACCCGCGACCGGCTGCTCCTGCGCCGCCAGGGCATACGCGCCAAGCACACCATCCCCGGCGCACGCCTCGTCCGCCTCCCGGACTGCGGCCACGTCCCGATGAACGACGACCCGGCCCTGGTCGCCCGCGTCATCCTGGACACGGCCCGCGCCGCCCGCTGACCGGTTGGCCCGGTGGCGCCCCTTCGCCCTTACGCCCCTTCGCCCGGTGGCCCCTTCGTCCCCTCGCCCCGCCATCCGTTCGCGTTCGTCCCTCCCGGCCCCCTCGGTCCGCCCATCAGTGTTCACACACGGTTCGCGTGGGCGACGCGGCCGTGCCGGTGTGCCGCCGGTGTACGGCGGCACGCTGGTCCGGCCCCGCCCCCGCCGGCCTCTGGAGACGCACCGATGGCACCGATTCCGCACACCCGACGGTCCCTGCTCGGCGGCTCCCTCGCCGTTCCCGTGGGCCTCGCCCTGTCCAGCGCCCTCACCGGCGCCCTCACCGCCCCGGCCTACGCCGCCTCCGCCCCGGCCCTCGCCCGGTCCGGCCGCCCGAACGCCCTCTGGGGCGTCCAGTCCGGGGAGATCACCGCCCACTCGGCCACCGTCTGGACGCGCTCCGACCGGCTCGCGCGGATGTACGTGGAGACCTCCCCGAGCGAGTCGTTCCGCTACGCCGTCCGCCGCCACCGCGGCCCGCTCCTCGGCCCCGACACCGACTTCACCGGCACCACCACGCTGCGCGAACTCCCGCCCGGCCAGCAGGTCCACTACCGGGTCGTCCTCGCCGACCCCGACGACCTGCGCCGCACCGGCGAGCCGGTCCACGGCACGTTCCGCACCACCCCCGCCTCCCGCCGCCGCGACGTGCGCTTCCTGTGGTCCGGGGACCTCGCCGGCCAGGGCTGGGGCATCAACCCCGGTCTGGGCGGCTACCGCGTCTTCGACGAAATGCGGCTGCGCGACCCCGACTTCTTCCTCTTCAGCGGGGACACCATCTACGCCGACGGCCCGATCCAGGCCTCCGTACCCCTGCGCGACGGCACCCTCTGGCACAACGTGACGACCGAGGAGAAGGCCAAGGTCGCCGAGACCCTCGCCGAGTACCGCGGCAATTTCCGCTACAACCTGCTCGACAGCAACCTGCGCGACTTCAACGCCCAGGTCCCCGTCCTCGCGCAGTGGGACGACCACGAGGTCCGCAACAACTGGTACCCGGGGCAGATCCTCGACGACCCCCGCTACACCGTGAAGGACGTCGACACCCTCGCCGGGCGGGCCCGCCGGGCCTTCGGCGAGTACTTCCCCGTCACCGACCTGCGCGGCGGCCGCGCCGAGGGCCGGATGTACCGGGTGATGCGCCACGGCCCGCTGCTCGACGTCTTCGTCCTCGACATGCGCACCCACCGCGACGCCAACTCCCCCGGCCGCCAGACCGACGACCCCATCGGGATCCTCGGCCCCGAGCAGCTGGCCTGGCTCAAGCGCGAGCTCTCGCGTTCCCGCGCCACCTGGAAGGTCATCGCCGCCGACATGCCGCTGGGGATCGTGGTCGCCGACGGTGCCGCGAACTTCGAGGCCGTCGCCCAGGGGGACCCGGGCGCGCCGCTCGGCCGCGAGCTCCAGATCGCCGAGCTCCTGCGCCACATCAAGCACCAGCGCATCACCGGCACCCTCTGGCTCACCGCGGACGTCCACTACACGGCCGCGAACCACTACGCGCCCGAGCGGGCCGCCTTCACCGACTTCGAGCCGTTCTGGGAGTTCGTCTCCGGCCCCATCGGGGCGGGCGGGTTCCCGGCGGGCCCGCTCGACGCCACGTTCGGCCCGCGGACGGCGTACGTCCAGTCCGCTCCGCTCGCCAACATGTCCCCGGCCGAGAACCCCCCGTACTACGGCGAGGTGGAGATCGACGGCGAAGGCGGCGAGCTCACGGTCCGCTTGCGGCGCCAGGGGGGCGGTGTGCTGTTCACCCAGACGCTGCGGCCCGGACGGGTGGGGCAGTAGCGGATGCGCCCCGCGTCCGACATCAGCCGGAAAACAGGGCGAAATCGACCAGATGGATCCTTAACCCATCGGTCACAGATCGTTCGTGATCACGCAACACCCCTGGGTCACAGTGGTCTGCATGACTGAGCGTACTGCTACCCCTGCCCAGCGTCCCCACCGCCACCACTGGCGCCGGGACGTCGTCGAACTCGCCGCCCTCTTCTGCGCCGTGGCCGTCGCCGACGGCATCGCCAATCTCGTCGTGCACGGCCCGCGCGGCCCCGTGCTGCTCGTCGCCTCCGCCCTCGCCCTCCTGGTCACGGCGGCGTTCCACACGTGGTGGGCACGGCGCCACAGCCATGCGCCCCCGCCCACGAGCACGGCGCCCACCGATCCGGGCGCGGCCCCCGTCACCGGGACGGCCACGGCCGCCGGTGCGGGCGCCGCCGGAACGGCCGAGGACCCCGCGCTCACCACCAGCCTGTGGCGGATGCGGACGACCGTGCGCGACGAGCCCGGCAGTCTCGCCGTGATCTGCGCCGCCCTCGCCCGGAGCGGGGTCGACATCCTGACCCTCCAGACGCACCCGCTCGCCGAGGGCGGCACGGTGGACGAGTTCCTGCTGCGCGCTCCGCAGCAGCTGCCCTCCGCCGAGCTGACCCGGGCCGTCGCCGGAGCCGGCGGCCACAGCACCTGGATCGAGCGCGCCGACGCCCACGACCTCGTCGACGCCCCGACCCGCGTCCTGGGCCTGGCCACCCGCACCGCGCTGGACGCCGCCGAGCTGCCCCTCGCGCTGCGCCAGCTGCTCGGCCGCTGCACCATCCACTCGATTCCCGCGACCACCCTCTCGGGGCGCCCCAACGCCGGCGCCGACGCGCCGGTCGAAGGGGTCCTCGAGGCCACCGTCATGCGGCTGCGCGACCCCTCGGGCGGTGCGATCACCGTCGAGCGGCCCTACCTGCCGTTCACCCCGACCGAGTTCGCCCGCGCCCGTGCGCTCGTCGAGCTCGACGCCCGGCTCGGGCCGCGCGTCCCGCGCAGCCAGGACGTCCTGACCCTGCCCGAGGGCAACGAGATCACCGTGCGCCGCGCCGACGGCTCCGACCTGCCGGCCGCCCGCGCGATGCACGACCGCTGCTCGGAACGCACCCTGTCCCTGCGCTACCACGGGCCCGTCGTCGACGCCGACCGCTACCTCGGCCACCTGCTGAGCCCGCGCTTCGGCCGTACGCTCGCCGCGACCACCGCCTCCGGCAAGCTCGTCGCCCTCGGCCACCTGCTCTGGGACGGCGACGAGACCGAGGTCGCGCTGCTCATCGAGGACGACTGGCAGCGCCGGGGCATCGGCACCGAGCTGCTCGGCCGGCTGATCGGGATGGCCGTCGAGGCCGGGTGCGACAGCGTGTACGCCGTCACCCAGGCCTCGAACACCGGCATGGTCGCCGCCATGCGCGGCCTCGGCCTGCCCCTGGACTACCAGATCGAGGAGGGCACCCTGGTGATCACGGCCCGGCTGGACGCGACCCCGGTCATCTCCCGGCTCCCGTACGAGCTCCCGTGCGAGCTCCCGGCCGAAGCCCGCGCGCTGCCCCGTACGCGGCACTGAGCGCGATCCGGGTCCCGGTGCCGTGACCGGCGAGGTGTGCCGGTCACGGCGCCGGGCCGGCTCTTCGGATCTTGCCGGGCCCGCGGTGTCCGGCAAGATCCGAAGGGACGATCTAGCGGACCAGGGCCGGACGGTCCGCGTCCGCGCGGTCCCCGGTGCCTCCGCGGCCCACGGCCCGGTCCAGCGCCTGGTCCAGATCGGCCCACAGGTCGTCCACGTCCTCCAGCCCGACCGACATGCGCAGCAGCCGGTCGCTGACGCCCGAGGCGTGCCGGTCGCCCTCGGCCACGATGCGGTGGCTGATGGAGGCCGGGTGCTGGATGAGGGTGTCGACACTGCCCAGGCTGACCGCCGGTGTGATCAGCCGGACCGAGGCGATCACCTCGTGCGGGTCCCCGGCCGTCTCGAAGGCGACCATGGCCCCGCCGATCCGCGGGTAGTGCACCCGCAGCACGCGCGGGTCCGCCTCGAGCCTGCGGCTGAGTTCGGCGGCGCTCGCGGAGGCCGCCCTTACCCGGACGGGGAGCGTCGAGAGCCCGCGGAGCAGCAGGTAGGCGGCCAGCGGGTGGAGCACCCCGCCGGTGGCGAACCGGACTTGGCGCAGCTGCCGGGCGAACTCCTCGTCGCAGGCCACGACCCCGCCGAGGACGTCCCCGTGCCCGCCCAGGTACTTGGTGGCGCTGTGCAGCACCAGGCGGGCCCCGCTCTCGGCCGGCCGCTGCAGGACGGGGGTCGCGAAGGTGTTGTCCACGAGCAGCGGCACGTTCCCGCAGGCGTACGCGGCGGCCCGCAGGTCGATCTCCGCGAGGGTGGGGTTGGCGGGCGACTCGATCATGACGAGCCCGGTGTCGGGCCGGATGGCGTCGGCGATGCCCGCCGGATCCACCCAGGTCACCGTGGTGCCGAGCAGGCCGCTGCTCAGCAGGTGGTCGCTGCACCCGTAGAGCGGTCGTACGGCGACCACGTGACGCAGGTCCTTCATCCCCCGCACCAGCAGGCAGGCCGACAGCGCGGCCATTCCGCTCGCGAAGGCGACGGCGCTCTCGGTGCCTTCGAGCCGGGCCAGGGCCGTCTCGAAGCGGGCGGTGGTCGGGTTGTCCAGCCGGGAGTAGACCGGCGGGCCCTCGGGCCGGGCTCCGGTGGTAGCGAACGCGTCGATGCGAGCGGCCTCCGCCCGGCTGTCGTACGACGGGTAGGTCGTCGACAGATCGAGCGGAGGCGCGTGCAGTCCGAGCCCGGCGAGGTCCTCGCGTCCGGCATGAACGGCTTCGGTGGCCAGTGACCGTCGTGCGGTCTGGGCGTTCGTCTCCATGGGCCGTACTGTGTGCGGCGCCACGGCCGGGGCGTGAAAACGCCGTGCTACGTTCGGCCAATGTCCGAATCCGTCGCGCTGGACCCGGTCGACCTGCACATTCTGCGGCTTCTGCAGAACGACGCCCGGTCCACCTATCGCGATCTCGCCGCCGAGGTCGGCATCGCGGCGTCGACCTGTCTCGACCGAGTCGCCCGGATGCGCCGCTCGGGGATCATCCTCGGCAACCGGCTCAGGCTGGATCCCGCCAAGCTGGGGCGGGGCCTGGAGGCGCTGCTGCTCATACAGGTGCGCCCGCACCGGCGTGAGCTGATCGGTCCGTTCGTCGAGCGGGTGCGCTCGCTGACCGCCTCGCGAGCCGTCTTCCATCTGACGGGCCCCGACGACTACCTCGTTCACGTGGCCGTTTCCGATCCCGGCGAGCTCCAGCGGCTGGTCCTCGACGAGTTCACCTCGCGGCGCGAAGTCGCCCGCGTGGAGACCCGGTTGATCTTCCAGGAATGGGACTGCGGGCCCTTGCTGCCCCCCATGTCAGCAGGCTGAGGGCATTTGGTGATGACGCGAGCCCGTCTCACGTACGAAGATGGCCGCATGTCAGACATCCTCCACAGTGACGGCGCCGCTCGGCTGCCCCGCCAGGTCGCCGACGCCTACGTCGACGAGCTCATCGCCATCGACCCGATCACGGGCACCTACCTCGGTGTCGCCGCCAGCTCCGGCAAGCTTCCGGACCTCTCCCCGGCGGGCCGCGCCGCGGCCGCCGAGCTGTCCCGTTCGACCCTCGCGCTGCTCGACGCCGCCGAGCGCCGGCCGGGTGCCGACAGCGATGTCGAGCGCCGCTGCGCCCGCCTGCTGCGCGAGCGCCTCACCGCCGAGATCGCGGTCTTCGAGGCCGACGAGGACCTGCGGGCGGTCAGCAACATCCACTCCCCGGCGCACTCGGTCCGCGAGGTCTTCACCCTGACCCCGGCCGACACGGACGAGGAATGGGCCGCCATCGCGGAGCGGCTGCGCGCCGTTCCGGCCGCCTACGCGGGCTACCGCGAGTGCCTCGCGCTCGGCCTGGACCGCGGCCTGTACGGCAGCCCGCGCCCCACCGCCACCTTCATCGAGCAGCTCACCGGCTGGGCCGGCGAGAACGGCGACGGCGAGGCGTTCTTCGCCGAGTTCGCCGCGGGCGGCCCGGACGCGCTGCGCGCCGAGCTCGACGAGGCGGCAGCCGCCGCGACCGGCGCCGTCGTCGAACTCCGCGACTGGATGCGGGACGTGTACGCCCCCGCCGTCGAGGGACAGCCGGACCCGGTGGGCCGCGAGCGCTACGCCCGCTGGTCGCGCTACTTCAACGGCACGGACCTGGACCTGGACGAGGCCTACGCCTACGGCTGGTCCGAGTACCACCGGCTGCTCGCCGAGATGAAGTCGGAAGCCGCCAAGATCCTCCCCGACGCCGGCCCCTGGGAGGTGCTCAAGCACCTGGACGAGCACGGCACCCACATCGACGGCGTCGACGAGGTCCAGGCCTGGCTGCAGGGCCTCATGGACGAGGCCATCGAGAACCTGGACGGCACCCACTTCGAACTCGCCGAGCGGGTCAAGAAGGTGGAGTCGCGGATCGCCCCTCCGGGCGGCGCGGCGGCCCCGTACTACACGAACCCCTCGGAGGACTTCTCCCGTCCGGGGCGCACCTGGCTGCCGACGATGGGCCAGACCCGCTTCCCCGTGTACGACCTGGTCTCCACCTGGTACCACGAGGGCGTTCCGGGCCACCACCTCCAGCTGGCGCAGTGGACGCACGTCGCGGACCAGCTCTCCCGCTACCAGGCCAGCGTCGGTCTCGTCAGCGCCAACGCCGAGGGCTGGGCGCTGTACGCGGAGCGGCTGATGGACGAGCTGGGCTACCTCAAGGACGCCGAGCAGCGGCTCGGCTACCTGGACTGCCAGATGATGCGTGCCGCGCGGGTCATCGTGGACATCGGCATGCACCTCGGCCTGGAGATCCCGGCGGACTCGCCGTTCCACCCGGGCGAGCGCTGGACGGTGGACCTGGCGCAGGAGTTCTTCGGCCTGCACAGCGGCCGGCCGGGTGACTTCGTCGAGAGCGAGCTGACCCGCTACCTGTCGATGCCGGGCCAGGCCATCGGTTACAAGCTGGGCGAGCGCGCCTGGCTGCTGGGCCGTGACAACGCGCGGGCCGCGCACGGCGATTCCTTCGACCTGAAGGCGTGGCACATGGCGGCGCTGTCCCAGGGTTCGCTCGGCCTCGACGACCTGGTGGACGAGCTGTCGAAGCTCTGACCGGCAGGTCCCGTGCGCACGGTCCGGGGGGGGGGCCCGCGGGGGGGGGGGGGGGGCGGGCGGGCGGGGGGCGGCCCCCCCCCCCCCCCCCCGCGCGCGGCCCCCCCCCCCCCCCCCCCCCCGGGGCTCGAGCCGAG
>NZ_JBSGWY010000020.1:28650-66403 GCF_053609145.1 Streptomyces sp. NPDC054961 | reverse complement strand
GCGCGCGCGGCGGGCGCGCTGCCGGCGCGGGCCCCGCGCGGCGGCCCCCCCGGCGCCCCCCCCGCGCCGCCCCCGCCCCGCGCCCCCCCCCCCCCCCCCCCCCGCGGCGTCCGCTCAGCCGCCCGCGGCCGCCGCGCGGTGGCGCACCACCGAACCGCCGCGCTGCTTGACGATCTCCAACTGTGCCTGCACGCGGGTGCGCAGATCGGCCACGTGGCTCACGATGCCCACGCTGCGGTCGCGTTCGCGCAGGGAGTCCAGTACGTCGAGCACCTCGTCCAGCGCCTGGTCGTCGAGGCTGCCGAAGCCCTCGTCGATGAAGAGCGTGTCGAGCCGCATGCCGCCGGCCTCGTCGGTGACCACGTCGGCCAGGCCCAGCGCGAGCGCGAGCGAGGCGAAGAAGGTCTCGCCGCCGGACAGCGTGGCGGTGTCCCGCTCGCTGCCGGTCCAGGCGTCGACCACGTGCAGCCCGAGCCCCGAGCGCCCGCGCCCGCTGGCCTTGGCGTCGGAGTGGACGAGGGTGTAGCGGCCGCCGGACATGCGCAGCAGCCGTACCGTCGCCGCGGCGGCGACCTGCTCCAGCCGGGCCGCCAGCACGTACGCCTCCAGCCGCATCTTGCGCTCGTTGTCGGCGGAGGTGCCCGCGGTGAGTCCGGCGAGGCGGGCCACCCGGTCGTACTCCTCGCGCAGCGGGCCGAGCGCCCGCAGCTCCCGCTCCGCCTGGTGCGAGAGCCGGTCCAGTTCGGTGCAGCGCACGCGGGAGGCGTCGACGGCGGATCCGGCGCCGCGGAGCAGCGCGGCGGCCCGGTCCGCGTAGGCGAGGGCGGCGTCCGGATCGGCCGGGGGCAGGGCGGCCGCCGCCGCGGTGTCCTGCTCGCCGCGCCGGTCGGCCAGCATGGCCTCCTCGGCCTGCCAGGCGTCCATCCGGTGCTGGAGGTCCGTGCGCTGGTACTCCGGGAGTACGGCGTCGGCCGCCTGCGCGACGGTGTCGAAGCCGGCCTTGAAGGCGGCGTCGGCCAGCTGCCCGTCGGCCTCCTTCAGCCGCGCGGCGGTGACTTCGGCGCGGCGCAGCGCGGCCGCGGCCGCGCCCACCATGCGGACCCGGTCCTCCAGGACCCCGGCGCGGGCCGCGACGCTGGGCGCGTTCCCCCGCACGAGGGCGAGCTCCGCTTCCAGCGAGGCCTGTTCCTGGTCCAGGGCCTCGCGGCGGGTGGTCCGCCCGGCGGCCCGGACCTCCGCCTCCAGCCGCTCCGAGCTGCGCACCGCGTGCTCCCGCTCGGCGCGGGCGAGCTGCTCGCGGGCGGAGTGCAGGGCGGTGGCCTCGGCCTGGGCGGCGGCGTGCCGGGTGCTCAGGTCGGAGGTGAGGTCCAGCAGTTCGGCCGTGGTGGCCTCGCCGGCCGCGGTCGCGGCCTCGGCGCGGGCCTCCCGGACCGCGGCGAGCCGGCGTTCCACTTCGGCCCGGCGTTCCTCGGCCCGTTCGAAGCGGGCGTGCGCCGCGTCCTCGGCGGCCCGGTCCACGTGACCGGGGGCCGGGCGGGCCGGCGCCGGGTGTTCGGCGGCTCCGCACACGGTGCACGGCTCCCCCGCGACGAGCGCCGCGGCCAGTTCGGCGGCGATCCCGCGCAGCCGGGTCTCCTTGAGTTCCAGCCAGTGCTCCCGGGCCGCGGTCGACTCCTCGCGTGCGGTGAGCAGTTCACCGGAGGCCCGGTCGGCGTCGGCGTCGAGGGCGTCGCGCCGCCGGGCGGCGTGCAGGTGCATCCGGGCGGGTTCCAGTTTGCCGGCGAGCTGCTCGGCCAGGGTCGCGGCCTGCTGGGCGGCGTCCGCGCGCCCGGCCAGGGCGGCCCGGGTGGCCTCCCAGCGGCCCAGCCATTCGGCGGTCTCCTGCTGCTGTTCCTCGGCGGCCCGGGACTCCCGTTCCAGGTTGGCCCGTTCGCGGCCGATCTCGGCGCTGCGCTGCTCGGCCCGGCGGGCGGCGCCGAGCGCGCCGAGGTCCTCGCGCAGCCGCTGTTCCTCGGCGGCCAGCTGCTCGGTGCCCGCTTCGGCCAGGACCGGCGGCAGCTCCGCACGGGCCACGCCCTCGGCGTGCGCGGCGGCCATGTGGGCGCCGGCGGCGGCTCCGCGCAGCTCCAGGGCGGGGGCGACGAGGGCTCCGCGCCGGGCCCGGTCCAGCAGGGCGCGCACCCGCTCCCGCTCCGGGGCCGCCTCGGTGAGCAGGGCGGCCCGGCGGGTGGTCTCCACGTGCCGGCGCTGCAAGCGGTCGAGCTCGCGCGCCTCCTCGGCGGCCCGCCGGGCGGCGGCGTGCCGCCCCTCGACGGCGGCGAGGGCGTACTCGGCGACGGTGAGCCGCTCGCGGGCGGAGCCGCGCGCGACGGCCGCCCAGGCGCGGACGGCCGCGGCGAGCCCGGGATCGCCCGGCTGGTGCCGGGGCAGCGGCCAGGCGCGCAGGTCGGCGCAGTCCCCGGCGGCCTGCGCGAGCCGCTGGGCGGTGTGCAGCGCCTGCTCGTCCCCGGCGCGGACCTTGGCCTCGGCGGTCCGGCGCCGCTCGCCGAGCAGCGTCTCGACGGCGGCGAAGCGGCGGGTGTCGAAGAGCCGGCCCAGCAGCCGGCCCCGCGCCACCTCGTCGGCCCGAAGGAAGCGCGCGAACTCCCCCTGCGGGAGGAGCACGACCTGGCAGAACTGCTCGCGGCTCATGCCGAGCAGCTGCTCGATCTCCTCGCCGATCTCCTGGTGGGAACGGCTGAGGGCGCGCCAGTGTTCCCCCTCGCCCGTCCCGTCGTACTCGCGCAGCCAGCTCTGCGCCTTGTCCTTGGTCGTCCCGTTGCCGCGCTTCTTCGGCCGGTCCTGCTCGGGACGGCGGGTGATCTCCAGCCGCCGTCCGCCCGCGGTGAGTTCGAGGGTGACCTCGGTCGGGACGCCGGGGGCGGCGTGGTCGCTGCGCAGGCTGGTGCCCGGGGCCTGGCGGGAGCCGGGCACCGACCCGTAGAGGGCGTAGCAGACGGCGTCCAGGACGGAGGTCTTGCCCGCGCCGGTCGGCCCGTGCAGCAGGAAGATCCCCGCGCCGGACAGGGCGTCGAAGTCGATCTCCTGCGGTTCGGCGAAGGGCCCGAAAGCGGTGATCCGTAGCCGGTGCAGCCTCATCGGCGGGTCTCCTGCAGGCTGTCGTCGGCCCGTACGTCGTCGAAGGCGCCCTGGAGCACGGCCCGTTCGGCCTCGTCGGCGAAACCGCCGCCGCCGCGCACGTGGGCGACGAAGTCCTCGGCGATCTCCTGGTCGCTGCGGCCCTTGAGCCGCTGCGCGTAGGAGCCGCCGGCGTCCTGCGTGCGGCCCTCGGGGTCGAAGGCGAGGCTGAGGGTGTGCGGGAAGCGCTCGGTGAGCCGGGCCATGGGGTCCTGTGGCCGGACGGGGTCGGTGAGCGTGGCCTCCAGCCAGCGGTCCGCGTACGAGGCGTACGCGCTGTCGCCGAGCAGGTCCTCCAGCCGCCCCCGGACACGGGCGAGCGCGCGCGGGACGGGGACGTCGAGGCGCTCGGCGCTCTCGATCTGCCCCTCCGCGCCCAGTTCGATCAGCCACATGGTCTTGCGGTGGTCGGCTTCGGAGAAGGAGTAGGCGAGCGGGGAACCGGAGTAGCGGACCCGTTCGTTGATCGTCTGGCAGCCGTGGAGGTGGCCGAGGGCGGCGTAGTCGACCCCGTCGAAGACGGAGGCCGGCACGGCCTCGACCCCTCCGACGGTGATGTCGCGTTCGCTGTCGCTGGCCTGCCCGCCGGTGACGAAGGCGTGCGCGAGGACCACGGAGCGGGTGCCGGGTGCCCGGCCGGCCAGGTCGGCCCGGATCCGGTCCATGGCCGCGCCCAGGACCGCCTCGTGGCTCACCTTCCCGGCGCCGAAGTCGTCCTTGACCAGCGCGGGCTCCAGGTAGGGCAGCCCGTACAGCGCCACGTCTCCGTGTTCGTCGGCCAGCACCACCGGGTCGGCGCATCCGGCGGGGTCGGTCCGCAGGTGGATCCCGGCCCGGCCGATCAGGGCGGCCCCGACGCCGAGGCGGCGGGCGGAGTCGTGGTTCCCGGAGATCATCACGGTGGGCACGCCGAGGTCGGCGAGCCGGTGCAGGGCCCGGTCGTAGAGCGCGACGGCGGGCAGCGGGGGCACGGCCCGGTCGTAGACGTCACCGGCGACGAGGACGGCGTCGACCTCGTGTTCCCGGGCGGCCTCCACCAGGTGGTCGACGAAGGCGGCCTGGGCGTCGAGCAGGTTCACCCGGTGAAAGGACCGGCCGAGGTGCCAGTCGGAGGTGTGCAGGAACTTCACTCGCCGGCCCCGCCGCGCATACCGTCTCCCCCTGCTGGACCAACCCTGAACGCCGAACCCCGAACCCCTCTACGCTAACGCGTCCCCGGCACCGCCCGGGCCGCCTCGCGGCTCCTCGGGACGCCTCGGCCTCCTCGGGACGCTCCGGACGCGCGGGTCGCGGTCAGGGCGCGTAGGTCTCCCCGCCGAGGGTGAGGACGGCGGTGCCCGCGGTGCTGTCGGCCAGCCAGGCCTCGAAGGCGGGCAGGTCGGACTCGGGGAGGGCGACCTCGATCTCCACGGCGGCCCCGTAGCGCAGGTCCACCACGGTCCGGCCGGTGGAGCGCAGGTCGTTCTGTGTCTTGCCGGCCCGCTGGTGGTCGACGGTCACGGTGGCCAGCCGGTAGCGGTGGCGGGTGACGGTGCCGAGCGCGTCGAGGGCTTCGCCGACGACCCCGCCGTAGGCGCGGATCAGCCCGCCGGCCCCGAGCTTCACGCCACCGTAGTAGCGGGTGACGACGGCGACGGCGTAGCGGATGTCCCGGCGCGTGAGCATCTGGAGCATCGGCACCCCGGCGGTGCCGCCCGGCTCCCCGTCGTCGCTGGCCTTCTGGACGGAGGCGTCGGCGCCGATGACGTAGGCGAAGCAGTTGTGCGTGGCGGTGGGGTGCTCCTTGCGGATCCGCGCGACGAACTCCTGCGCCTCCCGCTCGGTCGCGGCGGGTGCGAGCGCGCACAGGAACCGCGAGCGGTTGATCTCCGACTCGTGCACGCCCTCACGGGCCACCGTCACGTACTGGTCTGCCTTCACCTCCCCACCCTAAGCGGTGCCCCCGACGGCCCGGTCCGCGTGGACATGCCGCCCGGTGAGGGTGCGGGAATCGTGCGGGGCCGTCGGCTGTTGACCCCCGGTGCGGACCTCGGCGACCGGCCGGGGACCGCGCCCAGGCAGGCGACGCAGCAGGAGGCGGCCCACGTGTACGGCGATCAGGCGACCATCGGCAAGATCCTCACCGAGCTCGGTGACACCTGGGCCGTGGTGGGCCTGTCCAACAACGAGGACCGGGCCGCCTACCGCGTGGCCCAGGTGCTCCAGCGGTATGGCAAGCGGGTGGTCCCCGTGCACCCGAAGGCCGAGACGGTCCACGGCGAGCCGGGATACCCCTCGCTGGAGGCGATTCCGTTCAAGGTGGACGTGGTGGACGTCTTCGTGAACAGCGCCTTGGCCGGCGCGGTCGCCGACGAGGCCGTCGCGAAGGGGGCGGAGGCCGTCTGGTTCCAGCTGAACGTGATCGACGAGGCCGCCTATGACCGCACCCGCGCGGCCGGCCTGGACATGATCATGGACCGCTGTCCCGCGATCGAGATCCCCGCCCTCTGATTCCTCCCGGTCAGTTCTCCGTCGGCGGGGCCGGGGCTGACGGGGCCGAGGCCGGGGGGATCGCGGTCGGGGGGATCGCGGTCGGGGGGATCGCGGTCGGCGGGATCGCGGTCGGCGGGGCCGCGGCCGGGGGAACGGAGACCTGCGGGATCGAGACCGCCATCGTCATCTCCATCGGCACCGGACCCTCGTTGCGGTAGGCATGCGGGGCGTTGGCCTCGAAGGAGACGGCCCCGCCGGCCGGTACGGCGTACCGCTCGTCGGCGACGACCAGCGTCAGCTCCCCCGCCGTGACGTGCAGCATCTCGAAGGTGCCGGACGGGTGCGGGTCCGAGGCGGCCCCTTCCCCGGGCTCGAGGTGGTACGTCCACATTTCCACGGGCCCGCGCCGGTCGTCGCCGAGCAGCATGCTCGCGCCGCTGCCCCCCGTGGTGGACCACATCCGCACGCCCTGCCCCGGGAGCACCACCCGGACCTGCGGACTGCGGTCGTGGTCGAGCAGGGTGGTGATGCTGACGCCCAGCGCGTCGGCCAGTTTGACCGTGGTGCCGACGCTGGGGTTCGTACGGGCCTGCTCGATCTGGATGATCATGCCGCGACTCACCCCGGCACGGGCCGCGAGGGCTTCCAGGGTGAAGCCGCGCTCAGCGCGCCAGCGCTTGAGGTTCCGGGCCAGCGCCTGGGTCAACTGTTCGAGGTCCGACACCCCTACCGTCCAATCCGGCTGACCGCCGTGGATGAAGAGTCCAATATTTTGAATGACACAGTTCAGTGGAATGAACTATCGTGCGAGGCGCGCGCCGTACCGCACGCTGCACTTCACCATCCACCGCACTGTACTGCGAGGTCCTGCCATGACCGCCCTGCTCGCCCTGGCCACCGCCGTCCTGTGGGGCCTCGCCGACTTCGGCGGCGGGCTGCTGACCCGTCGGATTCCGGCCCTCACCGTCATCGTGGCCTCCCAGCTCGTCGCCGTCGTGGTGCTGGGCGCGGTGGTCCTGGGCACCGGCGCCTGGCGGGAGGCCGGCGCGCAGCTGTGGTTCGCGGTCGGGGCGGGCGTGGTGGGGCCGGTCGCGATGCTCAGCTTCTACAAGGCGCTCGCGCTGGGCCCCATGGGCGTGGTCTCCCCGCTGGGCTCCCTCGGCGTGGTGGTGCCGGTGGGCGCCGGGCTGATGCTCGGCGAACGGCCCGGCATCGGCCAGTTCGCCGGGATCGCCGTGGCCGTCGCGGGCATCGTCCTCGCGGGCGGTCCCGAGCTGCGCGGGGCCCCCGTACAGCGGCAGACCGTCCTGCTCACCCTTCTCGCGGCCTTCGGCTTCGGCGCGGTGATGGCCCTGATCGCGCCCGCCTCCTCCACCGTTCCGGGGCTGCTCCTCGCCCTCTTCGTCCAGCGCGTCACCAACGTCGCCGTCGGCGGCGCCGCGCTGTGGGTCCAGACCCGGCGCGGTGTCCCGGCCCTCCCGGCGGGCTCGGGCGGCCCGCGGATCCTGTGGGCGCTGCTGCCGGCGCTCACCTTCGTCGGCCTCGCGGACGTCGTGGCGAACGGCACGTACTCCACCGCCGCGCAGCAGGGACCGGTCACCGTGGCCGCCGTGCTCTCCTCGCTCTACCCGGTGATCACCGCGCTCGCCGCCTTCGCCGTCCTCAAGGAACGGCTGCGCACCGTCCAGGCCGCGGGCGCCGGCCTGGCCCTGGCGGGCACCGTCCTGCTCGCTGCGGCCTAGGAGGCGCCCGGCGGACGTGCAGATGACCGTCCATCGGAAAGGACGGAGGGAAGGCGGGAAGGACCCGGTCGAACCGGAAGCCCGCCTTGTCCGCGACCCGGCAGGACGCGAGGTTGTCCACCTGGTGCAGCAGCTCCAGCCGGTCCAGCCGGTCCGGGCCCTCGGCGGCGAAGGCCACGAACACCCAGGCCACGACCGCCTCGAGGGCCCGGGTGGCCACCCCGCGGCCCCGGGCCGGCGCCGCGGTCCAGTAGCCGGCCTCCGCCGATCCCGGGCGCTCGGCGATCCGCTTCAGCACCACGCCGGCGACCGGCGGCCCCGCACACGCGCCCACGCGGGCACCCGGGGACGGAGACGGGGACGGGGACGGGGACGGGGCCTCGCGCACGGCGAAACTCAGCCGGTCCCCGCTCTGCCAGCCCAGCCGCTGCTCCTCCAGCCATCGCCGCGCCTCCTCGGTCCCGTCGACCGGCCGCGTCAGCCAGCGCCTCATCGAGGGGTCCCGGTGCACCTCGACCAGCGCGTCGGCGTCGTCGGCGCTCCACGGCCGCAGCACCAGCCCGGCGGTGGCGGCGGTCGCCGCGACACGGAGCTCGGGGATCACTCGCTCTCCGCGAGTGCGGCCAGCGCGCGCAGCTGCTCCGGCGTCACCCCGTCGGGAATCGGTACCGGGGCCGGGGTGCGCAGCGGCGGCTGCCAGCCCGTCTCGGGCTCCCAGCGGCGCACTATGCGGGCCGGGGCTCCCGCCACCACGGCGTGGTCCGGCACCTCGCCCCGTACGACGGCCCCCGCGGCCACGACCACGTTGCGGCCCAGCCGCGCCCCGGGCAGGATCACCGCGCCGGTGCCCAGCCAGCAGCCCGGGCCGATCTCCACCGGGGCACTGCGCGGCCACTGCTTGCCGACGGGCTCGTGCGGATCGTCGTAGCTGTGGTTCGTGGAGGTGATGTACACCCCGGGACCGCAGAAGGTGTCGTTGCCGATCGTGATCCGGGTGTCGGCGATGACGTGGCTGTCGCGGCCGATCACCACCCCGTTGCCCAGGACCAGCACCGGCTCGGCGCCGAGGTCGAGGTCCGGCATCATCCCGGCGGTCAGCGTGACCTGTTCCCCGATGATGCAGTGGTCGCCCAGCCTGATCCAGGGCTCGCCGAAGACCGTGCCCTGGGGGAAGGCGAGCCGGGTTCCGTGCCCGATCGCCCCGAAGCGCAACGGCCCGGGGGTCTGCGCGGTGACCGCGCCGGCCCGCTGCATCCAACGCCAGCCCGCGTGGACGGCACGCCCCGCGAGCCGACGGCGCAGGGCCGTGAGAGATGAGAACGTGTTCTGGTTCTTCGCCACCGGGCCACCGTAGCGCGCCGGGTGCCCCGGCCGCGCCGTGATCTTCACCCCATCTCCGGGGGCACGGGGCGCGTGCCCTACGGTGCCGGTAGCGCGACAGGACGTACAGCCAGATGTGCGGCCAGATACAGGGCCGGACGTACAGCCGGAGGAAGAGAACACATGACGCAGCAGGCTCCCCGGGCACTCGTGGCGGGTGTCGGCGGGAAGAACCCCGAGATCGACCCCACGGCCTTCACCGCGCCCACCTCGGTCGTCGTCGGCGACGTGCGCCTGGGCCCGGGCGCGAGCATCTGGTACTCGGCGGTGCTCCGCGCGGACTGCGGTCCGATCACGCTCGGCGCCGGCAGCAACGTGCAGGACAACTGCACCGTGCACGTGGACCCCGGCTTCCCCGTCTCCATCGGCGAGCGCGTCTCGATCGGCCACAACGCGGTCGTGCACGGCTGCACGGTCGAGGACGACTGCCTGATCGGCATGGGCGCGACGGTCCTCAACGGCGCGGTCATCGGGGCCGGATCCCTGGTGGCGGCGCAGGCGCTGGTCCCGCAGGGCATGGTGGTCCCGCCCGGCTCGCTGGTCGCGGGGGTGCCGGCGAAGGTCCGGCGCGCGCTGACCGACGAGGAGCGCGAGGGCCTCAAGGTGAACGCCCTGATGTACACCGAGCTGGCCAAGCAGCACCGCGCCTCGGTGACCCCGGACGCGTAACCACCGGACCGCCGGCTCAGTCGGCCCGCCCGGTGGTCGGCTCAGCCGGCCCGCCGGCCCGCCGGCCCGTCCGCTCAGTCGGCCCGTCCGCTCAGTCGGCGAGCACGGCGGGAGCGGCCGACGCCGACTCCGGCCCGGTCCCCTCGGCGGCCTCGGCGCGCGCCGCCGCGGCCGCCTTCTTCATCCGGCCGCGCACCACCACCGTCACCCCGATCCCGAACAGCAGCGCCAGCGCGAGCGCCACCCACGAGAACCCCTTGAGCCAGGGCTCGGCGACGATCCCGATCGTGTAGATCACGGCCGTCGTGCCGCCCGCCCACAGGATCCCGCCGAGGACGTTCGCGATCAGGAAGCGCCAGTACGGCATGTGCAGCACGCCCGCCAGCGGTCCGGCGAAGATCCGCAGCAGGGCCACGAACCGCCCGAAGAAGACGGCCCACATGCCCCACTTGTCGAAGGAGCGCTCGGCCACGGCCACCTGGTCCGGGCCGAAGTGCTTGGGGAAGCGCCGTCCCAGCCGGTCCAGCAGCGGCTTTCCGCCCTTGCGTCCGATCGCGTAGCCGATCGAGTCGCCCACGATCGCTCCGGTGGTCGCGCAGACACCCAGCACCACGGGGTCGATGTGACCCTGCTGCGAGGCCAGCAGCGCGGCGCTGACCAGGACGATCTCCCCCGGAAGCGGAATGCCCAGGCTCTCCACTCCGATGACGAGCCCCACCAGGAGGTAGATGCTGACCGCCGGAATCGTCTCCAGCCATTCCTGGATGTGCACCGGTACGCCCTCCCGAATTCTCCCCCCGGCCCGTCCCCTGTGACCGGCCGAACGAGCAGCCTATCCGGTCGCCACCAGAGCCTTCGCCTTCAGCGGAAGATCGCGCGAGGACCGGCCTGCGAACACCTCGCGCCGGCCCGAGCCCACCACCCACGTGTGCCGTTGCGGG
The DNA here is from genome assembly GCF_053609145.1 of Streptomyces sp. NPDC054961. Classification (NCBI taxonomy): domain Bacteria; kingdom Bacillati; phylum Actinomycetota; class Actinomycetes; order Kitasatosporales; family Streptomycetaceae; genus Streptomyces; species Streptomyces sp. NPDC054961. Next base: position 56,022 of record NZ_JBSGWY010000020.1, on the reverse strand, counting down.
TCCCACGAGGAGAGCGTGCGCGCGTCGATGTCGATGACGACCCGCTGCGCCTCGCCCGGCGCGAGGGTGAGCCGCCGGTAGCCCGCCAGGGCCCGCACCGGCTGCTCCAGCTTCAGGTCCGGGGAGGGACCCACGTACACCTGGGCCACCTCGGTGCCCTTGCGGCGGCCGGTGTTGCGGACGGTGAACTCCACGCGCAGCCCGCCCTGCCGCGCCTTCGCACCGCCCTCACCACCCGCATCGCCGGCGCCGCCCGCACCCCCCGCACCACCCGGCCGGACCGTCAGCTTCTCGTACTCCCAGGTCGTGTACGAGAGCCCGTGCCCGAAGGGGAACAGCGGAGCCACCCGCTGCGCGTCGTACCAGCGGTGGCCGACGTGCACGCCCTCGGAGTACTCCTGCCGGCCGCCCAGCCCGGGGTAGCGCATCGCGTCGCCGCCGACCGGGGTCGCGTGCTCGTCGGCCGGGAAGGTCTGGGTGAGCCGGCCGCCGGGGTCCACGTCGCCGAAGAGCACGTCGGCGGTGGCGCCCGCGCCCTCCTGGCCCGGGTAGTACATCTGCAGGACCGCGCCGGTGCGGGCGAGCCAGGGCATCGTCGTGCTGGAGGAGGTGTTCAGCACCACCGTGGTGCGCGGGTTGGCCGCGGCCACCGCCTCGATCAGCGCCGCCTGGCCTCCCGGGAGGCCCAGCGAGGCGCGGTCGCTGCCCTCGGTGGCGTCCTCGTAGGCGAACAGCACCACGCTGCGCGCCGCCTTCGCGGCCCGCACCGCCTCGTCGAGGTCGGCGGCCCGGGTCGCCTTCGTGGTGTGCCGCAGGCGCAGCCGCTGCCCCTTCGGGCCGCCCTCGGCGCTGACGGTGAGCCGGTGCTCGCCCGCCTTGAGCGCGAGGGTGCGGCGGCGCACGGCGAGCCCGTCGGGCGCCGCGCCCAGAAGTCCGCCCGCGAACCGTTCGGCCACGCCCTGCCGTACGGGGAACAGCTCCTCCCCGTCGAGGCGGACGCCCGGCCGTTTCCCGGTGTAGTGGACGAGCAGGGTCCACTCGTCGTCGGCGGCCAGCCGGAAGGTCCCCTCGTAGGTCCAGGTCCGGCCCGCGTCCACCCTCCGGTCCTCGAGTCCGGCGTCGGGCGCCAGCAGTTCCGGCGGGAGCGGGCGCCCGTACAGGTCCTCGCCGAGCGCGTAGCGCACGGTGGAACCGTTCCCGGCCCGCCGCCGGATCGCCTCGAGGGGGGCGGCAGCCGCGTCGGGGACCACGTGCGCGCTGCCGCCGCCGCCGACGAAGGGGGTCCGGCCGGTGGGGCCGATGACGGCGACCGAGCGCGCGGCGGCCCCCGTCAGCGGCAGGGTGGCGCGCTCGTTGCGCAGCAGGACCGCGCCCGCCACGGCCACCCGGCGGGCGACCTCGGCCCCGGCCGCCGCGTCGCGGGCGGGCCGGGCGGCCGGGTGCTCGACGAGCAGCCCGAAGCGGTCCATGGTGACCAGGACGCGGCGCACCGCGAGGTTCACGGCGTCCTCGTGGACGGAGCCGCCGCGCACCGCCTCGCGCAGCGGGGCGCCGTAGTGGGTGCCGCCGGGCATCTCCATGTCGAGGCCGGCGCCGATCGAGGCGACGGTGCTGTGGGTGGCGTCCCAGTCGGACATCACCCAGCCGCCGAACCCCCAGCGGCGGCGCAGGAGTTCGTCGAGGAGCGGCTTGCTCTCGCAGGCGTAGACGCCGTTGACCTTGTTGTAGGCGCCCATGACCGCGCCCGCGCCGGCCGCCACGGCGGCCTCGAAGCCCCGTAGCTCCGTCTCGTGGAGGGTCTGCTCGGCGGCGATCACGTCGACGGTGTCGCGGCCCTTCTCCTGGTTGTTGAGCGCGAAGTGCTTGACGGCGGCGATGAGCCCCTCGTCCTGGATGCCCCGGACGACCTCGGCGACGAGGTCGGCCGTCAGTTTCGGGTCCTCGGAGAAGGTCTCGAAGTTCCGCCCGGCGAACGGGGTGCGGATGAGGTTGACCATCGGCGAGAGCAGGACGTCCTGGCCGAGCGCCCGCCCCTCGCGCCCGATCACCCTGCCGTACGCGCGGGCCAGTTCCGGGTCGAAGGCGGAGGCGAGCAGCACGGGTGCGGGCAGCGCGGTGGCCGGCACGGCCACGCGGACCCCGGCGGGCCCGTCGGCGAGCCGCAGCGCGGGGATGCCGAGGCGGGGGATGCCCGGCACGTAGCCGGCCTGGCCGAGGGGGGCCGGGTCGGGGGCGCCGTGCAGCAGGACGGTCTTCTCCTCCAGCGTGAGCCGGTCGAGCAGCCCGTCGATCCTGGCGGCGCTGCCGGCCCTGGGCGCGGCGGCGGAGACCTTGCGGGGCCGTGTGCCGGGCGGCGGCGCCGGTACGCAGCCGGCCGCGCCCAGGGCGGCGCCCAGCACTCCGAGGAGTCCCATCGCACGGCGTCTGGACACGGCCTCGCTCATGGGCGCTCCCCCTGCGGCGTGGGCATCGGCGTCGGTGGACGGGAGCGGCCCGCGCCGGACCGCTCCCGTCGCCCACTGTGCGCCGCCCGCCGCGCGGGTCCGCCTCAGGCGCGCCACCGCGGCGGCGAGGTTCAGCCCTGCGGCGGCCGCCGGGCCGGCCCGGTGGCGTTACGCGTTGGGGCGAAGCGTCCAGACCACGGTCATCTCGCCGGTCACGGCCTCGTCCTCGCGCTGGATGGCGATGGTGACCGGGAACTCGGGGCGGCCGCCCGCGTCGAGTTCGGCGACGATCTCGGCGGCGGGGCGGCCGAGGGTGGCGGTGGCCGTCACGACGCCCTTGGCGAGCTTCTTGTAGCCGATCTCGGCCTTGACGGCGAGGGGTACGGCGCGCGAGAGCTGGTCGCCGAAGGCGGCCAGGACGATCGCTCCGCTCGCCGATTCGGCGAGGGTGAACATGGCGCCGGCGTGCGGGCCGCCGAGGTGGTTGTGGAAATCGGGCTGGTCCGGGAGCCTGACGACCGCGCGCTCGGGGGTGGTCTCCAGGAACTGGAGGTTCAGGGTCTTGGCCATCGGCACGGTCGCGGCGAGGAGTTCGCCCACGTTCATCTGTTCTGCGCTCATGGAACGCGATGTTACCCACGAGTAAGCGGCATTGGCCATACCTGTACGGGGGCGGCCGTGGCTCCCCACGCCCCCTCCCACTATCGTTACCGGCCATGTGGCCAGGACAGCAGCAGCCGCCCGGGGGAGAACAGAACCCCCAGGACGCGCATCAGAACCCGTACCAGCAGCAGCCGGGAACGCCGAACCCGTACCAGCAGCAGCCGCCGACGGCGTACGGCGACCAGCAGCCCGGCTACGGATATCCGCAGCAGCAGCCGGCCCCCCAGCAGTGGGGCCAGCAGCCGCAGACCGTTCCGGTACAGCAGTGGGGCGGCCCGACGCCTCCCTCCGCACCGCAGCCCCCGCGCGGCGGGAGCCCCTTCTCCACCAAGACCGTCGCCATCGTCGCGGCCTCGGCCGTCGCCGTGACGGCCCTCGGCATGGGCGCGTTCGTCCTCACCCGGGACGACGACTCCACCAACGAGGCGGACGACAAGCCGACCGGCTCCCCCTCCGCCCCCGCCTCCTCGGGCGCGTCCACCTCCGCGAGCACCGGGGCCAACCCGCGCGGCGGCGCCGACGCCAAGCCCGTCATCCCGGGCTGGAAGGTCGTCATCAACCCGAAGTACGGCACCGCCTTCGACGTCCCGCCGGACTGGAACGTCCTGTCCTCGGGCATGTCCACCGGCTTCGAGGACGACGTCAAGAACGACGGTTCCCCCGTCGTCATGATGTCCGCGCCCGCCTTCCTCAAGGAGGACTGGTGCAAGGTCGACTCGAACAAGGACGGCAAGGAGGAGTCGACCTCGCTCGCGGGCACCGGCAGCAAGGGCGGCCAGGGCGCGAAGGACACCGCCGAGGCCGCGCGCAACGAGGCCGGCAACTGGGTGTTCGCCGCCTACGCGCAGAAGGCGCCGCAGGGCACCGTCAAGGTCACCGAGCCGAAGGAGTACACCACCTCCTCCGGCCTCAAGGGCCACATGGCGACCGCGTCCGTGACCGGCCTGCCGAAGGAGAACAAGTGCTCCTCCGACGGCAAGTCCATCGCCTTCAGCTTCACGACCCCCAAGGGTGACCTCTCCAGCTGGATCCTCTACGGCGCCGCGGGCGTCCCGGGCGAAGTGAGCGCGGAGACCTACGAGAAGATCCTCAGCACCATCCGCATCAACACCGGCTGATCCGGGCCCTGCCCGCAGCCTCCGTCCCGGGCCGGTGGCCATCCGTTTGGATTACCGGCCCGGGACGGGGATAGTCCGGGGGTGAGCTCTCCCCCCACCCTCCCCCCCGGCCCCGCCCTCTCGCCCGGCCCCGCCCGTTCGCCCCTGTCCCGCCGCCCGCCGGCCTGGGCGGGCCGCAACTACACCCTGCTGACGGGTGCGGCGGTCGTCACGAACCTCGGGAGCCACGGAGCGCTCATCGCCGCCGCCTTCGCCGTGCTCGAGGCCGGCGGCTCCGCCGGTGACGTCGGCCTGGTGGCCGCCGCCCGCACCCTGCCGCTCGTCCTCTTCCTCCTGGTCGGCGGCGCGATCGCCGACCGGATGCCGCGCCACCGCGTGATGGTCGCGGCCAACGCGCTGAACTGCCTCTCGCAGGCCGCCTTCGCCGTCCTCGTCCTCGCGGGCGACCCTCAGCTGTGGCAGATGATGCTGCTCACCGCGCTGTGCGGAACGGGAACGGCCTTCTTCAACCCGGCCGCCGAGGGCCTGCTCCTGTCCAGCGTCTCCGGCGAACACGCCCACCGCGCCTTCGCCCTCTTCCGCATGGCGATGAACGGCGCCGGCATCGGCGGGGCCGCCCTCGGCGGAGCCATGATCGCCGGGATGGGGCCCGGCTGGGTCCTGGCCGTGGACGCGGCCGCCTTCGCCGTCGCCGGGACCATGCGCGCGTTCCTCGACGTCGGCCACGTGGCCGACCGGGCTCCCGGCGGCGGCCTGCTGGGCGACCTGCGCGAGGGCTGGGGGGAGGTCCGCAGCCGCCCCTGGCTGTGGAGCATCGTGCTCCAGTTCTCCGTCGTCGTCGCCGTCGTCGGCGCCGCGGAGTCGGTCTACGGTCCCCTGGTCGCCCGGGACCAGCTGGGCGGCCCGGCCCCCTGGGGCCTGGCCCTGGGCTTCTTCGGCCTCGGCACCATCGGCGGAGCCGTCCTGATGATGGTCTGGAAACCGCGCCGCCTGCTGCTGGTCGGAACCCTGTGCGTGTTCCCGCTGGCGCTCCCCTCGGCGGGGCTGGCGGTGCCGCTGCCGGTGTGGGCCCTGTGCGCGGTGATGTTCGTGACCGGCACGGCCATCGAGGTCTTCGGCGTCAGCTGGATGACGACGATGCACCAGGAGATCCCGGAGGAGAAGTTCTCCCGGGTCTCCGCCTACGACTGGTTCGGCTCGGTCTCGATGCTTCCCCTGGCCACGGCGGTCGCCGGCCCGGTCGAATCAGCCATCGGCCGCACCGCGGCCCTCTGGGGCTGCGCCGGGCTGGTCGTCCTGGTCACCACGGCCGTCCTGCTGGTCCCCGACGTCCGCCGCATGACCCGCAAACCGGTGAAGCCCGGCCCCGCCGGCGTGTGAGGTCCGGGGGCCGGGGCCCGAGGCGGGGGCCCGGCCCGCCCCGGGCCCCGGCCCGTGGAGGCTCAGCCCAGGCTGAACGCGCCCTCCGGCGGCTCGGGCGAGGCCACGGCGTCGGCGTCGCCCACGGGCAGCGCCCCCCGCACCAGTAGCGCCACCGCGTCCCCCGCCTCGACCCGCGCGGGAAACGCGTCACCCGCGCACGCCCGTGAAAGTCCCGCGACCGGCAACTCCCCGTCCGAGGCCAGCAGCACCGCGTTCCCGAACCGCCGCCCCCTCAGCACCCCGGGCTCCGCGATCAGCGCGAGCTGTCCGAACACCGCGCCGAAGTTCGCCAGCTGCCCCCGCAGGAACCCGAACGGCGCCCCGTCGGCGAGGTTCGCCGCGTACACGCCGCCGGGCCTCAGCACCCGCGCCACCTCCCGCGCGTACTCCACGGAGGTCAGCGAAGCCGGCACCCGGGAGCCTCCGAAGACGTCCCCCACCACCACGTCCGCGCTCGCGGCCGGCGCCGCCGCCAGCCACTCCCGCGCGTCGGCTACGTGCACCTCGATCCCGGCGTCCGCCGCCACCGGCAGGTGCTCCGCGACCAGCGCCACCAGCCCGCCGTCGAACTCCACCACGTCCTGCCGCGACCCCGGCCGGGTCGCCGCCGCGTACCGCGGCAGGGTCAGCGCCCCGCCACCCAGGTGCAGCAGGTCCAGCGCGGCTCCCGGCCCGCCCGCGCGGTCCAGTACGTGCGCGAGCCGGCGTACGTACTCGAACTCCAGGTGCTCCGGGTCGTCGAGGTCCACGTACGACTGCGGCGCCCCGTCCACGGTGAGCAGCCAGGCCCGCTCCCGGTCGATGTCCGGCAGCAGTCTGGCGGTGCCCTGGGCCACGTCCCGGATCACCGGAATCTGTTCGTCACTCACCGCACCATTGTCAGGCCGCCGGACCCGCCCAGACGTCGGCCGCTTCCGCGGCGTGCTCGTCCGCCTGCGCGAGGCCCGCCCGGGCCGCCGGATCGCGCCGGGCGGGGTCCAGTACGTTGCGCCCGAACACCTTGCGGGCCGCCGCCGACGGCGTGATCAGCAGGACCTTCGCCCCGGCCGCCCGCAGCCGCGCGGCCTGGGACGCCGGCGAGGGGACGAGTCCCGAGCCCATGGAGACCGGGGCGAGGATCACCACCCGCGCGTAGCCGGCGGCGAGGTCGGCGTTGGTCGCGGAGCGGACCCCGCCGTCGATGAAGCGGCGCCCGTCGACCGTGACGGCCGGCCACACCCCGGGTACGGCGCAGCTCGCCGAGACGGCCTCGACCAGCCCGGCGCCGCTCCCCCGGTCGAAGGCCGCCAGCTCGCCGGTCAGCGCGTCCACGGCCGCGACGACCAGGCGCCGCTCGGGCCAGTCGTGCGAGACCAGCCGGGCTTGCAGCACCTTGCGGCGCTCCGCCTCCGGTTCGGTGACGGCGGCGAGCGCGAGGGCGCCGACCCGGCGCCGGTAGGCCTGCGCGTCGCGCGAGCGCACCATCGCGAGGGCGTACCGCCCGATGAGCGAGGCCCCCAGCTTCGCGGGGAGTTCGCCGCCCGGGTCGCCGAGCTGGCGCTCGTACAGCTCCTGCGGGGTGAGCAGTCCGGAGGCGAGCTGCGCGCCGACGACCGAGCCGGCCGAGGTGCCGACGACGAGGTCGGCGCCGAAGAGGTCGACCCCCGCGCGGGCGAGCCCGTACAGCATCCCGGCCTCCCAGCCCACGCCGGTCAGTCCGCCGCCGCCGAGCACCAGCGCCGTGGCCTTGCCCCGGGCCTCGCCCTCGCCGCGGCCCTCGTCCACGCCCCGGCCCTCGTCCACGCCCCTCTCCTCGTTCCCGTCCTTGCCGTACCCGACCGTGCCGTCGCCGCCCATGGGCCGCCACCCCTCCCCGCATGCCAGTGGTGACGGCAGTCTGGCGCACCCGGACCACCGCCACCACAAGGGGCTTGCCACGGCCTTCCGCGCGAAGGCCCGCTACCCGACCTCGGTCACCGTCCCCGCGCCGACCGTGCGGCCGCCCTCACGGATCGCGAAGCCGAGCCCGCTCTCCAACGGGACGTCCCGCCCGAGCTCGACGGTCATGGTGACCGTCTCCCCCGGCCGGGCCGCACCCGGCCCGCCGAGGTCCACGTCGCCCACCACGTCCGCGGTGCGGATGTAGAACTGCGGCCGGTAGCCGGAGGCCACCGGGGTCGTGCGGCCGCCCTCCCGGGCGGACAGGAGGTACACCCGCGCCGTGAACCGACGGGTCGGCACGACGCTGCCGGGCGCGGCCACCACGTCTCCGCGGCGCACCGCGTCGCGCGGCACCCCGCGCAGCAACAGGGCGACGTTGTCCCCGGCCTCGGCGGACTCCATCGGCTTCCCGAAGGTCTCCAGCCCGGTGACCACCGACAGGGCGGGCTCGCCGGCGCCGCCGAGCAGGCTGACGCGGTCGCCCGTGCGGACGGTGCCCCGCTCGACGGCGCCCGTGACGACGGTCCCGCGGCCGGTGATGGTCAGGACGTTCTCCACCGGCATCAGGAACGGCGCGTCCGTGTACCGCACGGGCGTCGGCACGTACGTGTCCACGGCGTCGAGCAGGGCCTCGATCGCCGAGGTCCAGCGCGGGTCGCCCTCCAGCGCCCCGAGTCCGGACACCCGGACGACCGGGGTGGTGTCCCCGCCGTAGCCGTGGGCGGTGAGCAGCTCGCGGACCTCCAGCTCGACCAGGTCGGTGAGCTCGGGGTCCGCGGCGTCGGCCTTGTTCAGCGCGACCACGATGTGGTCGACGCCGACCTGCCGGGCGAGGAGCACGTGCTCGGCGGTCTGCGGCATGACCCCGTCGAGCGCGGAGACGACGAGGATCGCCCCGTCGAGCTGGGCCGCGCCGGTGAGCATGTTCTTCACGTAGTCGGCGTGGCCCGGCATGTCGACGTGGGCGTAGTGCCGGGTGCCGGTCTCGTACTCGACGTGCGTGAGGTTGATGGTGATCCCGCGCCGGGCCTCCTCCGGCGCCCGGTCGATGCGGTCGAACGGCACGAAGGAGGCGCCGCCGCGGGTGGCGAGGACCTTGGTGATGGCGGCGGTCAACGTCGTCTTCCCGTGGTCGACGTGACCCATGGTGCCGATGTTCAGGTGCGGCTTGGTGCGCACGAAGGCCGTCTTGGCCATGATGTCTTCCCGTGTGATCCGAAGCTGGAGATACGGGACCCCTGGAGCGAACCGACCCTTCCCCTGTGGGGTCCGCCGGACGATCCGGGAAGGGTCAGCTTCGTGCGCCGCCGAATGCGGGTGCGCCCGCGGCGGTTTCCACCGGGACGGCAGCCTTCGGCGCGTCCGCGACTGCGGACGGCGCTGCGGGGAAGGCGTACCGGGACATGCCACCGATCCTGCCGGACCGGGTCCGTCCCGTCGAACGGTTATTCGCCGAACCGTCCTGCGCCTACAGGTGCTTGAGCGCCTCGCGCACCGAGAGCGGGGAGAGCGACTCCCGCTCGGCCCCGACGAAGGCGCGTACCGCGCCGGGGTCCGTCTTGGCGTACTCGCGCAGGCACCAGCCGATGGCCTTGCGGATGAAGAAGTCGGGGTGGCCGGACTGCCGGCGGCAGTAGGCGAAGAGCCGCTCCGCGTCCGTCGTGGAGGCGCGGCGGAGCTGGTGGAGGAGGGCGGCGCGGGCCACCCACAGGTCCTCGTCCCCGATCCACTCGTCCATGACGGACGCCAGCGCCGGGTCGGCCGCCACGAGCGGGCCGACCGTGTGCGCGGCGAGGGTGTCGACGGTGTCCCACCACGGATCGGTGACGATCAGGTGCCGGACGACGGGCAGGAAACCGGAGGAGCAGCGCGCGACGTGCCGGCGCAGGTAGTCGGCGGCGAAGTAGCGGTACTCGCGCTCCGCGAGCCCCCAGCAGCGCAGCGCGAGCGCCGCGCAGTCCGCCTCGGTCGGCCTCGGGGTGTCCTTGGTCACGGTCCGCGACAGCTCGCGGCGCAGCGGGGTGCGGATTCCCAGGAACGGCCCGACGTCCTTCATGTACGCGGCCATGTGCCCGGCCTGGACCGGGTCCGCCGCGGCGCCGAAGGAGGCGGTGAGGCGCTCCGCCAGCAGCTCGGCGAGGGCGCTGCGCGGAACCCGTGGCGGCCGCTGGTCGTTCGACTGCATGAGGCCCAGATTACGGCGCGGGGTCGTTCGGGTCGGTTAGTCTCCCGGAATGTCCCTCCTCCTCGCGCCGCGGACCCGGCTCTCGCTGCTCGTCGCGCTGCTCCTGGCGGCCGGCGTCTGCGTCGTGCTGTTCGAGCCCCAGCGGCTGCTCTCGGAGGGCTGGCCCCCGGGACTCCCGGTGGGCGCGGCGGTGCTGCTCTTCGCCGGGGCGTACGGGGTGTGCACGGCCGCCCTGGTGCCGCGTCCGCTGCTGAACCTGGCCTCGGGCGCCCTCTTCGGATCCCAGTTCGGCCTGGTCGCGGCGGTCGGCGGCTCGGTGGTGGGCGCCGGGATCTCCTTCGGCCTCGGCCGGCTGATGGGCCGCGACGCGCTGCGTCCGCTGATCCGCGGCCGCTGGCTGCAGGCGGCCGACGACCAGCTCGCCCGGCACGGCTTCCGCTCGATGCTCGCGGTCCGGATCTTTCCCGGTCTGCCCTTCGCGGTGGCCAATTACGGCGCCGCGATGTCCCGCTGCGGCTGGCTCCCCTTCCTCCTGGCCACGGCGATCGGCGTGATCCCCAACACCGCCGCATACGTCGTCGCGGGGGCCAGCGCCTCCTCTCCCACCTCCCCCGCGTTCCTCGCCTCGTTCGGCTTCATCGCCCTCTCCGCGGCGGGAGCGGCGGTCGTCGCGTGGCGCAAGCGTCACCACCTCGCCCCCGCACGGAAGTCCGCGGCCACGGCCGCGCACCCCGCGCCCGCGCCCCCGGCCGGGCGCCAGGCACCGGCTCAGACCGGGGCACAGGGCGGCCGACAGCCCCTGCCGGTCCGCGAACTGACGCCCGTATACCCCCCTGTGGTCACGGCGGCACCGCACGGGCCCTAGCATCGGACCCGAACTGCCCGACGATCACAAGGACGAGCGCACCCCGACATGAGCTGGTTCGAATCCCTAATCCTCGGTCTCGTCCAGGGGCTTACGGAGTTCCTCCCGATCTCCTCCAGCGCCCACCTGCGGCTGACCGCGGCGTTCGCCGGCTGGCACGATCCGGGAGCGGCCTTCACCGCCATCACGCAGATCGGCACCGAGGCCGCCGTGCTGATCTACTTCCGCAAGGACATCGCGCGGATCATCTCCACCTGGTTCCGCTCGCTGTACACCAGCGCGCTGCGCTCCGAGCAGGACGCCAAGATGGGCTGGCTGGTGATCGTCGGCTCGATCCCGATCGGTGTGCTCGGCCTCGCCTTCAAGGACCAGATCGAGGGCCCGTTCCGCGATCTGCGGCTGATCGCCACCACCCTCATCGTGATGGGCATCGTGCTGGGCGTCGCCGACCGGCTCGCGGCGCGCGACGAGGAGGGCGGCCGGCACCGCGCCATCCGTGAGCGCAAGACGCTCAAGGAACTCAGCGTCAAGGACGGCCTGATCTTCGGCCTCTGCCAGGCGATGGCGCTGATCCCGGGCGTCTCCCGCTCCGGCGCGACGATCTCCGGCGGCCTGCTGCTGGGCTTCACCCGTGAGGCCGCGGCCCGCTACTCCTTCCTCCTCGCCATCCCGGCCGTCCTGGCCTCGGGCGTGTTCGAGATCAAGGACGTCGTCGAGGACCCGGGCCACATCGCCTGGGGCCAGACGGTCTTCGCGACGGTCATCGCCTTCGTCGTGGGCTACGCCGTCATCGCGTGGTTCATGAAGTTCATCTCCAGCCGGAGCTTCATGCCCTTCGTGATCTACCGGATCCTGCTGGGCATCCTGCTGTTCGCCCTGATCGGCGCGGGCGTGCTGAGCCCCCACGCCGGCGAGTCGGCCGGCTAGGACTCCGCCCCGCGTCCACGGCGAACGCGGAGCCCGCCGGTGAGCACGGCCACGTGCCACCGGCGTGCTCCGCGTTCCCCGTTCTACAGGGCACCGAACGGGCACGGCCGCGACGCTACAGACAGCGCCTGCGCCGCAGGAGGGCGAACATCGCCAGGCCCGAGGCCAGGACCACGGCGAGGAAGGCCGGCCAGGCCCATACGAATCGGGTTTCCGGCTGGTAGAAGTTCGCGGAGTAGATGCCGCCCAGCATCGTGGGAAGCAGGAAGACCACGAGCCACGAGCTCACCTTCCGGGCCTTCCTCGTCCCGTGGTAGAGGTCCACCGACTTCTGGTGGAGCAGGACCAGTTCCTTCTGGTACCGGCGGACTCCGACGAGAAAGGTGCGCAGTTCCTCGACCGAACACGCGTCGAGGTCCTTCGCGGTGGGCGCGGTCAGGGTGGGGCGGGTGGAGTTGTCCGACATGCGAATCTCCTTTCCTTTGCTCGGTAGCGGCTTAGAGCCAGCCCTTGCGCTTGACCGCGAAGTAGGTGGCCAGCGAGCAGGACGCCAGGGCTGCGAGGAAGATGGGCCAGCCGTACTTGAACTGGAGCTCGGGCATGTGCTCGAAGTTGGAGCCGTAGAGCGACGCGAGCGCTCCGGGGACCACGGCGATCGCCGTCCAGGCGCTCACCTTCCGGGTCTCCACCGTGACCTCCAACTGGTCTTCGGTGATTCCCCGGATGTCTTCCATTTCCTTGTTCAGCCCGCGGATCTCCTTGTTGATCTCCCGGAGGAGTTCGAGCTTCTGGGCGTTCTGGACGTGCTGTTCCACCGTCTCGACTGCCGCCGACGCGTTGTCGTGGTTCATCGGGGTCGTGCTGGTCATGGAATTCCTCCTGTCAAGGCACGCCGTGGGCACGCGTCCGTCGCCGCTCTGCGGATTCCGGGCATGCTTCGGCGGTAAAGGTGTGGTGAATGTGTTCGCCGGGACAACCGACGACGCATTGGTCGTCAGGCATCAGGCATGAGGCGTGAGGCGTCGCACCAGGAGCCGCCCGTCCGTGCCCGTCACCGGAGTGGGCGTGCCGGGGCACGCCGACGCGGAGCCGGGTTCGAATGAGAGGGCGCAGCCGCCGCGAAAACGGTCAGATCAGGCGCAGTGGCCCGGCGGACAGGGCTCGCGGTAGTCCACCGACGCGCCGCCGAGGCATCCTGCCGTGGCGCGGCACGGGGCCGCTACTGCAGTACGTCGAGCGGGATGGGTGGCGTGTACGCCCTGGGACTACTTCCACCAGGCACGCTGATCACCTCCCGCAGATACAAGCGCGGCCGTTCCCGCGCTTCGCCAACGGTAAACGACAAGCAATGTGTTTACAAAGTCGGAAATGACGCCCTCCGTCAGATCTGCCCGATTAGAACCGAAACTCACGGTCTGCGAGCAGGATCCGGACGCGCCCCCGCGGCACGGTGAGAGCGGCCCGCGACGCGCTCGGGAACCGCGGTCCAGGTCCGCTCGCGGCCACGGGCCGGGCCCGTCGGGCCCGCCCGCTCACCGCTTCGCGTGAATCGTGGGCCGTTCGGGAACGTTCCCGGCCGGCCCGCGCGTCGTTGTGCAAGAGAACGGAAGCGACCTGAAGACGAGCTACGGGGGTGTCCCATGGGTCGAGTGGTGTTGGAACGGTTTCCGGCCGGAAGTCCGAGGGGGAGCTGGCCTGCCGAGGAGTACGCGGCGCAGCGGCTGCGCGAGGGGGTTCCAGCGGAGGTGGTGATGGACCTGGCCAGCGATGCGTTCCTGGTCGTGGTCCGGCCCCGGGAGGCGCATTCCCGTCGCTGACCGGACGTCCGAAGATCCCGGTCCCGCACGCCCCTTGGCCTCCGCGCGCCGCGCCCTCACACTGACCCGATGACGCAGCGTGTGGACCTTGCGACCGTGATGGACCGGCTGGCGATCGACGAGGTGGTCACGGGGTACGCGGTGGCCGTGGACGACGGCGACTGGGACGCGTACCGCGCCCTGTTCGCCCCGGGCGGGCGGGCCGACTACAGCTCGGCGGGCGGGGTGGAGGGGCCGGCCGGAGAGGTCGCGGACTGGCTCGCGGAGACGATGAAGCTGTTCCCGGTGCGCCAGCACCTCATCGTCAACCGGCTGATCCGGGTGGCGGACCTGGGCGGCTCGCCCGGTGACACGGCGCGGGTGCGGGCGGACTTCCTCAATCCGATGCGGCTGGAGGGCGAGGAGTCCGACGGCGCGGTCACCGCACCCAACTTCGTCGCCGCGGGCCGCTACACCTTCGCCCTCGTGCGCACCGCCCGCTCCGGCTGGCGGCTCTCCGGGGTCACCGTCCACGAGAAGTGGCGGCACATGTCCTTCTGACCCACGGGCATGATCCGCAGGGCTGTTCCACACTGGAAGCGGAGGCCCCTCATGATGCCGACGGTCTCGAAGCGGGTGGCGTGGTGGCGCGCGACGGCGGCCGTCACCGCCGGAGCGCTGCCCTGCCTCGCCTTCCCCGCCCCCGCGCTCTGGTGGTTCGCCTACGTCGCCCTCGTGCCCTGGATGCTGCTGCTGAGGTCCGCCCCCACCGGCCGGCGGGCCGCCCTGGAGGGCTGGCTCGGCGGCGCCGGGTTCGTCGTCGCGGTCCACCACTGGCTGTTCCCCAGCCTGCACGTGTTCCTGCTCGTCCTGGCCGCGCTGCTGGGGGTGCTCTGGATCCCCTTCGCCCTGGTGGTGCGGGAGTTGCTCGGTGGGACCCCGAGCGGAGCCCGGGCGACCGCGGCGCTGGTCCTCGTACCGTCGGCCTGGCTGCTGTCGGAGCTGGCCCGGTCCTGGCAGGGGCTGGGCGGGCCGTGGGGGCTGCTGGGGGCCAGCCAGTGGCAGGTGGCGCCGGCGCTGCGGCTGGCCTCGGTGGGCGGGGTCTGGCTGGTCGGCCTGGTCGTGGTGGCGGTGAACTGCGCGGTGGCCCTGCTGATCGCGGTACCGGGGGCGCGCGCTCCCGCGGTGGCCGGGGTGACGGGATGCGCGGTGCTGGCCGGGGTGGTGTGGCTGTGGGCGCCCCGCCCGGAGGTCTCGGGCAGGCTGCGCGTGGCCGTCGTACAGCCGGGGCCGGTCCCGGACGGCCCGGACGCCGCGGAGCGGCGGTTCGCCGTCGGGGAGGAGCTCACCCGGAGCTTGGCCGGGCAGCACCCGGACCTGGTGGTGTGGGGCGAGAGCAGCGTCGGGGAGGACCTGACGGCCCGCCCGGACCTGGCCCGCAGGCTCGCCGGCCTGTCGACGCGGGTCGGGGCCCCGTTACTGGTCAACGTGGACGCGCGGGCCGCCGACCGGCCGGGGATCCGCAAATCGGCGGTCCTCGTCGGACCGGGCGGCCCGACCGGCGACCGGTACGACAAGATGCGCCTGGTGCCCTTCGGCGAATACGTGCCGGCCCGCGCGCTGCTGGGCTGGGCCACCTCCGTGGGCAAGGCGGCCGATGAGAACCGGGTTCCCGGCAGCGCCCAGGTCCTGATGGACCTGCCCGGCCGTCCGGACGTCCGGCTCGGTCCGCTGGTCTGCTTCGAGTCGGCCTTCCCCGACATGAGCCGGCACCTCGCCCGGGACGGCGCCGCGCTGCTGATCGACCAGTCGGCCACGTCCAGCTTCCAGGACAGCTGGGCCCCGGCCCAGCACGCCTCACTGTCCGCGCTGCGCGCCGCCGAGACCGGGCGCCCCATGGTCCACGCCACCCTCACGGGCATCAGCGAGGTCCGCGGCCCGTCGGGCGAGCGGGTCGGTCCGGCGCTGTCCACCTCGACGCGTGGGGCGCGGGTGTACGAGGTCCCGCTCGCCCGGGGCACGACCCCGTACGTCCGCTTCGGAGACTGGCCGGTGGGCGCCGCCCTGGCCGCCTACTGCGCGGCCGCGGGCGCCCGCTCCGTACGGCTCGGCACAGGGCTCGGCACCCCGGTCGGCACCCCGGTCGGCGCCCCGCTCCCCGAGCCGCTCGGGGAGCGCTCCGGGGAGCCTCCCGGCTAGGCCGTCTCCTTAGGATCGTGCCGTCCGATTCGGATCGTGCCGTCTGATGGATCACGGCCGGCGGGCCGGGAGGGCCGGGCCGCCGGGAGGGTCGCTCAGAAGGCCTGCTCCAGAGCGGATTCCACCACCCGCTCGCACAGTTCGTGCGTGCGCAGCGCGTCGCGCGCGCTGAGGGTCCGGCCCGCTGCCACGGCCTCCAGGAAGGCGTCCACCACCTGTTCGATGCCGCGCTGGCGGGCGACCGGCACCCAGTCCCCGCGGCGCCGGACCGTCGGCTGGCCCTTGTGGTCGATGATCTCCGCGAGGTTGACCACCTGGCGCTTGGTGTCCTGCCCGGAGACCTCCAGGACCTCCTCCGTCGAGCCGGAGAGCCGGTTCATGATGCCGAGCGCGGTGAAACCGGCGCCCGACATCTGGAGCACCACCTGGCTCATCAGCCCCTCGCGCACGACGGCCCGTACGTCGATCCCGTCGGCCTCGCCGGGCAGCAGGAAGCGCAGGGTGTCGACGACGTGGATGAAGTCGTCGAGGACGAAGGTCCGTACGTCCTCGGGCAGGCCCACCCGGTTCTTCTGCATGACGATCAGCTCGCGCGGATGGTCGGCGCACTGCGCGTAGCCGGGCGCGTGACGGCGGTTGAAGCCGACGGCGAGCGAGACCCCGCGTTCCTCGGCCAGTTCGACCAGGCGCCGCGAGTCCGCGAGCTCGTAGGCGATCGGCTTGTCCACGTACGTCGGGACGCCCGCCTCCAGCAGCCGTTCCACGATCTCGGGGTGAGCGGCGGTCGGGGCGTGCACGAAGGCCGCGTCGAGCTTCTGCTCGAGCAGGGAGTCGAGATCGGCGTGCAGGCGACCGGCCGGGACGTGGTGGTGGGCGCCGACCCGCTCGAGGGTGGCCGGAGTGCGGGTCTGCAGGTGCAGTTCGAGCCCCGGGCGCGTGGTGAGGACGGGCAGGTACGCCTTCTGCGCGATGTCGCCGAGTCCGATACAGCCGACCTTCACCGGGAGCCTCCAGGTTCGTTCCTCGTGGGATGCACGCAGCCTAATCGGTGGCACCCGCCAACGGGTTCGACCAGGATGGAAGCCATGATCCCCAACGACGGTTCCCACCGCACCGAACCCGCCACCACGGCCGGCGAACGCGAGATGCTCGACGGCTGGCTCGACTACCACCGCTCCACCCTGGCCTGGAAGTGCGAGGGGCTTTCGGACGAGCAGCTGCGCTCGACTCCTCTGCTGCCTTCCGAACTGAGCCTGCTGGGGCTGGTGCGGCACATGGCCGAAGTCGAGCGGTACTGGTTCCGGGAGATCATGCTGGGCGAGGAGCTGCCCGAGCTGTTCTGCACGGCTGACGACCCGGACGGGGACTTCCACGTCACCGACAAGGACACCTGGACCGAGGCCGGGGAGGTGTGGCGGACCGAGGCCGAGCTGGCTCGGCAGGCCGCGGCCGGCCGCTCGCTGGACCTCACCTCTTCCGCCGAAAACCACCGCCGGGGCGAGGTGTTCAGCCTGCGCTGGGTCTACACCCACATGATCGAGGAGTACGCGCGCCACAACGGCCACGCGGACCTGCTGCGCGAGCACCTCGACGGCGCCACGGGCGAGTAACCCCGGTCAACGGGCGGGCTCCGACGGCGTCCAGGAGCGAGTAGCCGTCACCCGTGCGGGGTGAATATCGGCTCCGGGTTTTCGCAACGGGGTCTTCGCACAGCAGAGTTGCGCGGGTGCATCCAACCCGAACCACGACAAAACTGCTGCTCGGAGTCGCCTGTGCCGTTTCGGCCGTCTCCGGATGTGTGAACGTAACCCCGCCCTCCGTGCAGCCGGCGGCCGCTCCCAGCGCCCCGGGGGCGGCGCCCCGGCACGAGCCGCGAGGCGGGCCCGGGGCCGCGCCGGTGGTCGTCCGGGCTCCCGCCCTGGAGGCGCTGGAGGCCGTGCCGGGGCAATCGGCTCAGCCGGCGGCCGCGCCGTCCGGACCGCAGTCCGCGCCGCGGCCCGGCGACCCGGCCGCGGACGAGCGGGCGGCCGCACGAGGTACGGCCTCAGGGAGCTCGCGGCCCGCTCTTCCCGTCCCCGACATCCCGGAGCCCAGGAAGCCGGGCGAGCACGCGGGCCGCACGGGGCACGGGGAGGGCGACGGTGACGCCCGTCCCGGCGGCCACCGCCCCCACAGGCCCCGGCAGGGCGAGGCGCAAGTGCCGCGCGAGCTGGTGCGGGAACTGCCGGTGCGGCCGGCCGACGTCTGCGCGATGGGCCGGCGGCACGGGCGCTGGCATCCGGACAGCCCGGAGGCCCGTATCTGCGCGGGCGTCCACGGCGGCTGAGGCACTCCGGGGGGGGTTGAGTCGCTCCCGGGGGCTGAGTCGCGCCCGGGGGCCGACGGGAGCCGGGGGTTCGCGGGTCCCGGCTACGGATTCTGCTCCGGGAACGGCCGGGGCCCCGCGCCCGGCTCCGCCCCGAGCCGCCGCTCCAGCCGGGCGATGGCCGCCCGCACGCCGTTCCCGTACCCGTCGTCGCCCAGGGCCCCGGTGGCGGCCCGGGCCCGCGCCAGGTGGACCCGGGCCGCCTCGGGGCGCCGCAGCTTCACGTAGTCGGCGGCCAGGCTCAGGTGCAGCGACGGGTAGAAGACCCGGACGGCCGCGGGTGGCACGGGCCCGTCGGCCGCGGTCAGGGCCTTCAGGTCCCAGGCCAGCTCCTCGGCCGGGTCGTCCTGGGCGTCGGCCATGTAGTGCGCGAGCGTGCAGCGGTGCAGGGCGTCCCCCCGCTCGCCGATCTCGGACCAGATCTCGCCGAGCCGGTTGCGGGCCTCCTCGCGGTCACCGACGTGCAGCAGGATGACCGCTTGGCCGATCCTGGTCATGACGGCGTCCTCCGCCGCGTCCTGCTGCTCCGTCAACGCGGCCTCCGGCTTGCTCTGCCAGACCTGCTCCGGTCCGGTCGTCAAGACGCTAGCCGCAGGCGCGGGCAATGGCGCCTAGGCGCGGTGGCGCATCAGCCCAGGTCCGGGATCCGCCAGTCGATCGGCTCATGCCCCTGAGCGGCGACGGCCTCGTTGATCTGCGTGAAGGGGCGGGAGCCGAAGAACTTCTTGGCCGACAGCGGCGAGGGGTGGGCGCCCTTGACGACCGCGTGCCGCTCCTCGTCGATCAGCGGGAGCTTCTTCTGCGCGTACGCGCCCCACAGGACGAACACGGCGGGGTCGGGGCGCTCGGCCACCGCGCGGATCACCGCGTCGGTGAACTTCTCCCAGCCCTTGGCCTTGTGCGAGTTGGGCTCCGCCTCACGGACGGTGAGCACCGCGTTGAGCAGCAGGACGCCCTGCTCGGCCCACGGCATCAGATAGCCGTTGTCCGGGATGGGGGTGCCCAGCTCCGCGTGCATCTCCTTGTAGATGTTGCGCAGCGAGGGCGGGGTCTTCACCCCGGGCCGGACGGAGAAGCAGAGGCCGTGGCCCTGGCCGGCGCCGTGGTAGGGGTCCTGGCCGAGGACCAGGACCTTCACCTGGTCGAAGGGCGTGGCCTCCAGGGCCGCGAAGACCTGTTCGCGGGGCGGGTAGACCGGCCCGTTCGCCCGCTCCTTCTCGACGAACTCGGTGAGCTCTTTGAAGTAGGGCTGGTCCAGCTCCCCGCCGAGGACGGGGAGCCAGGACTCGGGCAGCATCTGGGTCACGGCGACAACCTCCGGTACAAGTTCCGCGATCTCGCGCAAGTGCTTCGCGCGACTGTTCAGAACCTACCGGGGGCCACTGACAACGCCGCATCCGGCCGTGTCCGCCCGCACCGCCGGGGCGGCTACCAGCTGGCCTTGCGGTACAGCTCCCAGACCTGCATCACGGTCTGCGGGTCGAGCGCCCGCTCGGCGCCGCCGACGTCGTCGCGCGCGGCCACGTACAGCTTGCCCTGCCACAAGGGCAGCAGACGGACGTCCTGGGCGAAGATCTGCTGGGCCTGCTCGAACTCGTGGACACCCGCCGACCGGTCGCTCTCGCGGCGGGACTTGGGCAGCAGGTCGGTCAGGATCTCGGTGGCCTCGTACGGGGTGCCGACCGCGTTGTCCTTGCCGACGAACGGGGCGATGAAGTTGTCCGGGTCCGGGAAGTCCGGGAACCAGCCGCGGCCGAAGACCGGGTACTCGCCCTTCTTGTAGCCCTCCTGGAAGGTCTTCCAGGGCTGGCCGCGCAGGGTGATCTTGAAGAGCCCGCTCTCCTCCAGCTGGCGCTTGAGCTCGGTGAACTCGTCCGCTGTGGAGGCGCCGTAGCGGTCGGTGGTGTACCAGAAGGTCAGGTCCACCGACTGGGTGATCCCGGCGTCCCTGAGGATCTTCTTGGCCTTGGCGACGTCCACCTGGCCGTACATGTCGTAGAAGGGCGTCTTGTGGCCGACGACCCCCTTGGGGACCATCGAGTACAGCGGCTCGGCGGTGCCCTGGTAGACCTTGGAGACCAGTGCGCCGCGGTCGACGATCTGGGCGATCGCCTGGCGCACCGCGAGCTTGGCCACCTGCGGGTCCTTGGGGTTGAAGACCAGGTAGCGGATCTCGGCGCCGAAGTTCTCCACGACCTGGACGCCCGCGTTGTGCGACTCGGGGGTCTGCAGGTCCTTGATCTCCGTGGCGGACAGGCCTCGGTAGGTCGCGTCGATGCTCTTGGACTTGAGCGCCGCGATCATCGACTTGGAGTCCGCGAAGTAGCGGATGGTCACGCCGTCGTTGCGGCGGTTGGCGAAGCCGGTGTAGCCGTCGTTGCGGTTCAGGACCGCCTCGCCGGCTTCCTTGTAGGACTCCAGGGTGTACGGGCCGGAACCGGTGACCTTGCCGTCCTCCCGCAGCTTGTCGCCCGGGTAGTCCTTCGGCGCGACCAGCGAGGCGGCCGGCGAGCCGAGGACGAACGGGAAGGTGGCGTCCGGCGTGTTCAGGTTGAAGACGACCGTCAGCGCGTCCGGCGTCTCGATCTTGTCCAGGCTGCCGAAGAGCGCCTTGGGACCGGACGGGGCGTCGATCTTCTTGATCCGGTCGAGGGAGTGCTTGACGGCCTTGGCGTCGAGCGGCTCGCCGTTGGAGAACTTCAGGCCCTTCTTCAGGACGCAGCGGTACGACTCGTTCGCGGAGTCCGTGAACTCACAGCTCTGGGCGGCGTCCGGCTGGGGCTTGGTCGCACCCGTGGGAAATGCCAGAAGCGTCTGGTAGACGTTCCGGTACAGCTCCCAGGAACCGTCCCAGGCAGCCGCCGGATCGAGGGTGGTGGGTGCGCTCGTCGTTCCCACGACAATCCGCTGCGCGCCGTCACTGCCCTTGTCCGAAAACAGACCGCATCCGGAGAGCAGGGATATGGACGCAAGGGCCGCAGAGATCTGCAGGCATCTGGTCCGGTTGAACACGTGCACGCTCCTCGATCAGCCAGGGGTGCGGCAGACCCTACCGCAGTGCGTCACCAATCCAATGGATAGGTTTCGTGCGGCACTTGACCGATTAAGGGCGTATTCGGTACGCATTTGCCCCCCAATGGAAGGCAAATGCGTCCGACTATCGGTCAATGCACTCCGGCATTGAGGAACATTCCCCCGTCGACCACGAGAGTTTGCCCTGTGATCCATTCCGCTTGTGCAGATGTGAGAAACGCCGCGGCCCCTCCGATGTCCTCCGGGACACCGAGCCGGCCCAGCGGATAGGCCGCCGCGGCCTCCTGTTCCCGGCCCTCGTAGAGCGCCTGCGCGAACTGGGTCTTCACGACCGCGGGCGCGATCGCGTTCACCCGGACCCCCGGGGCCATCTCGTGGGCCAGCTGGAGGGTCAGGTTGACCATGGCGGCCTTGCTCATCCCGTACGCCCCGATGAAGGGCGAGGCGGAGACGCCGGCGATCGAGGCGATGTTCACGATCGCCCCGCCGTTCTCCTTCTGCCAGGCGTGCCAGGTGCGCTGGGCGAAGCCGAGCGCCGAGACCACGTTAGTCTCGAAGACCTTGCGCGCCACCCCGAGGTCGAGGTCCGCGATCGGCCCGAAGACCGGATTGGTTCCCGCGTTGTTGATCAGGAAGTCGACGCGGCCGAAGGCCTCCATCGTGCGCTCCACCGCGACGGCCTGGTGGGCCTCGTCGTGCGCCTTCCCCGCGACCCCGATCACCCGGTCCGCGCCGAGCCGCTCGACGGCCTCTTTGAGGGCCTCCTCGTTGCGTCCGGTGATGCAGAGCCGGTCGCCCCGCGCCACCAGCGCCTCGGCGATGCCGTAGCCGATGCCCCGGCTCGCCCCGGTGATCAGCGCTACCTTGCCGCTGTCCGCTGCTTCGTGCGTCATGTCGTGCACCCTGCCTCTCGTCAGCTGAGCGGGCCGCCGGCCACGTACATGACCTGGCCCGAGACGAAGCCGGCGGCCTCGCCGGTGAAGAAGGCGATGGCGTTGGCCACGTCGTCCGGGCGCCCGACGCGCTGCACCGGGATCTGGGTGGCGGCCGCGGCCTGGAAGTCCTCGAAGTCCATGCCCACGCGGGCGGCCGTGTGCGCGGTCATCTCGGTCACGATGAAGCCGGGGGCGACGGCGTTCGCGGTGATGCCGAACTTGCCGAGCTCGATGGCCAGCGTCTTGGTGAAGCCCTGCAGACCGGCCTTGGCGGCCGAGTAGTTGGCCTGGCCCCGGTTGCCGAGCGCGGAGCTGCTGGAGAGGCTCACGATCCGGCCGAACTTGGCGTCCACCATGTGCTTCTGGCAGGCCTTGGACATCAGGAACGCGCCGCGCAGGTGCACGTTCATGACGGTGTCCCAGTCCGTCTCGCTCATCTTGAAGAGCAGGTTGTCCCGCAGCACACCCGCATTGTTGACCAGGATGGTCGGGGCGCCGAGCAGGCTCGCCACCCGCTCGATGGCCGCCTCCACCTGCGCGCTGTCGGAGACGTCGCAGCCGATCGCGACGGCCTTGCCGCCGGCCGCCGTGATCGTCTCCACGGTGTCCTTGCAGGCCGCCTCGTCCAGGTCGAGTACGGCGACCGCCCGGCCTTCGGCGGCCAGGCGTACGGCGGTGGCCGCGCCGATGCCCCGGGCCGCCCCGGTCACGATCGCGACGCGCTGCTCGGTGGTGGACATGCTGGATCTCCTCGCCCTCGGAAAAAGCGGCCCCTCAGGGGTGAGCAACCGCTTAGTAGCTTCAGCTGAGGAGACGCTAGGAGCCCTGGCACCCGGTGTCAACGCCACCCGGTTCCAGGGCTCCTGTCACATCCGCCGATCGGCGGGTGTCGCGGTTCGGCCGGACGCCGGCCGGGGGTCCGGCCAGCCGTCCGGCCGGGCGGACGTCCGGCCGCTCAGCGGACCAGCACGTCCAGCAGCCGTTCCACCTCGGCCTGCGGGTCGGCCGTCAGCCCGGTGTGCACCGGGCCGGGCTGCACCACCGTGCTGCGCGGCGCGATCAGCCACCGGAAGCGGCGGCCCGGGTCGTCGCCGGCCGCCTGGCCCGCCCGCTCGCCCCCGCCGCACAGCCCCTCGACCCCGCGCAGCGCGGCCCGGATCCCGGCCACGTCGGCCTCCGGGTCCAGGGCGAGGAGCTTGGCCTCGTCGAGGTGGGTGCGCGCGGCGACGTAGGAATGCGCCCGGCAGTAGACGATCACGCCGGCGTTGAAGCACTCGCCGCGCTCCATCCTGGGCACCACGCGCACCAGCGCGTACTCGAACACGTCCCGCTTGGTCACTCGTTGTCGCTCTTGTTCTTCCGGGGGCGGGGGTCGAGGCGGTCGGCAAGCCAGCCGGGAGGACCCGCCTGGGTCTTGACCTCGGCCTCCATGGTGATCCGCTCGTGGATCGTGGCGGCGCGCGGCAGCAGCACGTCGACGTAGGCGCGGCGCAGCGCGTCGGTGGAGTCGAAGCCGGGCTCGTCCACCAGCCACTCGTCGGGTACGTCGGCCGCGACCTCGGTGAGCAGCTCCCTCGTCACGAGGGGCGCGAGCGCGGCGGCCGCCGCGGCGACGTCCGGGCCGGCCGGGGCCAGCACGTGGTCGGAGGCGTTGTACGGCTTGGCCGCGGCACTCTCGGCCGTGGGCCAGTTGTGGTGCCAGATCATGGTGGCGCCGTGGTCGATGAGCCAGACGTCGCCGTGCCAGACCAGCATGTTCGGATTGCGCCAGGACCGGTCGACGTTGTTGATGAGGGCGTCGAACCAGACGACGCGCCCCGCCTCGACCGGGTCCACCCGGTAGGCGAGCGGGTCGAAGCCGATCGAGCCGGGGAGGTAGTCCATCCCGAGGTTCAGCCCGCCGCTGGCCTTGAGCAGCTCCTGGACCTCCTGATCGGGCTCGCCGAGCCCGATCACGGGGTCGAGCTGCATCTGCACCAGGCGGGGGACGCGCAGCCCCAGCCGCTGGGCCAGGCGGCCGCAGATGACTTCGGCGACCAGGGTCTTGCGGCCCTGGCCGGCTCCGGTGAATTTCATGACATAGGTACCGAGATCGTCGGCCTCGACGATCCCCGGGAGCGAGCCGCCCTCACGCAGGGGCGTGACGTAGCGGGTCGCGATCACTTCGGACAGCATCCGCCCAGGTTACGGGGGTCAGTGGGCGGGGGCCCACTGCCGGACGAGCGCTTCGGTGGTGGTGATGGCGGCGACCAGGGAGAGGGAGTTGCGGATCACCTCGGCGGTGCAGGCCGCGGGCACCCCGGCGATGGCGTCGGAGGGGACGACGACCTGGTAGCCGAGGTTGACGGCGTCGAAGACCGTGTTCGGGATCGCGATGTTCGAGGAGACCCCGGTGACGACGAGGGTGCGGATGCCGAGGTTGCGCAGCAGGGCGTCCAGGTCGGTTCCGGCCATCGGGGAGAGCCCGTGCAGGCGGCGCAGCACGAGGTCCTGCTCGGCGACGGTGATGGGGGCGGCGACCTCCACGGCCGGGCTGCCGGACAGCTGGCGCACGGGCAGCCTGCCGGCGGCCCGGAAGAGCCGTGCGTTGGTGTTCGCGGCGAGCCCGTCCGGACGCCTCTCGGCGATGGCGTGCAGCACCTGCACCCCGGCCCCGCGCGCCGCATCGACGAGCGCGGCGACCCGGTCCAGCATTCCGGAGTCCCGGGCCTCCTTGGCGAGCTCCGGCAGGGCGCTCTCCTCGCCGACGACACCGCTCTGGCACTCGACGGTGAGCAGAGCGGTGGTGGCTGGATCCAGTTCGGCCATGGCTCCCCCTGGCGTGACGACGGAAGAGCACGCATGATTCCTGACACACAGTCAGATGTGAAGGGGCGAGGGGCGGATGGGCGAGGAACAGAGGGACGGGACGCGCGCGGACGGCGGGCGGACGGACGAGGCGCGCGCGGACGTCGCGCGGACGGACAGGCCGCAGCGGCGGGGCCGCCGCATCATGATGAGCGACGAGGAGCGGGACGCCTT
Source organism: Streptomyces sp. NPDC054961 (assembly GCF_053609145.1). NCBI lineage: Bacteria > Bacillati > Actinomycetota > Actinomycetes > Kitasatosporales > Streptomycetaceae > Streptomyces > Streptomyces sp. NPDC054961. Next base: position 31,129 of record NZ_JBSGWY010000020.1, on the reverse strand, counting down.
CCTCCGCGAGCAGCGCACGTGCCGGGTGGCCACGGTCTCCCCCGACGGGCGTCCGCACGTGGGCGCGCTCTGGTTCGTCTGGGACGGCACCTCGATATGGCTCTACTCGATCACCCGCAGCCGGCGCTGGTCCGACCTGCGCAAGGACCCCCGGATCTCGGTGGTCGTCGACGCGGGCGAGGCCTACGACGAACTGCGCGGGGTCGAACTCTCCGGCAGCGCCGTCTTCGTGGGCGAGGCCCCGCGCACGGGCGAGCCCTGCGCGGAACTGGCGGAGCCGGAGCGCACCTTCCCGGTCAAGAACTTCGGCATCGAGGAGATGCCCCACGACGGACGGCACGCCTGGATCCGCCTGACCCCGGAGTCGATCGTGTCGTGGGACTTCCGCAAGATCTAGTGCCCGACACGGCACCGGAACGGCGACCGGACTTCAGAGTCCCGCGGCGGCCCGCCGCAGGGCCTCGACGGCGGCCCGGACCGACGGCCGCCGGTCGGCGTCCGTCCGCCAGACCGCGTACACGTGGCGGCGTACGGTGTCGCTCAACGACAGCAGCCGCACGCCCGCCGGGACCGGGCCGCGGCCGAGCCGGGGCGTCACGCACACCCCGAGTCCGGCTTCGACGAAGGCCAGTTGGGTGTGGTGCTCCTCGGCGATGTGCGCGATGCGGGGCTCGACGCCGGCTCCGCGCAGGGTGTAGACGAGCCACTCGTGGCAGAACTGCCCCTCGTTCCAGGAGATCCAGTCCTCGTCGCGGAGCTCGGCGAGCGATACCTCCGCGCGCCCCGCCAGCGGATGGCCGGCCGGTACCGCGATGTCCGCGGAGTCGTCGAGCAGGTGCGTCCGGGTGAGGTCCGCCGGCACCGGCATCCGCTTGTTGTGCCAGTCGATGGCGAGGGCCAGGTCGAGGTCGCCCCGTACGACGGCGGCCATGCTCTCCGCCGGCTCCTGCTCGCGGACCCGGGGCCGCAGCTGGGGATGATCGCCGCGCAGGCCGGCCAGCGTCCGGGGCAGCAGTCCGCGCATGGCGGTCGGGAAGGCACCGATCCGCAGTTCGCCGACCGCGCAGCCGCGTCGGGCCTCGACGTCGGCCTGGGCGAGCTCGACCTGGGAGATGATCCGGGCGGCGTGGTCGGCGAGCAGCCGTCCGGCGTCGGTGAGCCGCACCCCGCGGCCGTTCTTGGCCAGCAGCGGCTGGCCGACCTCGCGTTCCAGCTTCGCCATCTGCTGGGACACGGCGGAGGTGGTGACGTGGAGACCGTCGGCCGCGCCGCTCACGGAGCCGTGGCGGGCGAGGGCGTCGAGGGTGCGCAGGCGCTCCAAGTTCAACATGTAAGTGATGCTACGCCTTCGATCCCAACAACTCTCGCTTGTCCTAAGAGGTTGAACGCACCAGAGTGATGGTCATGAGCGCACCTTCCACCTCCGGCCCGGCCCCCGCCCCAGCCCTCGCCCCGGCCTTCGCCCCGGCCCCCTCCCCGGCCCTCGCCCCTGCCCCGGCCCTCCCGGCGACCGCCCCGCGGCCCGGGGGCTCCCGCGCCGCCAGGTGCCTGGACTGGCGCCTCCGGTTCGCCGTCCTCTCCGTGGTCTGGGGCTTCAGCTTCCTGCTGATCAAGGTGGGCACGGAGGCGTACGCGCCCTTCCACGTCGCCCTGGGCCGGGTCTTCTTCGGCGCGCTCGCCCTGCTCACCGTCCTCCTGGTCCGCCGCGAGCCGCTCCCCCGCAGCCTGCGCACCTGGGCCCACCTGACGGTGGTGGCGCTGCTGCTCAATACCGCCCCCTTCTCCCTCTTCGCGTACGCGGAGCTCAGCATCCCCTCCAGCCTGGCGGGCATCTGCAACGCCACTTCCCCGCTGTGGGGCATGGCCCTCTCGCTGATCGCCCTCTCCGAGGACCGCCCCACGCGCCGCCGCTTCGCGGGCCTGGGCCTGGGCTTCCTCGGGGTGCTCACCGTCCTCGGCGCCTGGCAGGGCTTCTCGGGCGTCGACGCCAAGGGCACCGCGCTCGCCCTCCTGGCCTCGCTCTGCTACCCGGTCGGCTGGATCTACGTCCGCCGCACGCTGGCCTCCACGCCGAGCTCCCCGGTCGCCCTCACCGGAGCTCAGCTGCTGGTCGCCACCGTCCAACTGGCCGCGGTCAGCTCCCTGTTCACCTCGGCCCCCACCTCGTTCCCGCTGTGGCCGACCCTGTCGGTGATCGCGCTGGGCACCCTGGGCACGGGACTGGCGCTGCAGATGCAGTACGGACTCGTGGCGGAGATCGGCCCGACCACCGCGCAGATGGTCACCTACTTCATCCCGGTCATCGCCACGACGGCGGGCGTCCTCCTGCTGGGCGAACAGCTCCACTGGAACACGCCGGTGGGCGCGGCCGTCGTCCTGGCGGGCGCGGCCCTCACCCAGGCCCGGCGCCGCTAAGCCGTCCCTTTCAGATCTTGCCGGGCCCGCACGGACGGGGGCGGCGGCGCGGGAAGACTCCCGC
>NZ_JBSGWY010000020.1:23421-28640 GCF_053609145.1 Streptomyces sp. NPDC054961 | reverse complement strand
CCCCTCTCTTTCTGCTGGGGGGGCCCCGGCGGGGGGGGGGGGGGGGGGGGGGGACCGGCCCCCGCGCCGCCGCCCCCCGTCCGTGTCAGTCGAAGCGGCCCCCGGCCGTCGGCCGGACCGCCGAGGCCACCGCGTCCGCCAGTCCCGCCAGGTCCGACGGGGTCAGCTCCGACACCGTGATCCGCACGCCCGGCCCCGACTCCACCCGGAACCGGCCCCCCGCGGCCACCGCGTAGCCCGCACTCAGCAGTCTCGTCACCACCGCGGTCTCGTCGGCGACGGGCACCCACACGTTCATCCCGCTCCGCCCGTGCGCCCGTACCCCGCGGTCCGCCAGCGCCGCGACGAGGCCGTCGCGCCGCTCCCCGTAGGACCGCGCGACCGCCGCCCGGTCGACCGCGCCGGCGTTCCACAGTTCCACCACCGTGTACTGCAGCAGCCGGCTCACCCATCCCGGGCCCAGGCGCTGGCGCCCGCGCACCCGGTCGAGCGTCACGTCGTCGCCGGTCATCAGGGCGACCCGCAGGTCGGGCGCGTACGCCTTCGCCGTGGAGCGGACCAGCGCCCAGTACGTGGTCACCCCGCCGAGTACGTTCAGCGGCTGTTCCACGATGCCGTGCCCGTGGTCGTCGTCGATGACCAGCACCTCCGGGTGCCCGGCCAGCACCGACCGCAGTTCCTCCGCCCGCCGCGCGCTCACCGCCGCGCCGGTCGGATTCTGCGCGCGGGCCGTCACGACCAGTGCCCGTGCGCCCGCCGCCAGCGCCCCCGCCACCGCCCCGGGCAGCGGCCCGTCGTCGTCCACGGCCACCGGCAGCACCCGCAGGCCGAGCGCCGGGACCAGGTCCAGGACGCTCCCCCAGCCCGGATCCTCGACCGCCACGGCGTCGCCGGGCCTCAGGTGGGCGGCCAGTACCCGCTCGATGCCGTCCAGCGCCCCCGAGGTCACCGCCACCGCCCCGGCCGGCACCCCGTCCGCGTCGAAGTCGGCCCGGGCGAGCGACGCCAGCTCCGGGGCCACCGGGTCCTGCCCGTAGAGCGTGGGCCGGCGCGCGTACCGGCGCGCGGCGCCCGCCAGGGCCTCGTCCAGCGCGGGCAGCAGCCGGAGGTCCGGATTGCCCGAGGTGAGGTCGCGGACGCCCGGCGGGACAGCCGTGCGCAGCCCGTCGCGCGGCGCGGTCGCCGGGCGGGCCCGGACCCGGCTGCCGCGCCGCCCGTCGGTTTCGATGACTCCGCGCTCGCGCAGCGTGCGGTACGCCGCGGCCACGGTGTTGGGGTTCACCCCCAGCACACCGGCGAGCTCCCGCATCGGCGGCAGCAGCGCTCCCGGCGCGAGCGCGCCCGACCCGACACCCGCTTCGACACTGGCGGCGATGTCCGATGCGCGACGCCCAACGATCAGATATTCTCCTGGCACAAAGCCCATTATGCACTAATACAACGGAGCCCGCACCATGAGCGCCACGCCTGTCACGGAGACGATCACGGATTCGACCGGGGAGCCGCCCGCCGGGTACGCGCCCACCGACCGCACCGTCCCGACCCGGTCCCGCGACCGCGCCCGCTACGACCGCGAGACGGTGCACTCGATACTCGACCAGGCCTACGTCTGCCACCTCGGCTTCGTCCGTGACGGCGCCCCGGTGGTCCTGCCGACCCTCTTCGGCCGGGTCGGCGAGACCCTCTACATCCACGGGTCCACCGGCTCCCGCCCGCTCCTCGCGGCCGGCAAGGCCGACCCGGGGCTGCCGGTCTGCCTGACCGTGACGCACGTGGACGGCCTCGTCCTGGCCCGCTCGGCCTTCCACCACTCGATCAACTACCGCTCGGTGGTCGTCCACGGCACCGCCTACGAGGTGACCGACCCGGAAGAGTGCCGGATGGCGCTCGACGCCCTCGTCGACCACGTCGTACCGGGCCGCTCCGCCGACTCGCGGCCCGCCAACAACAAGGAGCTCGCGGCCACGGCCGTCATCCGCCTCGATCTCAACGAGGTGTCCGCGAAGCTCCGTACGGGCGGCCCCAGTGACGACCTCGAGGACCTCGGACTGCCGTTCTGGTCGGGCGTGGTGCCGGTCGCGCCCGCGTACGGGACCCCGGTACCGGCCGCCGACCTGACCCCCGGCATGACCGTCCCGGACTACATCGCCGCGCTCTGACCCCGGTCGGCGGGCCGCACCGGCGGCCCGCCCTGCGGCCTACGGCGCCGCCACCGCCTCCGGCGCCTCCTGCGCCTTCCCGGGCCCGGCCGCCTTCTCGAGCCCGGCCGTCTTCTCGGACCCGGCCGCCTTCGCCGTCTTCTGCGCGGGACGGCGCGACTCGGCCGCGATCAGCGCGCCCACCGCCGTCAGCAGCAGTACGGTGCCCAGCACCACCGCGAGGGTCAGCCGCTCCCCGAGCAGCAGGACGGCGATCGCCGCCGCGCTGACGGGTTCGATCAGCATGATCACGGACACCGTCGCGGCGCGCACGACGGCGGCCCCGCTGAAGTAGAGCGCGTACGCCAGTACGGTCGGCACGGTGGCCATGTACGCGAGCAGCCACAGCACCCGCACCGGTTCGGCGGTGTGCGGCAGCAGCCCCTCCACGGCGGCGAGCGGCAGCAGGCACACCGTGCCCACGCCGACCGACCAGGCGGTGGTGACCAGCGGGTCCCCCTGGACCCCGCGCTGCCCGAGCAGCCGGGCCCGCAGGGTCATCGCCCCGTACCCCGCGGCGGACAGCAGCGCCCAGCCGACACCGAGCGGACGCACCTCGCCCGCGCCGCTGCCGAGGACGAGCACGGCGAGTCCGGCCAGCGCCCCGACGACGGCGGCGGCGCCGCCCCGGCCGAGCCGCTCCCCCATCCAGTACCGGGCGCCGAGCGCGATGAGCACCGGCCCGGCTCCGAGCGTGACCACCGTGCCGACGGCGAGGCCGGTCTCGCTCACGGCGGCGAAGTACGCGGACTGGAAGAGGGTGAACAGCAGGCCGGTCCCGATCAGCGACCCCACCGAGGGCCGCGGGGCGGCCACCGCCCCGGTCCGGGGGCGGCGGACGGCGAGCACCGCGAGCAGCACCCCCAGCCCGCCGGCGCACCGCCAGAACGACAGGGCGACCGGGCCGAGGTCACTGGCGAGGAAGAGCAGCGAGGCGGCCGCGCCGGCGGTCCCCCAGGCGGCTCCGGCGACGACGAGGTACAGCAGGCTGCGCCCGGTGGCGGGCGAAAGGTTCGACACGAGAGTTCTCCGCGCGTACGTGAAGGATGAGGAAAGCAGGTCATCGCTTCGCGGGCAGCGCGCATCCGCCCGGGTCACGGCCCGGGCCGGGTTCTGCTGCGTGGTGGCGGCCGCCCGCGCTAGGCGGCGGGAGGCGGAAGCACGGTCGACGGCATGATCGGATCCTAGACCTTGCTCGGATCGCGGTCCAGGGCGGACACCGGCTCCGCGACGCCGGCCCCGATCCCGGCCCCGGCCCCGGCCCCTACCTCGGATCCGGCCCCGGCGGCCCGGGAGGTCTGCGCGATGAAGGCCCCGCCCAGGACGAGCGCGCCGCCGACGATCTGCCAGGTCGCGAGATGCTCGCCGAGCAGCACCCACGCCAGGACGGTGGCCACGACCGCCTCGAGGCAGGCCACCACACCCGCGACCTGCGGCGACAGCCGGCGTACGGAGATCACTCCGGTCAGGTACGCGAAGACGGTCGCGATCAGCACCACCCAGGCCAGCAGCACCGGAGCCGGCACCGTCAGGTCGCCGACCGCCGCGTCGCCGCCCAGCACCCGCCAGTCCATCTGCCACGGCCTCGCGACGGCCGTCATCACGAGGGTGCCGACGATCATGCCGTACGCGATCATGCCCATGGGGTCGGGCAGGTCGTCCCCGTCGCTGCCCTGGTCGGCGAAGACGAAGTAGAAAGCCTGGCAGCAGGCGGCCGCGAGGCCGAGCAGCACCCCGAGCAGGTCGAGGCTCAGCCCGGCCCAGATCTGCACCACGCAGGCCAGGCCCACGACGGCCACGGCGGCGCCGGCCGCGGCGGACCGGGTCACCGGCTTGCGCTGCACGAAGCGGATCCATCCGAGCAGCAGCGCCGGGCCCAGGTACTCCAGCAGCAGGGCCACGCCGACCGGAATCCGGGACAGGGAAGCGAAGTAGAAGGCCTGGACTCCGGCCACGGCAACGAGCCCGAAGCCGGCGAGCAGCAGGGGTTTGCGCCGTACGAGATCGCGATGGCGCCAGGCCAGCGGGGACAGCACGAGGGCCGCCCCGGCCACCCTGAGCCAGACCATGTGGAGCGGGTCCAGACCCGCTTCGATCAGCGGCTTCGCCGCCACACCCGAACCGCCGAACGCGATCGCCGAGACGAGGGCGAGGCTCAGTCCGGCGTATTTCCCTGACGCTTGCATTCGGACATCATGACAGGGCCGGTCAGGAGCGACGCGGGGGTGACGCCTGTTGAGACGCGCCCTGCGGCGGGGGCGGGGAGGAGCGGCCCGCTCCCCGATATCTGACAGGTCGTCAGTCTTGAATGTTGCGTCCGCCGGGACTACCTTCCGCCGCACGTACCTGACGAGAAGGGGTGGTCGCATGGCTGAAGTCACCGCGGAATCACGCATCGAGGCGTCCGCCGCGAAGCTCTGGTCCCAGCTGACCGACTGGGACGCGTACGGCCAGTGGAGCATGACCCACACCAACTTCCCGAAGGGCGGTCCCGAGACCCTCGCCATCGGTTCCACCTTCACCGAGAACATGAAGATGATGGGCTTCCCGGCCGAGATCCTCTGGACGGTCTCCGAGCTGGAGGAGGAGCGCGTCATCGCGATCACCGGCAAAGGGCCGATGGGCGTGGCCGTCCTGACCCGCTACACCCTGATCCCCGACGGCGAGGCCACCACGGTCCGCATCGACGGGGAGTTCTCGGGCGCCGCGGTCTCCCTGATGGCCGGAAAGCTCAAGGACTCCGCCACGGCCGCGCTGAACGAGTCGCTCCGCAAGCTGGCGGGCGTGGTCGCCTAGACGGTCCAGGATCCGGTCCGGGCTCGGGTCCGGGCTCGGGTCCGAGATCAGGTCCGGAATCGGGTCCGAGACCAGGTCCGGGACTCCGCCGGGGATCCGGTCCGGGAACCCGGCCACGGCGGCCCGGAATCAGGGCGGGGGCGGCTGACCACCCGGCCCCCCGTACGTACGACAGCGCGCCCCGCGAGGAACTCGCGGGGGGCGCTGCGGGTGCGGGGGGTCCCG
>NZ_JBSGWY010000020.1:0-23411 GCF_053609145.1 Streptomyces sp. NPDC054961 | reverse complement strand
GGCGGGCGCGCGCGCGGCCCCGCGGCCCGGGCCGGCCCTATGCGCGGGGGGCGCGGCCCCCCCCCCCGCCCCCGAAACCAACGCCGGGGGCGGGCCGGCCGGCCGGGGGGGCCCCCGCTGCGTGTGCGGGAGGTCCCGCCGGCCGGGCTCAGTGCTCGTCGGCGAGGATCAGGTAGAGCTTCTTGCGGGCGTCGTTGATGACCGCGAGGGCCTTCTCCCGCTGGGCGGAGGTGCCGGTCTTGAAGACCTGGCCGAAGGCTTCCATCAGGCCGAACCCGGCCGTCCGGATCTCGTTCATCGCCTCGAAGTCGACACCGCGCCCGGCTTCCGCCCAGGGGGCGTCCGGGCCGGACGCGGCCTCGGTGCGGCCGGCGTCGGTGAGCGTGAACAGCTTCTTGCCGCCCTCGCTCTCACTGGTGATGAGTCCCTCGTCCTCGAGCATCTGCAGGGTCGGGTAGACCGAACCCGGGCTGGGCTTCCAGGCCCCGCCGCTGCGCTCGCCGATCTCCTGGATCATCTCGTAGCCGTGCATCGAGCGGTCGGCGAGCAGCGCCAGGATGGAGGCGCGCACATCACCCCGCCGGGCCCGGCCGCGCCCTCCGCCGCGCCCTCCGCGCCCGCCGAAGGGCCCACCGCCGAAGGGCGGCCCGAACGGTCCGAAAGCGGCGCGCCTCCTCTGGAACTCCTCCCGACGGTCCGGCCCGCAGTGACCGTGGCCCCGTCCGTGCTCGTGATCGTGGCCGTGTCCGTGCTGTCCGTGTGAACGCATGTCTGCGCTCCTTTCCTCATTCGGTGTTCTCTGTGTCGCTGGTGCGATGTCTCCACTATCGTTGACCCATCGCGATGCGTCAACGATATATCGGAAACAACTTCAGCGAACGCCTCCACGACCCTCCGCGCCTGACCTGTGACAGCGAAGGCGGGCCGTTTGCCATCGAACTTGGACTGATGGCTGTTTGTGTCACTGAAGATGGACCGCCGCAGGTCAGTGAGGTGAAGGTCGGCACGGGCACAGGTCAGCGGATGGACCGCGGACGTACCCGGGCCGACCCGCTCTCGGAGCGTGCCGTACGTGAGCGTCGCTGGCATGTTCTGCAGGAGGTGTCCTCGACGGCTCCCGCGGCCTCGTCTCCCCAGGCCGTCAGCACGCGGTCGGGCTTGGTCGGCCAATCGCCGCTGTACGCCCGTTGGCTCCGATCCAGTCAGGGAAGTGAGCCACAAGTCCTTGTGCGACTGGAGCCCCTGCTCGCCGGAGCTGTGACCTCCTCCCTGAACCAGCTCGTCGCTTTCGGCCAGTGGGAACGGTCTTTTAGGTCACCGCTACCGAAGGCCCCGGCTCAGGAGACGTTGTCGCCCCACTCTGGAATCCAGTGAAGTCGCCGCCCGGCAAAGGGTCGGCAAGCGATCGGAACACTTCGGGGGAAGGAGCACATCATGGGGGTACGAGGGCGAATGCGCGGGACCGGTATCGCAATGGGGGCCGCGGTGGTGGCGGTAGCAGTGGCATCTGGGCCGGCGGCGAGCGCCGACCAGTGGCGGCCTCGGCCGGGGACCTTGTACATCTCCGACCTGCCCAAGACCGAGTCGTGGCGCGCTGCACCGGTCGCGCGGGGCTGGGGCATGTCTCACGAGTGTCTGGCGAACTGGCCGGAAGGCATGCCCGAGGTAAACGTCTGGCACCGGGACTTCAGCACCGCGGAGACCGCCTACGCCGAGCAGAAGGTGGTGGTCTTCGCCACCGAAGCGGAAGCCATCACCTTCGCGGAAGAGACCCGCAAGAGCTACGCCGAGTGCGCGAACCGCCCGCAGGAACCCGGGGTGACCGCCACCGGTTACGACCACGGCGTACTCGACGTGGAGGAAGGGGCGACGTTGCACGGGATGTACACCTTCGACGCCGAGGCGTCCGACCGCCCGCACTTCAACTACCTCTGGGGCGTCGGCCGCGACGGAGACACCGTCACCCTGAACATGTGGCAGAGCTACTGGGGGGACCCGCCGGTCACCGAATGGAAGAACACCTTGCGGACCGCCGTGAACAAGCTGTACTGACCCGCCACGCGGCAGGCAGAGCGTCCCCACCCGGCGTTATGAGAGGCGTTACCGCAGTCCAGGGCCACAACGCGAGCTCTGTTCAGCGAGCGTGGAGCCCGCCCACAGCACAGCTGGCTCACGTACGGCACGCTCCGAGAGCGGGTCGGCCCGGGTACGTCCGCGGTCCATCCGCTGACCTGTGCCCGTGCCGACCTTCACCTCGCTGACCTGCGGCGGTCCATCTTCAGTGACACAAGCAGCCATCAGTCCAAGTTCGATGGCAAACGGCCCGCCTTCGCTGTCACAGGTCAGCGCCCTGCGCCAAGGAACACCGATCGCGTGCCATCCAGCTCTGACGACCGCGAGTTCGCGTCACCGAAGGTTGATCAGTGCTCGCCAGGGCCAGGACAGGGCCGGCCACGCGTCGATGACGTGGCGGAATCCCTCGCCGGGGGCGGCCGAGCCGGTTGGCGGACTGCCGTGCCGGTAGGCGGCGACCTGGTCGCCGCTCTCGGCGCCGGACTCGACCAGCGCGCCGAGGGTCTCCTGGAGCCTCACGCGCCCCCCTTCACCACCGCGCGCTATGTCACCTTGAGTAGCCCAGACGCTACTTTTGGTCACGACAGTTGTTCGGGGTACGGCGTAAGAGCAGAAGAGGTGGACCGGGGATGCGCGAGACACGACGCGTGGCACGAGTACTGGGGGCGTGCGCGGCGGCGCTGACACTGGCGCTGACCACGCCGGGCGCGGCGCAGGCCGCCGACGGGGTGCTGTTCATCGACCGGGCTGCGATCCATGACCCGTCCGGCTGCTACCCGTTGGGCGACTTCGTGCCCTCGGAAGTCGGCAACTTCACGGACGAGGCGGCCGCCCTGTGGTCGGGCCCCTTCTGCGACGGGCGCGTGACGGGCTTCGTTCTGCCCGGACAGGTCGTCCGCCCGGCCCCCGGCATGAGCCTGTACATCCCGTAGCACGAGGACGACCCGGAGCCCCGCAGGGGAGGAACACGGCGCCGACCCCCTCACCGTCCGGCGGGTGGACGGGGGTTGGCGCTCCGGCATGCCGTGCGCGACACCGGGTGGCGCCGGGTGGGCGCCGGGGTCCGACGGGGCGGACGCCGGGGCGTGAGGCGAAGGGGAGACGGCCGGTCCAGTCCATGTCCATGAGGCCCGCGAGCGGCCGTCGAGCGCCTGTCGAGCGGTCCGGGGCAACTCCGGTGCGGCAGCACTAGGCTCGCGCCATGTCTAACGATCTCGGCTTCACTTGCTCGTGCTGTGGCGACCACCACGCAGAGCTCCCCATGAGCTACTCGACCAGGGCCCCCGACGACTGGGATCCCAGCCTCGAGAACGACCCGGACAGCATGCTGTCGTCCGACCAGTGCGTGATCAAGGGCCAGCACTTCTTCATCAGGGGCCTGGTAGAGATACCTGTGATCGGCAGCCAGGACGTCTTCTCCTGGGGCGTCTGGGTCTCTCTGAGCAGAGACAATTTCGCTCGCGCCCTCGAGGTGTGGAACACGGAGGGCCGCGAGGCGGAGAAGCCGTACTTCGGCTGGCTCAGCACCGAGCTCGCGCTCTATTCCGAGGGCACCAGCAATCTGAAGACCAACGCCCACACGCGCCCGATCGGCCGGCGGCCCTCCATCGAGCTGGAGCCCACCGACCACCCGCTCGCCGTCGAACAGCGCACCGGGATCACGCTGGACCGCGTGCGTGAGATTGCCATGGCCGTGCTGCATCCGGCCTGAGTCCCCGCGGGCGGGCCTGGTGAGGGGTGCGGGCGGCGGCCACAGGAGGGGCGGGCGGTGGAGGAGACGCCGGCCACCACGCCCGCCGCATCCGGTCCAGACCGGTCCGGTCCGGTCCGGTCCGGTCCGGTCCTGTCCCGTCCGGTTCGGTCCCGTCCGGTCCAGTCCAGTCCACCCGAATTGGCCTTTGCGACCGCCTCCGGCGGCTCCCTAGGGTCGGTGCATGCGCATCAGAATCGTGGACGCCTTCACCGACCGCCCCTTCGCGGGCAACCCCGCCGGAGTCCTGCTCCTCGAGGGCGGCTTCCCTCCGGACGCCTGGCTCCAGCAGGTCGCCGCCGAGGTCAACCTCTCCGAGACCGCCTTCGCCCACCCCCTGCCGCCCGGCGGCGAGGCCGACTGGGCGCTGCGCTGGTTCACCCCGTCCGGCGAGGTCGACATGTGCGGCCACGCGACCCTCGCCACCGCGCACGTCCTCGCCACGAGCGGCCTCGCGCACGGGCTGATCCGCTTCTCCGCGCGGTGCGGGATCCTCACCGCCGAGGCCGCCGAGGACGGGCGGATCACCCTGGACTTCCCGACGTCCTCCCTGACCGAGGCCGAGCCCGCCGCCGAGGTGCGCCGCGCCCTGGGCGCCGAGATCACGTCGGTCCACGACACCTCGGAGCACATCGGCGACCTGGTCGTGGAGCTTGCGGACGAGCGGACCGTGCGCTCGCTCACGCCCGACCTGCCCGCCCTGCGCGGCTACGCCCAGCGCGGGATCATCGTCACCGCCGCCGCCGAAGACCCCTCCCGCGGCTACGACTTCGTCTCCCGCGGCTTCTTCCCCGCCATCGGCATCGACGAGGACCCGGTCACCGGCAGCGCCCACACCGCACTGGCCCCCTTCTGGGCCGCGCGCCTGGGCCGCACCGAGCTCGTCGGGCTCCAGGGCGGAGCGCGCACCGGGCTGGTCGCGGTCCGGCTCGCGGGCGACCGTACGCTGCTGACGGGCAGCGCCGTCACGGTGATCGACGGCGAACTGCTCACGGCCCCGCCCACCTCCTGACGGCGCCGAAGGCGGTCTACGGCGTGGGCAGCCAGCCCACCTTGCCCGCCAGCAGGGCGTATCCGCCGAAGGCCACGATGTCGAGCAGCGCGTGCGCGACCACGAGCGGACCGACCCGGCCCCAACGCCGGTAGGCGAGGACGAAGACCGCGCCCATCACCACGTTGCCGACGAAGCCGCCGATGCCCTGGTAGAGGTGGTACGAGCCGCGCAGCACGGAGCTGGCGATCAGCGCGGCCATCGGCGACCAGCCCAGCTGGCCGAGCCTGCGCAGCAGGTAGGCCAGCACGATGATCTCCTCGACCACGGAGTTCTGCACCGCGGAGAGGATCAGCACGGGGAACTTCCACCACACGTCGGGCAGCGCCTCCGGCACCACCGTCAGGTTGAAGCCGGAGGCCCGCGCCGCCAGGTAGAAGGCCAGTCCGGCGCTCCCGATGCCGGCCGCGACGAGCGCGCCCCGGCCCAGGTCCCACAGGGGCCGGCTGCGGTCGAAGCCCAGTGCCTTCAGGCCCGGGACGCCCTCCCGGGTCAGCAGGTGCGCGACGAGCAGTACGGGGACGAGCGCGCTGGCGATGCCGAAGAGCTGCCAGGCCAGGTCCAGCCAGGGCCGGCCGGGCGCGTACGAGCCGTTGAGCGTGGCGGCCTGGTCCTTGAGCCCGCCGGGCTTGGTCAGCGAACCGATGAAGCTGATCAGCGCCGAGAGGCCGCTCGCGCCCAGGGACAGGGCGAGCACGAGCAGCGTCTCGGTGCGCAGGAGCGCCCGCCGCCCGTACAGGCCCTCGCCGAGCTCTCCGACCACCGCTTCCGGTTCCGTCCGCACGCCCGTCTCCCGTCGCGCCGCCCACCCGCGACATCTCGCTGGGGCATCCCGTTCGATCACCCCATACTGCCTCGTCGGCGCGGGAACGGATGACCCGGACGGAAGACGGGCACGCCGGGGCGTGCGCGCGACGCGTACGCGACCGGCGGAGCGGCGGACGGGCGGAGCGTCGGACCGGTGATCGAGACCGGCGGAGCGACGGAGCGACGGACCGGCGGACCAACGACCGGCGACCGGCGGACCGGCGACGGACACCGGCCGGCGCGCGCGACCCGCCCCTCCGGCGGGTCCCGCGCGCCACGGTCAGCCCTCGGCCGCCACCGCGGCGCCCACCTCCTCCTCCGCGAGGCCGACCGGCCAGGTGTGCACCGGCTCCCCCTTGTGCATCAGCTCGCTGTAGCGGCGCGTGGTCGCGGCGAGCGCCGCGTCCCGCTCCAGCCCGGCCGCACGCGCCCGGTGGTAGGTGTCCACCTGCCAGGTCGCTCCGTTGACCCGGCGCCGGCACCGCTCCTCGATGATGCCGAGGTAGTGGTCCCGGTCGGCCGGCTCGATGCCCCACGCGTCCAGCCCGGCGGCCGCCATCGGCAGCAGCTCGTCCAGGACCAGCCGCACCGCCGGCACGCTCGCCAGCCCTCCGCCGCGGCCCCGGCGCGGCCAGCGCAGCCGGGCGTCGATGCCGTAGCGGCAGGCCGCGTCGAAGTTGGCCTCCGCCTCCGCGAAGGGCAGTCGGCTCCACACCGGGCGCGGCTCGTCCGCGAGGGTCCGTACGAGGCCGTAGTAGAAGGCGGCGTTGGCGACGACGTCGGCCACCGTCGGCCCGGCGGGCAGCACCCGGTTCTCCACGCGCAGGTGCGGCACCCCGTCGGCGACCCCGTAGACGGGCCGGTTCCAGCGGTAGACGGTGCCGTTGTGCAGCACCAGTTCCTGCAGCGCCGGTACGCCGCCCTCGTCGAGCACCCGCAGCGGCTCCTCCTCGTCGCAGATCGGCAGCAGGGCCGGGAAGTAGCGGACGTTCTCGGCGAAGAGCTCGTACGCCGAATCCACCCACCGCTCGCCGAACCAGGTGCGGGGCCGCACCCCCTGCGCCTGGAGTTCGGGCGGCCGGGTGTCGGTGGCCTGCTGGAAGAGCGGCGGCCGCGACTCCCGCCACAGCTCGCGCCCGAACAGGAACGGCGAGTTGGCGCCGACGGCCGTCTGTACGGCGGCCACGGCCTGCGCCGCGTTCCACACGTCCGCGAACCGGGCCGGAGTCACCTGCAGGTGCAGCTGTACGGAGGTGCAGGCGGCCTCCGGCACGATCGACCCGGAGGTCCAGGTCAGCCGCTCCACCCCCTCGATGTCGAGCGTGAAGTCCTCGCCGCGCATCATCAGGATCTGCTCGTTCAGCAGCGAGTAGCGGTCCACCGCCGAGAGGTTGGCGGTGACCAGGTCGGCACGGGAGATGGTCGGCAGGATGCCGATCATCACCACCCCGGCGTCGATCTCCACGGCCTGCCGGTGGGCATAGCCGAGCCCCGCGCTCAGTTCCTCGGCGAGCTGGTCGAATACCCGGCCGCCGAGCCGGTGCGGGAGCACGTTCACCTCCAGGTTGAACATTCCGAGTTCCGTCTGGAAATCGGGGCTCGCTATGCGCTCCAGAACCTGCGCATTCACCATTCTCGGCAAACCGTCGGAACCCGCGAGATTCAGCTCGATCTCCAGCCCCATCATGTTCTTCGGGCGATCGAACCTCTTCTCGGCCAGCAGCCGCTCCAGCCCCTCCAGACACTCGTGGAGCTTCCGTCGGTACCGTTGCCGATCGGACAGGTCGAATCCGCCCGCCACGACCTTCTCCCCCATCGAAGCGTCCCTCCTCGAGTGGGCCTGGCCGGATTGGAAGAGATCCGTCGGCCCAGGCGCGCGTTACGCTCGATGATGCCCCGGCGGAGTGATCGATAACGCGGAAGGGGCGTGACCGGACAGGAGCGCGCGCCGGTTTGGCCGACGGGCGCTTTGGCACATTCACCTGGCAAGGACGCGTACGCAAATACCGCGTCGACTTTGCCGGTTTCGGATAACAGGCGCTTTCCAGCCGAGCCCCCGTCCGGTAACCTCCGAGGTCAGCGCGTCATCTTTGCGCGCACCGGGCATGAATGTCATGTCAGAGGGACCGGTAAGCGTCTTGCAGGTAATAGGCGGGACAGCTAGCCGAAACACTGCGTGAACACATGTCGTATAAACTCCGCAAACGAGGCAGAGAGTTGGCGCGCGGCCATTGCCCCTCAGCCCCCCTCTGGCCCCAGAATGCGACAGCGCCGTCCCGCACCCGCACCTCGCCCCTGATCCACCGGTCTCCCAAGTGAGAGGCGACCCACCATGCCGCTGCACGTCCCTCCGGCTCCCGCGCCCGCCCTGCGCAGCGTCCTCGCGGCCCTCGGTTCCCCCACGGCCGTCCATGAAGCGCACACCCCGGCCCTGCGGGACCTCCAGGGTCCGATGACCGCCGAACTGCCGCTGCCCGTCCACGTCCTGGACCGGCTGAACATCTCCGGCCTGCCCTCGGGCGGCAGGCCCCCGCGCACCAGGCTGACCGGCTGGCGGTTCCTGATCCGCAGCGGGGACCGCTACGTCGCGGCGGCCGACACCCGGCTGACCCCGGACGGCTGGGCCTTCTCCCACTTCTTCGAGGGCCCCTACGTCGCGGCCACCGAACGCGCCCTGCGTCAGGCCGAATCGCTCGGCACGAGCTACCAGCCGCGCCTGCTGTCCGTACCGGAGCTGTACATGCTGACGCTGTGGCTGCACGGATCGGTGGGGGCCGACGCCTCCGCCGGGCTGCCGGCCGCGGCCGATCTGCTGATCCCGCTGGCGCCCGCCCCGCCGGGCATCGCCGCCTACCGGCCGCACCCCGTCTCCGAACTGCTGCCCGTGCTGACCCACCGGCTCACACCGTCGGCGCCGCCGGTCCCGCCCCCCTCGATGGCGGCGCCGGCCGCCTGAGCGAACCGCCCGCGCCAGACGGCGCCCATCCGTCCGGCCCATTCGGCCTAGCCCACTCGGGCCCCCTGCGAACCATCCGAAAGGACAGGGGAGTTGAGCTGAACCGCCCGCACGAGTGATGCGTCATCAATCTATGAGGACAGCTGCGGGGAAATCCCTGCGGACGCCCTGCCGTCGGGGAACACTGGGGACCCTGACCAAGCCGAGTCGTTGATACGGGGGGCGGCCATGAACAACGCATCGAGCCGCAGCACGCAGACCACACCGCAGCGAAAGAACGCATCCATGTGCCAGCACAAGCCAGCATGCCCGACCGCCGACTCCGCCGACCGGGAGGCCGCACACCCCGTGGCCGTGCACCCGGAACAGGGCTGGAGCCTGCTGTGCAACGGCGTCCTGCTCTTCGAGGACACCGGTGAGCTGCTGCCGGACGGTCAGATCATCGCGCCCCACCGCGCACTCGCGGCGGCGCACGTGATGAAGGCGGCCTAGCGGCCGCCCCCTTCGGATCCCGCCGGGCCCGCGCGGCCCGTCCGCCGACAGCCAGTGCCGAAAGGGGCCGGCCCGGGAGTACCACTCCCGGACCGGCCCCTTCGTCTGCCTGGAACCCGTCGGTCCTAGTTGTCGTACTCGTCCAGCGGCGGGCAGGAACACACCAGGTTCCGGTCACCGAAGGCACCGTCGATGCGGCGCACCGGCGGCCAGTACTTCTCGGCGGCGGAGACCCCGCCCGGGAAGACGGCCTCGTCGCGGGTGTACGGGTGGTTCCACTCGCCGCCCAGCGCCGCCGCCGTGTGCGGGGAGTTGGCCAGCGGGTTGTCGTCGACCGGCCACTCGCCGGCCGCGACCCGCTCGACCTCCGCGCGGATCGCGATCATCGCGTCGCAGAAGCGGTCGATCTCGGCGAGGTCCTCGGACTCCGTCGGCTCGATCATGAGCGTGCCGGCGACCGGGAAGGACATGGTCGGCGCGTGGAACCCGTAGTCGATCAGGCGCTTGGCGATGTCGTCGATGCTGACGCCCGTCGCCTTGGACAGCGGGCGCATGTCGATGATGCACTCGTGCGCGACCAGGTTGCCCGGACCGGTGTAGAGCACCGGGTAGTGCGGCTCCAGGCGCTTGGCGATGTAGTTGGCGCCGAGCACCGCGACCTGGGTGGCGCGCTTGAGGCCCTCGCCGCCCATGAGGCGCACGTACGACCAGGAGATCGGCAGGATGCCGGCCGAGCCCCACGGAGCGGCCGAGATCGGGCCGACACCCGTCTCGGGACCGGCGGTCGGCTGCAGCGGGTGGTTCGGCAGGTAGGGGGCCAGGTGCGCCCGGACACCGACCGGGCCCACGCCCGGACCGCCGCCGCCGTGCGGGATGCAGAAGGTCTTGTGCAGGTTCAGGTGCGAGACGTCGCCGCCGAAGTGACCCGGCTTGGCCAGGCCCACCAGGGCGTTGAGGTTGGCGCCGTCCACGTAGACCTGGCCGCCGGCGTCGTGCACCTGGGCGCAGATCTCGGCGACGTGCTCCTCGAACACACCGTGCGTGGAGGGGTACGTGATCATCAGCACGGCGAGCTCGTCGCGGTACTGCTCGATCTTGGCCCGCAGGTCGGCCGCGTCCACCTCGCCGTCGTCGGCGGTCTTGACGACGACGACCTTCATGCCGGCCATCACGGCGCTCGCGGCGTTGGTGCCGTGCGCGGAGGACGGAATGAGGCAGATGGTGCGCTGCTCGTCACCGTTCGCCCGGTGGTAGGCGCGGACGGCCAGCAGGCCGGCGAGCTCACCCTGGGAGCCGGCGTTCGGCTGGATGGAGACCTTGTCGTAGCCGGTGACCTCGCAGAGACGTTCCTCCAGCTCGGCGATGAGCGTGAGGTACCCCTCCGCCTGCTCCACCGGGGCGAACGGGTGCAGCTGGCCGAACTCGGGCCAGGTGACCGACTCCATCTCGGTGGTCGCGTTCAGCTTCATCGTGCAGGAACCCAGCGGGATCATGCCGCGGTCCAGCGCGTAGTCCTTGTCCGAGAGCTTGCGCAGGTAGCGCAGCATCGCGGTCTCGGAGCGGTGCTGGTGGAAGACCGGGTGGGTCAGGTACGCGTCCTCGCGCAGCAGCCCCTCCGGGAGCGCGTCGGCCGTGGTGGCGTCGAGCGCCTCCAGGTCGGCGTCGACCCCGAAGGCCGCCCAGACGGCTTCGACGTCGGCGCGCAGGGTCGTCTCGTCGCAGGAGGCGGAGACCAGGTCGGCGTCCACCTGGTACAGGTTGACCCCGCCCTCACGGGCGGCGGCCACGACCTCGGCGGCGCGTCCGGGGACCCGGGCGGTGACGGTGTCGAAGTAGGCGCCGTGCACGATCTCGACGCCGCCGGCCGTCAGGCCCGCGGCGAGCAGGGCGGCGTAGCGGTGGGTGCGGCGGGCGATCGTCCGCAGACCGTCCGGACCGTGGTAGACGGCGTACATGCCGGCCATGACGGCGAGCAGCACCTGCGCGGTGCAGATGTTGCTGGTGGCCTTCTCGCGGCGGATGTGCTGCTCACGGGTCTGCAGCGCCAGGCGGTAGGCCTTGTTGCCGTCCGCGTCCACGGAGACGCCGACGAGGCGGCCGGGCAGCGAGCGGGCGTGCTTGGCCTGGACGGCCATGTACCCGGCGTGCGGTCCGCCGAAGCCCATGGGGACGCCGAAGCGCTGGGTGGTGCCGACCGCGATGTCCGCGCCCAGCTCGCCCGGGGAGGTCAGCAGGGTCAGGGCGAGCAGGTCGGCGGAGACGGCGACGATCGCGCCGAGCTCGTGCGCCTGGTCGATGACCGGCTTGATGTCCCGAACGGCACCGGAGGCGCCCGGGTACTGGACCAGGACGCCGTAGACGCCGCGCTCGGCGGCCTCGGCCGGGATGCCCTCGGAGAGGTCGGCGACGACGATCTCGATGCCGATCGGCTCGGCACGGGTCTCGATCACCGCGATGGTCTGCGGCAGCGCGTCGGCGTCGACGAGGAAGACGTTGCCCTTGGCCTTGCCCACACGGCGGGCGAGCGTCATGGCCTCGGCGGCCGCGGTGCCCTCGTCGAGCAGGGAGGCACCGGAGGTCGGCAGGCCGGTCAGCTCGGCGACGACGGTCTGGAAGTTCAGCAGGGCTTCGAGACGGCCCTGTGAGATCTCGGGCTGGTAGGGCGTGTACGCCGTGTACCAGGCCGGGTTCTCCATGACGTTGCGCAGGATCACCGGCGGCGTGAAGGTCCCGTAGTAGCCGAGACCGATCATGGAGGAGAGGACCTGGTTGCGGTCGGCGAGCTGGCGCAGCTCGGCCAGCACCTCGGCCTCGGTCAGCGCCTCGGGCAGGTTCAGCGCGGCAGTGGTCTTGATCACATCCGGTACCGCGGCGGCGGTCAGTTCGTCCAGGGAGCCGTAGCCCACCTGGGCGAGCATCTTCGCCTGCGCCTCGGCATCCGGGCCGATGTGGCGCTGCTCGAAGGGGATGCCTCGCTCCAGCTGGGAGAGCGGAATGCGGTTGGCGGTCATGTACGGAGGCCTCCTGGTCGTACGACCTGCGAGGGGTGCCTCGGCGCGGGCACCCGGACGGCCTCCCCCTCTGTCATCACAACCTGAGAGTTTCACCGGGCCCCTCGAGGATCGCTCGCGAGGTCCGGTTTTCACCGTCGGTGAGGAGGGGAACCGGCACTGCGCGCCCGGTACCCGCCCTGCTTTCCAGAGTGGCCTCACCTACGTGCGGTACGTATGCCTGAGAGATTCCGGGGAGGATTTGCTCCTTCGGCGCCTCCGTCGAGCTCACTCGGAGGACTCTCCCGCACAGGGTCAACAGCCGTCACCCAGCCTACCAGCGAGGATCCGGGACCCTCCCTCGAGTGGCCCCCTCTCCAGAAATGCACTTTTGTAGTCATAACGGAGGAGTTGCGACCAGTGGAGGGACCGGACCGTGCAGACTGACATCGATCCGCGCAGCCTGATCGGCCGCAAGGCGTTCGACCGCAACGGCACCAAGATCGGCACCATCGACGAGGTCTACCTCGACGATGCCACGGGCGTCCCGGAATGGGCCGCCGTACGGACCGGCCTCTTCAGCCGGGACGCCTTCGTCCCGCTGGAACCGAGCGAGATGGTGGGCGACACCCTGCACGTGCCCTTCGAGCGCTCCCTCATCAAGGACGCCCCCGATTTCGGCGTCGGCCGTCACCTCTCCCCCGAACAGGAGCTGCAGCTCTACCACCACTACGGCCTCGACGTGGCCCTCCCCAGCGACTTCCAGCGCGACTTCGGCCGCCTCGCGGGTGACGAGGGCTAGGCCGTCTCTAGGCCGTCTCCTCCGGGTCCTGCCGGCCCCCTCCCCGGGGTCCGGCCGGTACGCCCACCAGCGGCAGCGGATCCGACGGCTCGAGCGCGGGGTCGTCCACCAGGAAGGTGCGCACCCGGCCCGGCTCCGAACCGGGCCGCTCGAAGCGCACGGTCACCCGCCCCACCCCGCTGCCCTGGACCCACCCCGGCCCGTACTCCGTGTGCCGAACGTCTCCCCCGGCCTGCCACAGCCTCCCGGGGGCCGCCCCGGCCTCGCCGGGCGGTCCGCCGCCGGCGGCGGCCTCCGCGGCCGCGGAGCCTGCTCCGGGCGCCGGCGTCCCGCCGGGCGGCGCGTCCTGCGTCCCCCTGGCTTCCGCCGACTCCTCCGCCTCCGCGGCCGCACCCGTCCCGGTGCCCTCACGGGCCCCTGTGGCCCCGTCCGGCTCAACGGCTCGGGTCTCCCCCGTCTCCTCCCCCGCCTCCGCCGTCTCCCCCGCCGGAGCAGCCTCGCCGTCCGCCCCGGCGGACAGCGCGAAGGCGAAGAGGTCCTCCTGCGTGTAGTCCGCCAGCCCCGTCACGCCCACGCCCAGCAGCCGCACGCCTCCCGTGGTGTCCACGGCCTCCAGCAGCCGCGCCGCCGCCTCCCGCACCACCGCCGGGTCGTCGGTGGGGCCCCGCAGCGTCTCGGACCGGGTCAGGGTGGAGAAGTCGTAGCGCCGCACCTTGAGCACGATCGTCCGCCCCGAATGCCCGGACTCCCGCAGCCGGTGCACGCACCGGTCAGCGAGCCGCCCCACCTCGCCCCGGATCCGCACCCGGTCGTGCAGGTCCACGTCGAAGGTGTCCTCGACCGACACGGACTTCGCGTCGCGCTCCGCGACCACCGGCCGCTCGTCCAGGCCCAGCGCCATCCGGTGGAGCCCCACCCCGTGCGAGCGCCCCACCATCCGGACCAGCTCGTCCTCGCCCGCCGTCGCGAGCTCTCCCACGGTGGTGATCCCGGCCCGCCGCAGGTGCTCGCCCGTGGCCGGCCCCACCCCGGGCAGGGTCCGTACCGACAGCGGCGCGAGGTGCGCCCGCTCGGTGCCGACCTCGATCAGGAGCAGTCCCGCCGGTTTGGCCTCCTCGGAGGCCACCTTGGCCAGCATCTTGGACCCGGCCAGTCCGACCGATCCGCTGAGCCCGGTCGCGGCCATGATGTCCGCCCGCAGCCGCTCCCCGGTGGCCCGCGCGCCCGCCGCGTCGAAGGCGACTCCGCCCGCCTCCAGGTCCACGAAGGCCTCGTCCAGGCTGAGCGGCTCGACGAGCGGTGACAGTTCCCGCAGCAGGGCCATGACGATGTCGCTGACCGACCGGTACAGGCTGAAGCGCGGGATCAGGTACGCGCCGTTCGGGCAGAGCCGCCGCGCCTGGGCCGTCGGCATCGCCGAGTGGACCCCGTACCGCCTGGCCTCGTACGAGCAGGTCGCCACGACCCCGCGCGGTCCGAGCCCGCCGACGATGACGGCCTTGCCGCGCAGGCTCGGCTTCGACGCCTGCTCCACCGAGGCGTAGAAGGCGTCCATGTCCAGATGCAGGATGGTCGGCGCGGCTCTCACAGCCCCGATGCTGCCCTACGCCACCGACAATCGGCCCCAGGCGGTCCGGCCCGGCCCGCTCCGTGCGCGCGGGCGGTGCCGGACGGACCGGCACCCTCCTGCCCGGTCCGGCACCCTCCGGCCCGGAGCGTCCCTCCCGAACCCCCTAGACGGCCCGGTTGCGCCGCGCGGCCAGCTCGTCGGCGGGGTTGTGTCCGGCCACCGTCTCGCCGGTGTCCACGCGCTCTCCGTGCAGCTGCAACAGCGCGTTCTCGACGTCGCGCCAGACCACGCCGACGGCGATGCCGAAGATTCCCTGACCGCCCTGGAGCAGGCTGACGACCTGCTCCGGAGACGTGCACTCGTAGACCGTGGCGCCGTCGCTCATCAGCGTCATGCGCTCGAGGTCGGAAAAGCCGCGGTCGCGCAGGTGCTGCACGGCGGTGCGGATGTTCTGCAGCGCCACCCCGGTGTCCAGGAAGCGCTTGACGATCTTGAGGACCACCACGTCCCGGAAGCTGTACAGGCGCTGCGTGCCCGACCCGTACGCGGCCCGGACGCTCGGCTCCACCAGCCCGGTCCGTGCCCAGTAGTCGAGCTGCCGGTAGGTGATGCCGGCCGCGGCACACGCCGTCGGCCCGCGGTAGCCCACCTGTTCCGCCACCGGCTCGCCACCCTGGGGCCCCACCGGCCCCATCGAACCGACCGGCGCGGGCTCCGGCTGACGGCGCGCGGAACTTACCGCACCACCGTGCAGCGGGTACGGCCCACCGTCACTCCGTGCGGGGATGCCCCCGGTCATACCGTCGCCCGTGACTCTCACGCCGACCCTCCGTCCTTGACCTGCCACCTCGAAGGTAGGCAGTCACCAGGGGTGCGTCAACGATCGCCACACTCGGCACGCCGAGTGATAATCACCCTGAGAGTGGTTTCCCGTACCCGATAGCTGGGAAAAGCTACTCGAATGGGCTTCGATTCCCCGGAGCACGACGCGGCCCGGGGCTCACTGCGGGCCGGTACCGAAGTCCTCGGGCGAGATCTGGTCGAGGAACTCGCGGAACTTCTCCACCTCGTCCTCCTGCTCGTCCGGGATCGCGATGCCGGCGTCGTCCAGCACGCCGTCGCTGCCGTAGATCGGCGTCCCGGTCCGCAGGGCGAGGGCTATGGCGTCGGACGGCCGCGCGCTCACCTCGACTCCACTGGCGAAGACGAGCTCCGCGTAGAAAACGCCCTCCCGCAGATCCGTGATCCGGACTTCGGTGAGTTCCTCGCCGACCGCCTCCAGCACGTCCTTGAACAGGTCGTGCGTCAGCGGACGGGCAGGGGCCATGCCCTGCTGCGCGAAGGCAATGGCGGTCGCCTCCCCTGGTCCGATCCAGATGGGGAGGTACCGGTCGCCTCCCACTTCACGCAGGAGCACGATCGGTTGGTTCGAGGGCATTTCCACCCGGACACCCACAACGTCGAGCTCGTTCACACAGCAACCCTAGGACCTGCCCGGCCGGTTTGGGTAGTCGGGCTCCCCCAAGCCTGCCCCCAGAAGGCCTCCGGAACCCCTCCGAAGGCCCCGGAATCAGTGCAACCGCACCCCGAGAGCCGTTTGTACGAGCGCCTCGTGCAGCCGTACGGAGAGCCCCGCGAGTTCCTTCATGGTGGCTTCCGCATGCGCCCTGGTCTGCGGATTGCGGTGCCGGCGCAGCGGCGAGACGACCTGCTCGACCAGCCCGGCCTCCCGGTCCGCCGCGGCCTTCATCGCCCGGAGGTGGCGCGGCTCCAGCCCGAATCTGCCGAGATCGGCCACCAGACGGGCCACGGTCACGGCCTCGGCGTCGAATCCGCCGCCCGGCGCCTCGGCGAGCAGCCCGTAGGACTCCCACTCCACGAGCTGCACCTCGTCCACCTCCGCGGCGGCGATCAGCTCGGCCCGACCCACCCGGGCCACGGTCGGCCGCTCCCGGCCCACCTCGCCGTAGAGGGCGACGGGGCTCGTGGGGTCGACGGACTCCCCGTGCGCCGTGGGCGCCGGGATACGGATCTGCTCGCCCCGGGCGAGGGCGTCGAGCTGCTCGCGGATGACTTTCAACGGAAGGTAGTGGTCACGCTGGAGCCGCAGGATGCGGCCGAGGCGCTCCACGTCGTCGGCGCTGAACTTGCGGTATCCGGACGGCGTGCGCGTGGGTTCGACGAGCCCTTCCGCCTCCAGGAAACGGATCTTCGAGATCGTCACGTCGGGGAACTCGTCACGCAGCATCGTGAGCACCGTGCCGATGCTCACCAGCCGCCCGGCCGAGGCGCCGGTGCCGGCGGCGCCGCTCTTGGCGGCACCGCCTGCCGGGATACGCAGCATGGGACCTTCCCTTGAAGGGTCAGTGCCCCCGCAGGCTCGCGTAGAAGACCAGCCGGTACTTGCCGATCTGCACTTCGTCACCGTTGTGGAGGGAGACGGAGTCGATCGGTTCACGGTTCACGTACGTGCCGTTGAGACTGCCGACGTCGGAGACGGTGAAGCCCCCGTCGTGGCTCCTGCGGAATTCGACATGGCGCCGGGAGACGGTGACGTCGTCCAGGAAGATGTCGCTCTGCGGGTGCCGGCCGGCCGTCGTGAGCTCGCCGTCCAAGAGGAACCGGCTGCCGGAGTTGGGGCCGCGCCGCACGATCAGCAGTGCGGAACCCGGAGGCAGCGCTTCCACCGCGGCCTGGGCCTCGGGGGACAGCGAGGACGACACGTGCGTCTGTCCCGACACCTCGGCCTCATAGGCCTCGAGGCCCGAGATCGAGATGGTGGACGTGGTCTCCGAGGCACGCTCCGGCGTCAGGCCCGCCCGCAACGGCGCCCCGCAGTTGGAGCAGAATCGGCTGGCCGCATCGCTGCGGTGCCCGCACCTGCTGCAAATCTGCTCGGCCGACATGGACGGCTCCTCGCGCCGCGGCTGCCCCGCGGAGGCGTTGGTGGCATACGGGTCGGGCGCAAACCCTCCACCCGTACTTGAGGTTGATGGTTCACCGAAACCTATGCGTCCGGTACCGGCAGGGTCAACAGCCGACGCGCCCTGCGCGCCCGGAATGTCACCGGCCCCGGCCACCTCGTCCCGGAAGAGCGGCCGGTCGCCCTGCCCCTCCACGTCACCGTGCCCCGCGCGGTGCCTGGCCGCACCGCTTTCCTCGCGGTTCTTCTTGCCGAACAACTTCTCAAACAACTTCACGGGCGATTCCCCTTGACCGAAACAGACCCGCCCGTGGGGCAGGACGAACTCCGAATGCAACACCTGCCGACCCGGACATACTTACAACGTCCGTAACCATCAGACAGTTTCCACCACGCACCGCGACTTCGGTGCCTCGACCCCCCGCAGGCACGAGCCCGCGTGAGCCGGTCCGCTCCCCGTCCCGTCTCACGGCGATGACAACCGAGCGTAGTCAGGCTGCTTCGCGGCACGCAAGGCATCCACAACGATCTTCGCCGGTCGTGTGACGGTGACGACCGCCTGCTCCTTCTCCAGCGACTGGACGACGCCGCCCGGAATGTTGAGCGCCGGCTCCAGATCCTGCGGCTTGCCGATCACCTTGAATTCGTAGGGCTGTGTGATCTTCTTACCGTCGATCGCCACGCCACCGCCCTCGTCCGAGAAGTACGAGTCCGCCACGATCCGCACACCGTTGATCTGGATCGCCTCGGCCCCGGCCGCCCGCAGCTCCTGGAGGGTGTCCAGAAGCTTGTCCGACTGCACCTGCGCCTTGGGATCCGAGATCTTCAGCACGATCCCCGGGCCCTGGGCGGCCACCGTACCGGCCAGGATCCCGAGTTGCCGTTCCTTTTCCACCGTCTGCTTCCGGGCCTCCTCGGCCTGGTTGGAGCTGCTTTCCAGCTCCCTGCGCTGCTCCTCCAACGTCTGCTTCTCGTCTTCCAGCCGCTTGGTCCGCCCGTCCAGTTCGTCGAGGATCCGCACCAGGTCCTCCTGCCGTGCCCCGCGCAGGGCGCTCGAGTCGCTGTTCGACCGCACCTGGATGGCCAGGCCGAGACCCAGGACGAACAGCAGCACCGCGACGATCAGTTGGGCCCTGCTCACGCGCGGCGGCCACAGACCGGCCGCCAGCCGCTGCCGGCCGGTCTGCGCGGGCTCGGCCGGTACTTCCTTGGACGGCTGCTCCGCACCCGTCGGTTCCTCGGGCGGGGTGTCGTTCGTACTCATCGGCCTCACGCCCGGAACACGTGCCGGCGGATGGCCGCGGCGTTGGAGAAGATGCGGATGCCCAGGACGACGACCACACCCGTGGACAGCTGCGAGCCGACACCCAGCTTGTCGCCGAGGAAGACGATCAGGGCGGCCACCACCACGTTCGACAGGAACGACACGACGAAGACCTTGTCGACGAAGATGCCGTCCAGCATCGCGCGCAGGCCTCCGAACACCGCGTCCAGCGCCGCCACGACGGCGATCGGCAGATAAGGCTCCACCACGGCCGGCACTTCGGGCCGGACCAGAAGTCCGGCCACCACTCCGGCCACGAGGCCCAGTACCGCGATCACGATGCACCCTTCTGCTGCTCTGCTGCTGTGGCTGTACGTACGGTCAGGCTCGACGCGGCCGGGAGCCGCACCTCGTCCTGCGCGGACAAGGCGTAGCGGATCCCGTAGCTCTCCTGCAGCACGTGCAGGTACTGGCCGTCCGCGGAGTCCTGGAACGCCGTTCCCAGCCGCTTCTTGTCGCCGATCGCGAGAACCTCGTACGGCGGCACCAGCGGCCTGTTGTCGACCAGTATCGCGTCACCCGCGGCCCGGATCGCCGAGAGCGAGGTCAGCCGCTGGCCGTTGATCGAGATCGCCTCCGCACCGGACTGCCAGAGCCCGTTGACGATCTTCTGCATGTCACGGTCGCGGAGCCGCCCGGTGTCCGAGAACCCGGCGCTCTCGCGGGGCTTGGTGCCATTGCCCGAAGAGGCGCCCTTGGCGTCGTCCACCGTCAGCTTGATCCCGGGCCCGCTCAGTTCGGTGGCCCCGGACAGCAGCGCCACGAGCTCGCCCTGGTCGCCGCCGTGCTGCTTGAGCGCCGCGCGCTGGCGGTCGGCGACGGTTTTGCGCAGCGTCTCGATGTCCTGCTCCAGGCCGTTCGCCCGCGCGTCCGCCCGGTCGACCCGGTCGATCAGTTCCTGACGCTCCTTGGCCAGCACCGGCGCGGCGACCCGCGCCTGCGCGGCGCCCAGGGTGACGACCATCGCGGCGAGGACGAGCCCCGCGGCGAGCCCCAGCTTGGCCTTGAGGCTGCGCGGCAGCCCCGCCGTACCGTCCGACGCGCGGCGCGCGGAGGCCTCCGCGTACCCCTCGTCGAGACTGTGGTCCATCACGTGCGTCAGCAGCGACATGGAAGCGTCCGGCCGCGCGGGCCGGGAAGCCCCCTGGACGACGTCCGGGGGTGGGTCTGAACTCCGGTTGTGGGGCGGCTGCGACATGCCGCACATCGTCGCATGTCGGCAGCGCACACACCGAATGCGGCCGCCCGGTGGGACGGACCGGGCCCGCGCCCCGTCCGTCCCACCGGCCTTTCGACCTGCACCGTTCCGTTCGGGAACTCAGCTCCCGGCGCTGTCCACGACCGCCGCCCAGTCGTCCAGCAGCGCCTGCGCGGAGGCGTCGTCGGGACCTTCGGCCCACAGGTGCGTGACCGCCTCCGCCGGGTCCGGGAGCACCAGCGCCCACCGTCCGTCGGCCTCGACGACCCGCACCCCGTCCGTGGTGTCCACCTGCCGGTCCCCGGCCTCCTCCACGACCCGGCGCATGACGAGCCCCTTGACCGCCCACGGCGTCGGCACGTCCCGCTTGAGGACGTGGGCCCGCGGGATCCGGGCATCGATCTGGCTCAGCGTGAGCTGCGTCCGCGCGACCAGCCCGATCAGCTGCACGAAGGCCGCCGATCCGTCGAAGACGCTGCTGAACTCCGGGACGATGAAGCCGCCCCGGCCGTCGCCGCCGAAGATCGTGTTCTCCGCCCGGCCCACGCGGGTCAGGTCGTCGGGCGAGGTGGTCGTCCACTCCACCTGAGTGCCGTGGTACGCCGCCACCTGCTCGGCGATCCGGGTCGTGGTCACGGGCAGCGCGACCTTGCCGCTGCGCTTCTCGGCGGCCACGAGGTCGAGCAGCACCAGCAGTGCCCGGTCGTCCTCGATGATCCGCCCGCGCTCGTCCACCAGGGAGATCCGCTCGCCCACGGGGTCGAAACGGACGCCGAAGGCGGCCCGCGACGAGGCCACGATCTCGCCGAGCCGGACCAGTCCGGCCCGCCTGGTCTCGGCGGTCTCCGTCGGCCGGGTCTCGTCGAGCCCCGGATTGACGGTGAGGGCGTCCACGCCGAGCCGGCCGAGCAGGCTGGGCAGGACGAGCCCGGCGCTGCCGTTGGAGGCGTCCACGACCACCTTGAGCCCGGAATCAGCGACCCCGGTGATGTCCACCCGACGCAGCAGCGAACCCGTGTACGCGTCGAAGACGCTTCCCGGGAACTGCAGGTCGCCGATCTCGCCCGGGAAGGCACGCCGGTACTCCTGGCGCGCGTACACCCGGTCCAGCTTGCGCTGCTGCTGGAGCGAGAGGTCCGCGCCCCGCTCGTCGAGGAACATGATGTCGACGGAGTCCGGCACTCCCGGTGAGGTCCGCAGCACGATCCCGCCGGCGCTGCCGCGCGCGGTCTGCTGGCGGGCCACGGGCAGCGGTACGTTCTCCAGGTCCCGCACGTTGATGGCGCTGGCCTGGAGCGCCGAGATCACGGCCCGCTTCAGCGCTCTCGCGCCTCGGGAGTGGTCACGCGCGGTGGTGACCGTCGCCCCCTTCTTCAGGGTCGTGGCATAGGCGCCGGCGAGCCGGACCACCAGCTCGGGGGTGATCTCCACGTTCAGGATGCCGGTGACCCCCCGCGCGCCGAACAGGTGCGCCTGCCCGCGGGACTCCCAGATCACCGACGTGTTGACGAAGGCACCGGCCTCGATCGTCTTGAAGGGGTAGACGCGTACGTTCCCCTGGATGATCGATTCCTCGCCGACGAGGCACTCGTCACCGATGACGGCGCCGTCCTCGATCCGGGCGGCCCGCATGATGTCGGTGTTCTTGCCGATGACGCAGCCGCGGAGATTGCTGTGCGGTCCGATGTACACGTTGTCGTGCACGACGGCCTTGTGCAGGAACGCGCCGCTCTTGACCACGACGTTCGATCCGATGACGGTGTGCTCGCGGATCTCGACGCCGGCTTCGACCTTGGCGTAGTCCCCGATGTACAGCGGCCCGCGCAGCACCGCCTCGGGGCTCACCTCGGCCCCTTCGGCGATCCAGACCCCCGGCGAGATCTCGAAGCCGTCCATGTCGACCTGGACCTTGCCCTCGAGCACGTCGGCCTGGGCCTTGACGTAGCTCTCGTGGGTGCCGACGTCCTCCCAGTAGCCCTCGGCGACGTAGCCGAAGATCGGCCGGCCTTCCTTCATCAACTGCGGGAAGACGTCGCCGGACCAGTCCACCGAGACGTCCGCGTCCACGTAGTCGAAGATCTCCGGCTCCATCACGTAGATGCCGGTGTTGATGGTGTCCGAGAACACCTGTCCCCAGGTCGGCTTCTCCAGGAAGCGCTCGACCTTGCCCTCCTCGTCCACGATGGTGATGCCGAATTCCAGGGGATTCGGCACCCGGGTCAGGCATACCGTGACGAGCCCGCCCTTCTCCTTGTGGAAGCGGATCAGGTCGGTGAGGTCGAAGTCGGTCAGCGCGTCGCCGGAGATGACGACGAAGGTGTCGTCCTTCAGCGCCTCCTCGGCGTTCTTCACGCTGCCGGCTGTGCCGAGTGGCTTCTCCTCGTTGGCATAGGTGAGCTCCATTCCGAGCTCTTCGCCGTCACCGAAGTAATTCCTGACGAGCGACGCCAGGAATTGGACGGTGACCACGGTCTCGTTGAGTCCATGCCGCTTCAGCAGCCTGAGCACATGCTCCATGATCGGCCGGTTCGCCACCGGCAGGAGCGGCTTGGGCATGCTTGAGGTCATGGGGCGAAGGCGCGTGCCCTCGCCGCCGGCCATCACGACGGCCTTCATGTCGGAAGAGTCCTCCTTGAGAGACTACGTCTTAGCCGACATCACCCGTCGCGCATGGTGACTGGGCAACTCCTCCGCGTCATCAGGCGCCGAGCGAGCTCAATCGGCCGTGGCGTCCGCCTTCACGATCCTGCGGACTTGCACCACGTACAGGACTCCTGCCCACCAATAGAGCGTTGTACCCCATCCGGCGAACGCCCATCCGAAAACTGACCCCATCCAGGCCAACCAACCCGTCCCGTCACTGACCAGCAGGAAGGGGAACGCGTACATCAGGTTGAAGGTCGCGGCCTTGCCGAGGAAGTTCACCTGGGGCGGCGGATAGCCGTGCCGGCGCAGGATCCACACCATGACCAGCAACATCAGCTCACGCGCGAGCAGGGCCGCGGTGAGCCAGAGCGGCAGGATCCCGCGGTACGTGAGGCCGAACAGGGTGGACAGGATGTAAAGCCGGTCCGCGGCCGGGTCGAGCAGGCGCCCGAGGCGGCTGATCTGATTCCAGCGCCGCGCGAGCTTCCCGTCGAGGTAGTCGCTGATCCCGCTGAGCATCAGGACGGCGAGCGCCCAGCCATCGTGCTCGGCCAGGATCAGCCACAGGAACACGGGTACGCCGACGAGGCGAGCCATGCTCAGGATGTTCGGAATGGTGAAAATTCGGTCGGTCTGAACCCGAGTCTCCTGGACCTCCACTCGGGGGCCTCCACTGTGACTGTAGAAATGTCGAACGATGCCCCCTGACCCTACAGGAGGCGGCACACCTGCCCGTAAACGCAGAAAAGCCCCGCACCAGTTACCTGGTGCGGGGCTTTCCCACAATGATTGTTCGGCGGCGTCCTACTCTCCCACAGGGTCCCCCCTG
>NZ_JBSGWY010000019.1:107647-143409 GCF_053609145.1 Streptomyces sp. NPDC054961 | reverse complement strand
GCGGCCCGCCCCCCCCGGCGCGCGCGGCGCCCCGCGCGGGGGCGCCCCCCCGCCCCCCCGCGCCCCCCCCCGCCCCCCGGCCCGGGCTGCCCGTCCGCGCGGGCCGGGCGTGGCCCCCGGCCGGGCCGACGCGCGGGACGCTGCGTCGGCTCGCTGCGTCCTGGCGGGCGCGCCGCCGCCCGGCGGCGGGGGAGCGGGCCGGCCGGCCGCATGCCGCGTAGCCGTCTCACGGGCACCGCGGTGCAGGGGGAAGGGCGACCCGCACCGTCCGGGCCGCGACGGGGACGTTCGGGCCGTCGACGGTCAGGCTCGGGGCGCGCTCGGTGTGCGCGTGGGGCACTTGGGTGACCTCGCCCCACCCTCCGCTGCCCGGGTAGCTGCACACGTACACCGCTCCGTCCCTCCCGGTGTGCGCCATGTACAGCTTGTCCTTGAACACGGCCAGGGCCGGGGGCGTAGTCGCTGGCGTAGTAGACGATCTGTCCGGGTTCGGACCAGGTGCCGTTGTCGAGCACGCTCCACATGGCGGCGCGGTCGCCGGGGCGGATGTACGCGGCGTGGAGTGTGCCGGCGTACGAGGTGAGTGCGGGGGGCGAGGCGCTGGTCCAGCCCAGAGCGACGGGTGCGCTCGCCGGCTGCTCTGGTCGGCCTCCCAGGCGGCGACGTGCAGGCCCAGGTGCGTGCCGGCCTGCCCGTCGAAGACCACCCGGTCGGCTCCGCCGAACGAGCGGGTGTCGCCCTTCCTGATCGAGCCGAACGTGCCGGACTTGTAGGTGCGGGCCTTGTGCTTGTCGGAGGCGGCCGCGACAGTCCAGTAGATCTCGTCCTTGCCGCCCCACTGGTCGCCCACCGCCCACCGCCCACCGCCCGCCGGACGTAGAAGCTGTCGAACTCCACCTTGGCCCGGTAGCCGGGCACGGGCTTGCCCCGCTCCTCCGGGGGTACCGGCGGGCGGTTGAACACGGTCGCTCCGTACCCGAACTCGGTGAGCCCCTCGGTGAACTCCGCGGTGTCGATCGGCCGCCCGGCCGCGAGCGTGGCGGGATCCACGATCGCCGCGTTGGGCAGCGTGACCGCCTCATGCCCGATGGCCCGCAGGCCCGCGTTGAAATCGGCGAGCGTGTACCCCGACGTCAGCGGCCTGGAGGTGAGGGAGGCCGGCACGATGCCCAGCGCCCCCAGGTCCGCCACCGCCGACCGGTATTCCTGCCCGGACGCGTGCACGTCCGCCTGCGGCATCAGATCGCCCAAGGCCTTGAGCAGCACCCGCTCCAGATCGGTCGGGGCCTTCCCCAGCCGGGACCGTTCCGCGGCGTGCAGCGCCGCTCCGACGAGCACGCCCCTGCTCCCGCCCTTGCCGCAGGCCCCGCATGAACCGGTTCTCGCTCGCGGCCGTCGGGCCGCGCAGCATGCTCCTCAGCCGCGCGGTGCCCTCCGTCGACGCGACTTCCTCCACGGTCATACCCGCTCCTCACCCACGGCCCTCGGCGACGACCAGGTGCGGCCGTCACCCCTTCCGG
Organism: Streptomyces sp. NPDC054961; assembly: GCF_053609145.1. Lineage (NCBI taxonomy): Bacteria > Bacillati > Actinomycetota > Actinomycetes > Kitasatosporales > Streptomycetaceae > Streptomyces > Streptomyces sp. NPDC054961. The sequence goes on along the minus strand of NZ_JBSGWY010000019.1, from coordinate 141,889 downwards.
AGCATCGCTATGCAGCGTGTGCACATATATGCGGTAGGTCATGTGATTGGCTGGATGTCGCGCCTCGGTGACTGAGTCCGAGATAAGCGGGAAGTCCCTCCGGGTCCGCCTCGGTCCGCCTCGGCTGGCGTCACGCCTACGGCGATCACCCGCGTCCCGCACCGCGCCCGCCCGGCACCGGGCCGCGGCTGACGTGCCGTGCGGGGGCCGCGTTCGTAGCCTGAAGGGGTACCCGGTACCCGGCACCTGTCCGGCAGCCGGCGTACGCGGCGGAGGTGGTCCCATGGGAAGGCGCTGGGCTGCACGTCTGTCACTGGCCTCGGGCCTGGCGGCGCTCGTGGTGCTGGTGGTCTTCGGAGGGCTCGTGAATCTCCTGCTCCTGGGGGTGGCGTGGGCGGGACTGGCACTCACGGCGGCGGGCGGCTGGTGGATGCTCGCCCACACCGGCCGCACCAGGGCGCTGGCCACGCTGTTGGTGATCGCCGTGCCGCTCGCCGTCCTGGTCCTGTACGCGGCCGCCGGGCTGCTGTGGGTCGTGCTGCTCTCGCTGGCCCTGTGGGTACTGGCCGTCTCCGCGGGCAGGGCCGCGCTCGCCGACGACGCCGCGCCGGGCATGCCGGAGCGTTCCGTCATCAGGGCCGAGCGACCCTTCTTGATCATGAATCCGTGCTCGGGCGGCGGAAAGGTCGAAAGGTTCCGCCTGGCGGAGCGGGCCAGGAACCTGGGTGCCGAGGTCGCCGTGCTGGATCCGGACGAACACCAGGACGCGGCCGAACTGGCCCGGCGGGCCGTCGAAGGCGGAGCCGACCTGCTGGGCGTCGCGGGCGGCGACGGTACCCAGGCCCTGGTCGCCGCCGTTGCCGTGGAGTACGACGTCCCGTTCATGGTGATCAGTGCCGGCACGCGCAACCACTTCGCCATGGACCTGGGCCTGGACCGCCACGATCCTTCCCGGTGCCTCGAGGCACTGACCGACGGCGTCGAACTGCGCGTCGACCTCGGCTACATCCGCGGGGGAGACCCGGCGGACCCGGGCCCGGAATGCGTCTTCGTCAACGGCGCCTCGTTCGGGGTGTACGCGGAGGTCGTGCAGAGTCCCGCCTACCGCGACGACAAGTCCCGCACCATCCTGAAAATGCTGCCGGCGCTGCTGACCCACCACAGCGGCTCGCGGCTGGACGTCCGTGCGGATTCCGTGACCCTGGACGGGCCCCAGGCCGTGCTGGTGAGCAACAACCCCTATCAGCGGGGGGACCCGGCAGGGCTGGGGCACCGGGAGCGGTTGGACTCCGGCGAGCTGGGCGTGCTGAGCGTCGACGTCGCGAACGCCGCCGAGGCGGCGGAGCTCATGCTGCGCGGCGGGCAGGGCCGCGGCCTGACCACCGTCACCGCGCGCGAGGTCGTCGTCGACGCCGATGCCCCCGCCATCCCGGTCGGCGTCGACGGCGAGGCCCTGATGCTGGCCGTCCCGGTGCGCTGCCGCATCGCGTCCGGCGCTCTGCGCGTGCGCGTGCCCCGGCACCGCCCCGGCGTGCCGCGTGCCGCGCGCCCGATGGACTGGCGCCGGGTGCGGCAGCTGGCACTGACCATGGGGAGGGCCGCGGCGGGACACGGCGCCGCCTGAGCGGACAGGAGCCGGGCGACGGCAGCGGACCTGACGTCGAGCGGTGGGCGTCCACGTCTCGGCGGGAGCGGCACCCTAGGGAGAGGAGAGGACCCCCTGGCCGTCGTACCGCGTGGTCACCGGCCGGTCGTCCGCGCACCGGCCCTCGACCGGCGGGCCACGAGCTTGCCCAGTTCCCACACGAGCAGGAGCGCGCAGGCGGCCAGCAGCGCCCAGCCGAACTGCCGCGCATCGATCTCGGTCGTCCCGAGGACGCGCTGGAAGCCGTCCAGTTGGGTCACCAGCACGGAGAGCACGAACTGGGCCAGGGCGACCCAGTTCATCTGCTTGCTGTCGAACGTGGACGGCGTCAGCACGGATTCCGTCTCGCTGCGGCATTCGAAGGCGGCCACGACCAGGCAGAGCGAGAAGGCCGTGAACGCGATCGACTGGCCGACCGCGACGCTGTCGTAGCGGGCTTCTCCGAGCTTGATCAGCCCGAGCAGGAGGACGGTGATCGCCAGCCCGCCCAGCCCGACGGTGACCAGTACGGGCCGGGTGAGCACCGATTCCCCGCGCGGACGCGGCCTGCGCCGCATGAGTCCCGCGCTCTCCCGGTCGAAGCCGAGCGCGAAGCCGAACGAGGCGTTGACGACGAAGTGGATCCACAGCACCTGCGGTGGGGTGAACGGCTCACCGGCGGCGATGTTGAAGACGGTCGCTCCGAGGAACGTCAGCACGAACGTGACCAGCAGGAGCAGGACGAACCGGATGTACTTGGTGAGGTTGTCGTAGATCGTCCGGCCCTGCTCCACGGCGTAGACGATGGTGGCGAAGTTGTCGTCGGAGAGGATCATGCGCCCGGCGTTCTTCGCCACGTCCGTGCCGCTGCCCATGGCGATGCCGATGTCGGCGGCCTTGATGGCGGGGGCGTCGTTGACGCCGTCCCCGGTCATCGCCACGACCTCGCCCTTCTTCTTGAGCGTGTTCGCGAGCAGCACTTTGTGCTCGGGGGCGACCCGCCCCACCACGCCGATCCCCTCGATGCGGGCGAGCTGCTCCTCCTCGCTCATGGCGGCGAAATCGGCGCCGAGAAGGGCCTCGCCGGGGATGCCGATCTGCCGGGCGATCGCCGCCCCGGTGGTGACGTCGTCCCCGGTCACCAGGCGGACCCTGATGTGCGCAGCCTGCGCCTCGGCCACGGCGGCCCTTGCCTCTTCCCGGGGCGGATCGACCATGCCGACGAGGCTGGTCATCCGCAGGTCGGTGACGTACGCGAGCAGGTCGCCGTCGGGATCGAAGCCGGCCGGGTCCAGCTCACGGGTGGCCGCGGCCATGACCCTGCGCCCCTCGCCGCCCATCCGCTCGCTCGCGGCCTCGGCGCGGCCGAGCAGACCGGCGTCCCACGGGACGCTTTCGCCCGCCGCGAGCGCGGTGGCCGCCCGCGCCATCACCGCCGGGCCCGCTCCTTTGACGAAGCAGCGTACGACCTGCCGCCCGGAGGCATCGGCCGCGGCGTGGAAGGTGGCCATCAGCTTGTACTCGGGGTCGAACGGGAGGGTGGCGAGCCGGGGCAGGGCGTCCCTGGTGGCGTCGGTGTCCAGGCCCGCCTTGTGCGCGAGCACCAGCAACGCGCCCTCGGTGGGGTCGCCCACCACCTCGCCGTCCACCAGCTTGGCGTCGCTGGCCATCACGTACGGGAGGATCGCGTCCTCGATGCCCGTGGCGGAGCCGGCGGTGTGGTGGATCTTCCCTTCGAGCCCGTAGCCCGTGCCCGACACGGTGTACCGGTCGGTGGGGCTCAGTACCTCGACGGCGGTCATCTGGTTCATCGTGAGGGTGCCGGTCTTGTCCGAGTTGATCGCCGACGTGAACGCCAGCGTCTCGACGGACGGCAGCTCTTTGACGATGGCGTTCCGCTTCGCCAGGTTGAGGCTGCCGACGGACAGGATCGCCTGGGTCACGGTCGGCAGGGCCTCGGGGATGGCGGCGATGGCCAGCGAGACCGCGCTGACGAACAGGACGTCCCAGGCCTGGTCCCGCTGGCGTCCCAGCGCGAACATCACGATCATGGTGAGGCCCGCCGCCCCCGTGATCCACAGGGTCAGCCGGTCCAGCTCCTTGGTGAGCGGCGGCACCTCCTTCTCGGTGGCCGACAGCATCCCGGAGATCTTGCCGAGCTCGGTCTCCGCGCCGGTCGCGGTGACGATCATGAGGCCGCTTCCGTGGGTGACCGGGGTGTTCATGAAGGCCATGTTGGTCTGGTCGCCGGGCGACAGCCGGCTGCCCGGCAGCGGCCCGGTCTCCTTCGCCGCGGGAACGCTCTCGCCGGTGAGCGCCGACTCGTCGATCTGCAGGGCGCTGGCCTGGACGAGACGTCCGTCCGCCGGCACCTGGTCCCCGGCGGAGACGAGCACGACGTCGCCGACGACGAGCTGTTCGGCGGGGATCTCGGCCTCCCTGCGGTCCCTGCGCACCCGCGCCGTCGCCTTCATCATCGACTTCAGCGCGTTCATCGCGCTCTCGGCCTTGCCCTCCTGCCGCAGGCCCACGACGGCGTTGAGCAGCGTCAGGGCGAGCAGCAGGATCGCGGTGGTCCACTCCTGGATGACCAGAGAGACGACCGCCGCGACCAGAAGGACGATCTGCATGTAACTGCGGTACTGCGCGAGGAACCGGTGCCAGGCCGGGATCCGCTGCTCGTCGGGCAGCGCGTTCGGGCCGTGCACGGTCAGGAGTTCGGCGGCCCGCGCCGCGGACAGGCCGGCCTCGGGATCGACGCCGAAGGACGCCACGACCTCCTCGGGAGAGCGCGCGTACCAGCCCTCCCCCGCAGCCCGGGGCTGTTCTCCCACAGAATCCGACCGCACCGTCATGGTTGTGCCTCCGATCCGGGGCCGCGGACGCATCCGGGCCGGTCGCGCGCCGCCCGAGGGTTGCTAGCCACGGTTCTTCTCGGGCTTGCCGCGGTGCCCACGCTTCTTCTCGGGCTTGCCGCGGTGCCCGCCGGTCCGGCTCGTCGATGGATGCCGGTCGGCGTACGGATCGGCCGGGGCCCCGGCCGGGGCCTCCCGCTCCAGCCCCCGTTTGGTGACGAGGAGGTCCTTCCGGGCCTCGACCCCCACGTCGGGGAACCGCGGATCGATCTCGATCAGGGTGTGCGCCAGCACCGCCGCCGCGCAGATCCGTGCGAACCACTTCCGGTCCGCCGGCACGACGTACCACGGCGCCCACTTCGTACTGGTGGCCGACAGCATCTCGGAGAACGCGAGCTGGTAGTCGTCCCACCGGCGCCGCTCCCGGACGTCGGCCGCGGAGAACTTCCAGTTCTTCTCCGGCAGGTCGATCCGCTTGAGGAAGCGGGTGCGCTGTTCCTCCTTCGACAGGTTCAGGAAGATCTTCACCACCTTGAACCCGTTGTCCGTGAGATAGCGCTCCCAGCGGTTGATCTCCCGGTAGCGCCGGTCCCAGACGCCCGGCCCGATGGAGCCCTGCGGCAGCTTCTGCCGCACGAGGTTCTCCGGGTGGACCCGCACGACGAGGACCTCCTCGTAGTGCGAGCGGTTGAAGAGGGCGATCTCGCCGCGGGCGGGCAGTCGCTGGGCGTAACGCCACAAGTAGTCGTGGTCGAGTTCCTCGGAGGAGGGCACCTTGAAGCTGCTGACCCGTACGCCCTGGGGATTGACGCCGCTCATCACGTGGCGGATCGTCCCGTCCTTGCCGCCGGCGTCGAGTGCCTGGAGGCAGAACACCACGCCGTACGTGTCCTGGGCGGCCAGCCGCTCCTGGTACTCGGCGAGCAACGACACCCCGGCCCGCAGCAGCTCCGCCCCGTCCCGCTTCTTCAGACCGGCCTTGTAGCGGGGATCGAAGTCCCGTTCCAGGTCCACCTTCGACCCCGGTCGCACCCGTAGCGGCCCGATGAAGTCCGCGATGCGTTTCGCCCGCTCGTCCGACATCACCCGTCACCCCTTCTCCGGTCCTGGTGGGTACGGGAAGTGAGGTCCGCGCCCGCTCCACCAGGTTCTGGACGGGCGGGTACGCGTTCGCGTGCGTCCCGCCGCGCCAGTCGGGGGACGGCTCGCACGACGCCGCCCGCTCGCACGACGCCGCCCACGGGCCGTGTCGCGCGCCGCACGGGCCGGGGCGGCCCATCGGACGGCACGGGGGCGAGCGGCAGGCCGTCCGCCAGACCGTGGCACCACACATCACGGCATCGCGCCAGGATGTCCCTCGCGCTCATTCTCAGGTAGACCCGGCAAGATCGCTCCCTGAGCCGTGGCAGACGCGCGCACGCGTACGAGGAGCGGCAGGTGCCCACAGTGTCGCCCGGGACCGCCGCTGCGTCGAGGTCGCGAGCCTTCTGCTCGCCGGGCAGCGCGAGCAGCAGCTCGCCGCCGGGCAGGGCGATCTTGTTGGCGCCGATCTGGGTGCCCTTGGTGCTTGCCAGGTAGCCGTCCACCCTTTCCGCAGGCTCCTGGCCTGGGCGGTGTCCAGGCCGGCGCTCGCGGCCTGCGCCGCGAAGATGCTTGCGAAGACGCGTCGCGCACCGAGCGCAGACAGGCCACGTATGAAAGGGAGTTGGCCGGTGCCCCGCTATCCCGACGGCCTGCCGACCGTCAACTATGGGCGTGTACGCATCATCGTGGAGCGGGGGCTTCGTGACGGGTGCACAGACGGTCAGCGTCCGCGCGCGGGACGGTTTCGAGTCGTGGGCGGGCATGGTCGGCGACCTCGTGATGCCGGTCTCCATCACCAGCCCGTACGTCGAGCGCTTCCGCGGCACGGCGACGGCGCTTGACCTCACCCATACCGAGCTGTCCGGGTTCGCCTTCTCACCGATGTCCGCCCGGCGCGGCGCGGGGCACATCCGGCGCGCGGACCCGGAGAACTACTTCCTCTTCCTCGTCCACGGCAGCCCGGTCGGCCTGGAGCAGAACCGCAGCAACGCCCTGCTCCGCGCCGGTGACATGGCGCTCTTCGACTCCTCGCACCCGTTGAGCTGCGAGTTCCTCGACGAGGGCCGGTTCTCCCGCGTCTCCCTGCTGCGGGTGCCCCGGAGCACCCTGCCGCTGTCCCCGGACCGCGCCGACCGGCTCCTCGGCACCCGGCTCGCCACTGGCACCGTCTCGGGCGCCCTGCTCGCCTCGTACCTGACCGGGCTGCGCACCCACGCCGAGCGCTCCGACCCCGCCGAGCTGTCCCGCCTCGGCTCCGTCGGCCTCGATCTGTGCGCCGCCTACCTCGCCGTGCAGTCCGGCGGCCCGGGCGCGCTGCCCGCCGAGACCCGTCGCCGGGTCCTGCTGGCCAGGATCCGGGCCTTCGTCGACCACAACCTGCCCGACCTGCGGCTCGGCCCGGACACCATCGCCGCCCACCACCACATCTCCGTACGGCTGCTCCATGCACTGTTCCGCGACGAGCCGGAGACCGTCGCCGCTACGATCCGCAGGCTCCGCCTCGAACGCAGCCGGGCCGACCTGGTCGACCCGCGGCTCGGCCACTCCAGGGTCGGCGAGATCGCGGCGCGCTGGGGCTTCCGCCACCCGGCGGACTTCAGCCGGGCCTTCCGCCGCGCGTACGGCATGCCGCCCAGCGACTACCGCCGCCTGGCGCTGCCGGGCGGCCCCGGACGGACCGGGGGACCGGCATCGGCACGCGCCGATGCCGGGCCCTCGTGCGGGGATTCAACTACGAGACCGAGCCGATGACGCGGGTGCCGCGGGCGGCGGGGCGAACAGTGACCGGGAGTCCTGGACAGCGCCGGGGGTGTTGGTTCCCACCGTGGCCGGAACCTTGCTCACGTCGACCACGCCGTTGCTCTGGACCCACTTCGGCGTCTTCGGGACCGCGGTGCCCGATCCGGTGAAGCCGCCGGCAGGCAGCTCGTGGAAGCCCGACCACACGGACCCGCCGCGCCACTCGTCGAACTCTTCATCCCACACGTACCCGTTCGAGGTGACCCCGTAGTAGCCGGGTCCGCAGGGGATGTTCCAGTACAGGGAGAAGTCGCCCTTCGCCTCCGTGGAATTGTTGAACCGCCAGTCGGTCGGGAAGCAGACGGTCCACTCCATCCCGTTCCACTTCCAGATCTGCTCGAGCGAAGCCATCCACCCGGCCGGGACGTCACGCTCCCAGCCGCAGCGCACCAGGTGATCGAAGTCCTTCGTCCAGGAGTACACCGTCGACTTCGAGAATCCGCCGCCATTGCCGTGGCTGACCTCGGAACGTCCTTCCGTGCACACGGGCGTGTCCGAGATCTCGGGGATCTCCACGTACGTGATCTGCTTCTCGTACACGTAGTGCGCCTGCGCTGCGGTCGATGTCGCCACCAGCGACACTCCGGCAACAGCCAGCACGCCGGCCGCCCGTAACCCAGTTTTGATCTTCACGTTCCAGGTCCCCCTCGTGAGGTGCTGCGATCGATGCCTCACTATGGGCCGGGCCCGGCCCGAGGGTCCTCGGCTTGGAGCGCAGACATGCTTGGCATCGCGTGCACGGGCCGAAGCCCGTTCCTCCTCCAGGCAGTGCCGTTCGAGGCTCCGGATCGGCTGACCGCACAGAACGGGTCGGCGCGGGAAGGGGTGAGAGGTACTCGACTCGCAGGAGGAGACCTGAAACGCCGCCCGGCCGCCTTGACAGCCCAAGTGATTAGCCGCCATATTACTTCCATGACGAGGGACGGCACCGACGGCGAGGCGCCCACGCTGGACCAGGCCAGGCGGCAGGTCGAGCACTACGGACTGGAGGTCGACCCGCAGGCGGTGCTGGTCGCGGTGCGGCTGATTTCGGCGGGCGCGAGGGTCGGCCGGGCGGCCGAGGCCCACTTCGCCAGGTTCGGCCTGTCGACGGGGCGCTACCGCCTGCTCGCCGACCTCGAAGACCACGGCGGGGAGAAATCCCCCTCGCGCCTCGCGGTCGACCTCGGTGTCTCCAGGGCCACGGTCACGGGCCTGCTGGACGGCCTCGAGCGCGAAGGCCTGATCGCCCGCCGCCCGTCCACGGAGGACGGCCGGGGCACGGTGGCCGTCCTGACCGCCCGCGGGGCCCAGCGCCTGCGTGACATGGCGTCCGAGCATTTCGGGCGGCTCGAGGCGATGGTGAGCGGGCTTTCCGTCGACGAGCGTGCGGTGTTCCTGGATCTGCTCGCTCGTGTCGTGCGCGGCAGCGAGGCCCTGGCGGCCGACTGATCCGACTCCCGACTCCCGACTCCCGGCGCCCGGCTCCGCGTACTCCGTGCCCTCCGCGCCCACGCGCCCTCCGGGGAGGCCCCTTTTTTTGACGTAATAGTTAGCTGCCTAATTACATTGGCGAAGCAGCCCTGGCACCCCCCGCTGCGCACCTCCGCTTCCCCCACACGAACGAGAAAGAGGCCAGCATGCCCGCAACGAAGGACAGAACCAGCCGAAACCGAGCAGCGCCCCGGCCGCCCCGGCCGCCCCGGCCGTTCAGCCTGTGGCGCGAGGTACTGACCGCCTACGTCGCCCCCGCGCTGATGGCCGGCGCCGGCGGAGTCGTCACCGGCCAGCGGGATCTGACCGTGGCCGCCTGCACCTCCATCGCCGGCACCTCCGCCGTGGTGGCCTTCCTGGTCGGCGTCTGGCTCCAGCACGGCGGGCAGCCCCGACGGTGGACCACCACCACGCCGCGCGTCGTCCTGACCGCCGCGCTCGTCATCACCGCCGCCGGCGCGGCGGCCCTGATGGGATGGTTCGCCGCCTCCTGGCTACCCGCCCATACCCCCGTCCCCGCCACCCCCTGGCTGGAGCGCCTGCGCATCGACCTGCCCGTCTCCGCGGCCCTCGCCGCCGTCATCGTCACCCTGCGCTGGCGCGGCGCCGTCACGGCATCCCCGGCCCGGCACGATCCGAAAGAGACGGCCTAGCCTCACCCGCCCCACGAGCCCGAGCCCGACCGGGCCCACCCCGGCGGCGCCCGCCGCCGGGAAGTCACCAAGGAATGAGCACACGATGATCGTTGTCATGGGAGCGACCGGAGCAACCGGGAACGCCCTGCTCCACAGCCTCCTCGCACTCGGCACCCCCGTCCGCGCACTGACCCGCACCCCGCACAGGCCGATCCCCGGCATCACCGGCGCGCACCAACCGCCCGTCGAGGTCCAGTACGCCGACGCCACCGACCCCCACTCCCTGCGCACCGCCTTCAAGGGCGCCGGCCAGCTCTTCCTCGCCATGGCCAACAGCCCCGCGCAGGTCGAACTCGAAACCCGCGTCATCGACATCGCCGCTCACGCCGGCATCGGGCACATCGTCAAGATCTCCGCGCCCGCCGCCGAACCCGACTCCCCGGTCGCCATCTCCCGCGGACACCACGCCATCGAGGAACACCTGCGCGCCAGCGGCCTCACCCACACCATCCTGCGCCCCTACGCGTTCACGCAGAACCTCCTGCGCCTGGCCCCCACCGTCGCCCAGGGCGTCATCCTCGGCACGACGGGCGACGCGCCCTGCAACTACATCGACTGCCGCGACATCGGCGACGTCGCCGCCGCCGCCCTCACCAGGCCCGGCATCGCCGGCGGCACCTACACCCTGACCGGACCCGAAGCCGTTTCCTACCCCACGCTCGCCTCACGACTGTCCACCCTGGCCGGCCATCAGATCCGCTATGTCAACCTCACTCCGGACGAACTGCGCGACCACCTCATCCGCAACGCCCACATGCCCACCTGGCTCGCCGACCACGTGACGGAGATCCAGCGGCTCTCCCTCACCCGACCCGAAACCCCCACCACCACCGTCGTCGACATCCTCGGCCGCCCGCCCCGCACCCTCGACGCCTTCCTCCACGAACACCGCGCCCACTTCCGCCGGTAGGACGCCGCCCCGAGCCCGGTCGCGACCCGGCGAACCGTCCCGCCGCACACGGCGGATGACCAGTCATCGGCCCGGCGGTGGGAGCCGGGGGGTGGTCCACGCACGAGGGCCGGACCGCCCCCTCCCGGCCGGCGCGAACGATCGCGACGCGCCAACTATCCATCTATGAAGGGGAGTCGATGCGAGGCGGCCTCATGTGCGTGGCCGGAGTGACGCGATGCGCCGTACGGAAGCGGGGGGAACCGTTCACGCATGGATGTGTGTCTTGCGAGTACACAGCAAGACGTGTCCGGGCATGCCCCGGCTCGATCCTCAGGGGGGATCTTGACTTCATCGCACCGCGGACGACTGCGCACCCTGGCCGCCGGGGGCGTACTCGCCCTGGCCGCCGGCGCCTTCTCGGCCGCTCCGAGCACCGCCGCTCCGATCACCGCCGCCCCGCAGCCCCTCGCAGCCGCCTCCGCCCTCGCGGGCCCCGCGGCCGCCCCGGCACAGGAGCCGGAGCCGGACCCCGATGCCGCGCCGCGCCGCGACGGCGGGCACCCGACCGTCGTCGTGCCCGGCCGCGCCACGCCCCTCGCGGGGGCGGCTGCCGCGGCCCCGCCGCGCCATGACGTCGACGGCGACGGCCTCAGCGACATGATCGTCATGGAGTACGACCAGAGCACGGCCGTCTTCCTGTCCTCGATCTCGGACTGGAGCGAGTACGCGGTCTACAAGACCGACCCCGAGGCCTCGTTCAAGGACCTGCTGCCGGTGGGCGACGTGGGCGGCACGACCAAGCCCGAGCTGCTCTCCCTCTCCTTCGACGGCGTCCTCACGCTCTATGAGGCCGGTCTGACGTCCACTTCGGCGCCCCTGTGGTCCGGCGGCGGCTGGCAGAAGTACAACCGCCTCATCGCCACCGGGGACATCACCGGAGACCACCATCCCGACCTGCTGGCCCGCGACCACGCCGGCGACCTGTGGCTCTACACGGGGACGGGAACGGTCAGCAAGCCCTTCAACGCGCGGGCCAAGGTCGGTTCGGGCTGGGGTGTCTACGATCAGCTCGTCGGTGCCAGCGACGTCGACGGCGACGGCATCGGCGACGTCCTCACCCGCACCCTGACCGGCGAGCTGTGGTTCCACAAGGGATCCGGCAGCGCCACCGCCCCGCTCAAGGCCCGCGTCAAGGTGGGCACCGGCTGGAACGCGTACAACGTGATCAGCGGGGTGGACGATGTCGACGGCGACGGCATGAGCGACCTGCTGGCCCGCAACCGCGACGGCTTGCAGTACTACTACAAGTCGATCGGCGGAGGCCGGTTCGCCGCGCCCGCGTACTTCGGCAGTGGCTACGAACGCAACAAGTTCATCGTCGGCGCAGGCACCACGCAGCTCTACGGCAAGGGTCAGAACCTGATGACCCAGACTGACAACACCCTGGTCAAGTACTACGCCCTGGCCAACGGCGGCTACCTGACGCCGCCGACCAACGCCGGCACCGAGACGCCCGGGTCCCGCACCACGTACGCCACCGCACTCAACAGCCACAACCACGCCAGCTACGTGCAGAACATCGGCAGCGACCTGTACATCCGCGGCCAGAAGGTCAGCACGACATGGAACTACAACCTGATGGCCGGCCCCGGCGACCTCACCGGTGACGGCAAGGGCGACCTGCTCAGCCGCGACTCCGCGGGCGTCCTGTGGCTGCACCCCGGCGACGGCGCGGTGTCCACCAAGCTCGGCGCGCGCATCCAGGTCGGCACCGGCTGGAACGCCTACAACGCGCTCGTCGGCGCCGGCGACTACTCCGGCGACGGGCGGCCCGACGTGCTCGCCCGGGACACCTCCGGCAGGCTGTTCCTCTACAAGGGCACGGGGTCGTCCACCGCGCCGTTCGCCGCCCGGGAGCAGGTCGCCACCGGCTGGAACGTGTACGACATGCTGGTCGTGCCGGGTGACATCGACGGCGACAGCAAGGGCGATGTGCTCGCCCGCCTCCCGAACGGCGAAATGTACCTGTACACCTCGACGGGCAACGCCGGCACCGCGACCTTCAGCGCCCGGGTGAAGTTCGGCTCCGGCTGGAACGTGTACAAGAACATGATCTGAGTCCCGCGGCCGCGCGGCGGCCTGTTCGCGCGAGCGAGGGCGCGGGCCCGTCCACCGGCACCAGCCGACGGCCGGGCCCGCGTCCGCCGCGGCCCTCGTCGTGCGGGAGCGCCCCTTGTCCCGCACACGCCAAGTGGCATCATGATCAACATGACTACCGTGGAGTCCTTGACCACCGCCCCCGGCTCGCAGCCCTTCCCGCCCAGCGGCCGTCGTGTGCTCGTCAGCGGCGCGTCGCGGGGACTGGGCCGTGCGCTCGCTCAGGCGTTCGCCGCCAACGGCGATCGGGTAGCCGTGCACTTCGGCTCGCGGCGCGGGGAAGCCGAGAAGACACTCGCTTCCCTCGCGGGTACGGGGCACGTGCTCGCCGGGGGCGACCTGTCGACGCCCGACGGTGCGCAAGCGGTCGCCGAGGAGGCGGCGGCAGGGCTCGGCGGACTGGACGTGCTCGTGAACAACGCCGCTGTGAACCTGCCGCATCCGCTCGCGACCACCTCGTACGAAGAGTGGGCGGCCGCCTGGCAGAGCCATGTGACGGTCAACCTCCTGGCGACGGCCAACCTCAGCCACCTCGCGGCTCGCCGGATGATCGAGCAGGGCGGCGGCGGCCGGATCGTCAACGTCGGCTCGCGCGGGGCCTTCCGCGGCGAGCCCGACCACCCGGCGTACGGGGCGACGAAAGCCGCGGTCCACGCGCTGGGCCAGTCCCTCGCCGTGCACCTTGCCGCGTACGGAATCGGAGTCGCCTCCGTCGCCCCCGGCTTCTTCGAGACCGAGCGGGTCGCGCACCGGCTGAGCGGGGCACAGGGCGAGGCGATCCGCGCCCAGAGCCCCTTCGGACGCGTGGCATCGGCGGACGAGATCGCGGCGGCCGTCCTCTGGCTGGCCTCACCGGCCGCCGAATGGGCTTCGGGGACGGTCCTGGACCTCAACGGGGCCTCGTACCTGCGTACATGAGCCAGCCGTCCGACACGGCGCAGTGCCGTCGCGCTGACGCGCGAACCCTCGCGGCACGGATCGGGCGGGCCTGCTCGGCCGACGGGATCCGGGGCCGGCGCCTCGGGACCGCGGAGGGACGATCAGCTCGGCGGCTACGAGCCACCGCCCATGGAACGGTCCCGCGGAGGGATCACGGACTCGGGTGAAGCCATGCCGCAGGGAGGAGAAGTCCAGCCGGCGGAGAGGTCCTCGGAGGAGGAAAGGGCGAGATGCCCTCAGCATGCGCGAAATTGACCGTGCCGCCGGACAAGGTCACCCCGCCGAAGCCGACCGCACTGCCGGAGAACGTCGCCCCGTCGAAATCGACCTCGCCGTCGGAGAACGTTGCCCCGCCGAAGTCGACCTCGCCAGAGGCGAGAACCGCGTGGCCGAACCGGACCACGCTGCCGGAGAAATCCGCCGCGCTGAAGTGGACCCTGCCGCCGGAGAACGTCGCCCTGGAGAAGCCCACCGTGCCGCGGGAGAACTCCGCCCCGCCGAAGTGGACCGTACCGCCGGAGAACACCGCCGTGCCGAAGCTGACCGTGCCGCCGTAGAACACCGCTCCGCCGAAGCTGACCGTGCCGCCGCAGAACACCGCTCCACCGAAGCTGACCCTGCCGCCGGAGAACTCCGCCCGGCTGAAGTCGACCCGGTCGCCGGAGAACGTCGCCTCGTCGAAGTGCACCGTGCCGCCGGAGAACTCCGCCCGGCGAAAGCCGACCGTGCCGCCGGAGAACTCCGCCCCGTCGAAGCGGACCGTGCCGCCGGAGAACTCCGCCGCGCCGAAGCCGACCGCGGCGCCGGAGAACAGCCCCCCGTCGAAGTGGACCGTGCCGCCGGAGAACACCGCTCCACCGAAGTGGACCGTACCGCCCGAGAACACCGCCCGGCTGAAGTGGACCGTGCTGCTGGAGAACACCGCCCGGCTGAAGTTGACCGTGCCGCCGGAGAACACCGCTCCACCGAAGTGGACCGTACCGCCCGAGAACACCGCCCGGCTGAAGCCGACCGTGCTGCCGGAGAACACCGCCCCGCTGAAATTGACCAGGTCGCCGGAGAACACCGCCCCGTCGAAATGGATCGAACCGCTGGAGAATTCCGCGTCGGAGAAGTCTCCGCCGTCGAAGGTGACATGGGTGAAGTCGAAGTCGTGGCCCTGCCACGTGTGCGCGTCGTCCACGGGCAGCCGGAGGTGGTCGCGAACGAGGCGGATAACGGTGTGCCGGACTTCGCGCAGCGCGAGATAGGCATGCCTGGCTTCCCGTGCTGCTGCCTCGGTGACGTCGGCCTGGGAAGCGACGGTGGGCAGGTCGCTTTCGGCGGTGTAGGGCAGGCGGAGGTAGGCGCACAGGACGTCGATGCAGGTCTGGCGCAGGGCGCGGGTGGGGGCATCGTCGGCGAGGCCCGCGAGGGCGTGGACGCCGCCGAGGCGTACGGCGGGGGAGTGGTCGCCGAGCTGGGTGACCGCGGTGGTGAAGCGTTCGTTGTGCAGGCGGGTCGCGTCGCGCAGGGCGCCGTCCTCGTCGACGCGCTGGCGGCGGTAGGCGACGACCAGGGCTACGAGCGCGCCCGCGCCGGCCACGACCCCGAAGGACAGCTTCACCAGGTCGAAGAGGGTCTTGCTGTCGATGGTGGTCTCGGACTTGAGCCTGCGGGCGCCCAGGAGGTCCCATCCGGTGTAGAAGACACCGGCCGCCCCTAAGAGCGCGGCGGTGAAGGCGAGAACGAGGACGAGACCGACGTTCCAGAGACGGAGGCCGCGCCGTTCGACCGGGCGCCGGGGAAGATGTGGACTCATTCCCTCAAAGACTCACCCGCCCCCACGCCTGGTTGCAGTGCTGCGGGTCCGAGCACGGACGAAGGCCGCCGAGTGACCTGACCGAGCCAGAGGTCTGCGGGCGGCGGCACCGGGTCCTGCCCGTCTTCCGCCGGTCGACCGGCGGAAGACGGGCAGCTTTTAGATGAAGTTCTTGTCGATCAAGAGCTTCAAGACATCGGGGCGGTAGCTGGGGAAGTCCATGGGAACGATGCCGAAGCGGGCTCGCTCAGCCTTCCTGGGCTCCAGGTACGCGTAGACACTCGGGAAGATCTGCTGGGCCCCGTTGAAGGGGTCAGGGATGGGCCCCTTGGCGGTGCTGGTGAAGTTGATGAACATCTTGGAAGCGGTCTGGTCCCACCACGCCGCGTCGAACTGGTCGACGATCGCCTTCCTCTTCTCATCATCCGGAACGTTGTACTTGTCCTGGATTTTGCAGTGGTCGTCCCACTTGAGGACGGTCCAGTCGTGGCTGAAGTCGGTGAGGAGTACGACCTTGCCGCGGGCTTGGCCCAGGGTGGGCCACTCGGGCCTGGTCCAGAAGAGCGGACGGAAATGCATCGACGGATCGTCCAGGTGCCAGTTGAAGCGGCGCCTGAATTCCTCTGCGCCGAGCGCCTGGCCCCCCGCATTCTCATTCTTGATGCGCATGATGATCACTTCGTTCGGATTGCTCCGCAGGAAGTAGTCGCAGTCATTGAGGACATCTTGGAACCGCTTTTTCATGTATACGTTGCCGTGATAGAGGCCCATCTCGTTGGGGGAGCCCTGCAATCCGTTCAAACGGATGTCGAGAAAGCGGATGCCGTTGTTGAGCTGCGTCAGCAGGTCCCAGTCCTGGCACTTGGCGACGAAGATGCCGCTGTTGGCGCAGCTGTTGTGGGTTCCGGGGATCGTCAGCTTCGTGACGGGAAGGCTGCTGGAGAGTTGCCCCATCCAGGACCGGGCGGACCAGCTCGCGGCAGTTGCCGTACTCGGGAGGCCGAGCACGGTGCCGGCGGCCAGGCCGCCGGCTCCGGCTGCCCACTTCAGGACGTTACGACGGGTAGGGCTCATGCCTGTTCTCCGATTCAGGTCGAAACATGGGGAAGAACGCACTCTGACCGCCGTTGCGGGCGCACGGGTCGTGCGGCTCACGGCTCCCAGAGCTGATCAATCGGCGGGACTGGCAATGCGTTTGGGGTCCCGGCCGATGAGTACGGCCACGATGGGATTTCTTGACGGAATCACACATTCCAAATCAGTGGACGGCCTCCGAGGCCTACCGTAAACCGGACCGTTAACGTTTCACTGTCGTCCGCTAACGCTCTTTCATGACCTGGCGAGTGCCTTGCCCCGCCACCGCTGTGCATGCGGCCGAACAGTCCGAAGCCTCGGCGCCCGCGCCGGCCGTTGTGGCGCAGGTGGTGCCGATCGGGGTGGCGGTGTCCGCCCCCTGAGGAGGGATCAGGCTCGGGCCGGGCGGAGTTCGGCAGGCTCCGGCCTTGACGGCTAACGCTGTTAGCCATACGGTGAGGCCGCATACGGCTAACGCTGTTAGCCATGGCGTTCGATCGCACCGGGAGAGGGCCACAGTGAGCACCGGTACAGCCAGCCGTGCCCCGTTCGGCAGTGTCCCGCCCCATCTCCTCCCGGGTGCGGCACAGGCACCCCCGCTTCCGTCCGGGGCATGGGCGGGCGCCGGCAGCGAGGGGCAACCGCGAACCGCCGCCGAGCCCGTGTTCCTCGTCGCGATCGTTCGGACGGCTCGCCGTGGCTGACCGTGCGCGGCAGATCATGGCCGCCGCGCGGGAACTGCTCGACGCCGAAGGGCCGGATGCGTTGTCGATGCGGCGCATCGCCGAGCGCGTTGGCATGCGGGCCCCTTCCCTGTACAAGCACTTTCCCGACAAGGCCGCTGTCGAGGCCGGGCTCCAGGCGCAGGGGATGACGCAACTGGCGGAGGAACTGGAGTCCGCCGAAGCCGAGATCGGCGTAGAACCGCCCCTGCTTGTGCTGGCCCGTGCCTACCGACGGCATGCTCTCGCCAGCCCGCACCTCTACCGCATCACTCATAGTCGGCCGCTCGCGCGCACCTCTCTCCCGGAGGGACTCGAAGACCGCGCGGCGACGCCGCTGGCCCACGCGGTGGACGGAGACATCGACATCGCGCGTTCGTTCTGGGCATTCGCGCACGGCATGGTCGTGCTCGAACTCGAGGGGCGTTTCCCGCCCGGCGCAGACCTCGACGCCGCATGGCGCACCGGCTGTGAGGCGTTCGCCCAGGCCATCCGGCGGAACAAGACCGGGGAAGGCGCCGCGTGACCGCAATCGCCAAGGAGCCTGGTGCCGGCAACCCCGCCGGCGCCGCCGGGTCCACACACGCCGCGGTGCCGTCACCAGCCGCCGTATCACCAGTCACCCTCTGATCCAGGGGGGCAGGAAGCCACGCGGTGCACGCCTCACCGCTCAGATGCCTACCAGCCCCGCTTGTCTGAGACTCCTACGGAGCAACGATGAACATGAACATCGCCTACCTTCCCAGTCCTTCGACCGGGGTCCTGCACCTCGGCCCGGTTCCGTTGAGGGCGTACGCCTTCTGCATCATCCTGGGCGTGTTCGTCGCCGTCTGGCTCGGCAACCGGCGCTGGGTCGCACGGGGAGGGGAGCAGGGCGTCATCGCGGACGTCACGCTGTGGGCAGTGCCGTTCGGTCTCGCGGGCGGGCGCATCTACCACGTGATCACCAGCCCCGACGCGTACTTCGGCGAACACGGCGAGCCGATCCGAGCCCTGTACATGTGGGAGGGCGGGCTCGGCATTTGGGGCGCCATCGCCCTGGGCGGAGTCGGCGCGTGGATCGGCTGCCGTCGCCACCGCATCCCCTTCCCCGCCTACGCGGACGCCGTCGCCCCTGGCATAGCCCTGGCGCAGGCGATCGGCCGTTGGGGCAACTGGTTCAACCAGGAACTCTACGGCCGCCCCACCACCCTCCCCTGGGGCCTGCAGATCGACCGCGCGCACCGTCCGGCCGACATGCTCGACATCACCGCATACCACCCCACCTTCCTCTACGAGTCCCTCTGGAACATCGGCGTCGCCGCACTGGTCCTCTGGGCGGCGCGCCGGTTCACGCTCGGTCACGGAAGGGCCTTCGCCCTGTACGTCGCCGCCTATACGGTCGGCCGGTTCTGGACCGAGTACCTGCGCATCGACGCGTCCCACACGTTCCTCGGCCTGCGCCTGAACGGCTGGACCTCCGTCGTGGTTTTCCTGGGCGCCATCACCTGCCTCGTCATATCGGCGCGCCGCCACCCGGGCATCGAGGACGTGTCGCGCCCCAAGGACGGGGTCAGCAACGAGAGGGTGAGCAAGACAGGAGACAGCGACGACCGGTGACACGTGAGGCTCGCCAAGGACCAGTTCGGGCCAAGAAGCGGTGTGGATGCAAGCTCCACGCATGGCATGTGTTCGATGTCCTCGTGAACCCGCCGGATCGAACGCCGCCTCTGGTTGCACGCGGCGGGGGCAGGGCCGGATTCGAACCGGCGTCATCCCCTCCTGACAAGAGGGCGCGTCTACCTCTGCGCTACCTGCCCCCGTCGCGGCGTGGACAGCCTACGCCGCGCGCTTGCACGAAGCCCCTCCTTATTGACGCCTGCCCGCGCTGAGGCAGGGTGCAGCCCGCGGTGGGGGTCGCAACCAGGCTGGCATGTCGCTGCTACAACAGCCCCGGAAAACACGGTGAAGCGCAGCTGCGTAGGCCAAGCCCTGGCTTGGCGCGATGCGGTTCCTCGCTGGCACGCGAGCGGGAACGTGGGCGCGTTGCGTCAGCCCTGCGGATTCCGCCGATCCAAGAGCTGTTCCGCTGCGCGGCGTCGTGCGAGGTTGCTGTAGGTGATGGCGAGGTTGTTGCGGGCTCGGTGGGTGTCGGGGTGGTCGTCGCCGAGGAGGCGCTCGCGAGCGGTGAGGACCTGCTCTTCCAGCTGGAGCGCTTCGTCGTAGCGTCCGAGGTCGCTGTAGGTGACGGCGAGGTTGGCGCGGGCGAGGAGGGTCTGGGGGTGGTCGTCGCCGAGGAGGCGTTCTCGGGCGGTGAGGACTTGCTCTTCCAGTTGGAGTGCTTCGTCGTGGCGTCCGAGGTCGCTGTAGGTGGCGGCGAGATTGGCGCGGGCGCTGTGGGTGTGGGGGTGGTCGTGTCCGAGGAGGCGTTCGCGGGCGGTGAGGACTTGCTCCCCTAGTCGGAGTGCTTCGTCGTGGCGTCCGAGGTCTCTGTAGGTGAGGGCGAGGTTGGCGCGGGCGAGGTGAGTTTCGGGGTGGTCGTCGCCGAGGAGGCGTTCTCGGGCGGTGAGGACCTGCTCTTCCAGTTGGAGTGCTTCGTCGTGGCGTCCGAGGTCGTTGTAGGTGGCGGCGAGGTTGTTGCGGGCTCGGAGGGTGTCGGGGTGGTCGTCGCCGAGGAGGCGTTGGTAAGCGGTGAGGACTTGCTCCTTGATGTGGAGTGCTTCGTCGTGGCGTCCGAGGCTGCTGTAGGTGGCGGCGAGGTTGTTGCGGGCTCGGTGGGCGTCGGGGTGGTCGTCGCCGAGGAGGCGTTGGTAAGCGGTGAGGACTTGCTCTTCCAGCTGGAGCGTTTCGTCGTGGCGTCCGAGGCTGCTGTAGGTGACGGCGAGGTTGGCGCGGGCGAGGTGGGTGTCGGGGTGGTCGTCGCCGAGGAAGCGTTCGCGAGCGGTGAGGACGCGCTGCTTGAGTTGGAGTGCTTCGTCGTAGCGTCCGTGGTCGCTGTAGGTGGCGGCGAGGTTGTTGCGGGCGAGGTGGGTGTCGGGGTGGTCGTCGCCGAGGAGCCGTTGGTAAGCGGTGAGGACTTGCTCTTCCAGTCGGAGTGCTTCGTCGTAGCGTCCGAGGCTGCTGTAGGTGACGGCCAGGTTGTTGCGGGCGAGGTGGGTGTCGGGGTGGTCGTCGCCGAGGAGCCGTTGGTAAGCGGTGAG
The DNA here is from genome assembly GCF_053609145.1 of Streptomyces sp. NPDC054961. NCBI lineage: Bacteria > Bacillati > Actinomycetota > Actinomycetes > Kitasatosporales > Streptomycetaceae > Streptomyces > Streptomyces sp. NPDC054961. Next base: position 121,595 of record NZ_JBSGWY010000019.1, on the reverse strand, counting down.
GACTTGCTCTTCCAGTCGGAGCGTTTCGTCGTGGCGTCCGAGGCTGCTGTAGGTGACGGCGAGGTTGGCGCGGGCGAGGTGGGTGTCGGGGTGGTCGTCGCCGAGAATGCGTTCGCGAGCGGTGAGGACGCGCTGCTTGAGCTGAAGTGCTTCGTCGTAGCGTCCGAGGCTGCTGTAGGTGACGGCGAGGTTGGCGCGGGCGATGTGGGTGTCGGGGTGGTCCGTGCCCAACAGCTGTTCGGCCGTGGTGAGCAGGTCTAGCCAGTGAATGAGTGCGGCGTGCGGGAGCCCGTTGTCCCGGAGGCTGTTGCCGGTGCGGAACAGCAGACCGTGGGGTTTGTCGTGCCAGAGGTGGTGGCTGGTGTGCTGGGTGAGGGTTTCGGTGTTGGTGCGCAGGACGGAGGCGAGTTCGCGGTGGTGCTGGTCGGGGTCGGGCCAGATGTCGAGCAGGGCATCGGCGGCGGTCCGCGCCAGATCGGCCTGCTCGGATAGGGGAGTGCTCTCGCGGGTGGCGCGGGCGGTGAGGGCGTGAATGCGGACTTGCTGGTGGGGCGCGCGGGTGTCGTAGGTGATCAGGGCGTAGCGGTGCAGCACGAGCAGAGTGGCGCGGACTTCCTCGGCGCCGGCCGGATGCGTCGTCGCGGCCGTGTCGCTGCCGTTGCTGCGGGTGTGGGTGAGGTGAGTCAGGACGGTTGGGGTGTTCCAGAGCGTGTGGGGATGACCGGCGGGGTCGAGGAGGGCTGCGAGTCGGAGGACGGAGCGGGCAAGCCCCCGTGGGGATGCGGTCTCGGCGGCGGTGAGGGAGAGGAGCAGGGTGGCGGTGATCTGCCGTCCGTAGTTCTCGGTGTCGGCCCAGGCGGGCATCGCGTCGTCGAGTTGCTGTTCGCGTCTGCGCAGCAGGGCGAGGTATTCGGCACAGGGGATCTGCTGGTTGAGGAGGTAGGCGGCAGCGTGCCCCAGGGCGAGCGGCAAGCGGCCGAGTTCCGCGGCGAGTTGGTCCTGGTGCCCGTCGAGGAGGTGGCTGGCGCCGTCGGTGGTCAGGCGGTGCTCGAGGTAGGCGACGGCTTCGGCGGGGGTGTAGACGTCGATGTCGACGCGGCGGCGGCCCTGCCCGGTCAGACGCCCGTCCTTGAGCCGGGTCGTCGCGAGTACCCAGCCCTGTCCGGCACGTCCGGACGGCCACCAGGGGGTGAGGGCACCCGGGTCGGTGACGTCGTCGAGCACTATGAGCCAGCTACGGGTGGTGGTGGCGAGCCAGTCCAGCAGCGCCCGCGCATCGTTCTCAGGGTCTTCGCCGTGGGCCGACGGGGCGTGGACCAGGCGCGCGGTCTGCGCGTAGAGGGTGATCAGTTGCTGGACGTCGGTGGCGGCGACCCACAGGACGAGGTCAGTGCCGGCGAGGGTGGCGTCGTGGGCGTAGGCGGCGGCGAGCTGGGACTTCCCCACGCCTCCTCCGCCCGAAAGCACCTGTGCCAGCACCGCGTCCCTGCCCGCCAGGCGGGCTTCGTCGATCGCCTCCCGCAGAGCGGGCCGCGGTTGGAAGGACGACGCGAGCAGGGGCGGCGCTCCCACGCGCAACGGCCATGACACCTCCGGTGCTGGAGGGAGGTGGAAGTGCTGGGTGGTGACACTGCTCCCCTCGCCGAGGGCGCTGTTGGTGATGTCCCGGCCGGCGGCCACCGCGTTCTCGGCCGCGGCCACCGACCCGCCCACGGCAGGCGCGATGCCAGGCGCAGCATGCGCTTCCTGTAGCCCACGGCCGTCGGTGCCGGTGCCGGTGCCGGTGCTGGTGCTGCCGTCGGTGTCGGGGGCGGCAGGGTGCCGGGCCGCCGACTGGCCGCCGGGCGTGGACCGGGGCTTCCTCCAGGGCCAGAGGAGGGTCACAGGACCTGGCTTCCGTCGCCGAGGGCGCTGGCGCTGACATCGCCTCCTGCAGCAGTCCCGCCAGGCTCGGCCACCACACTCCCCACAGCTCCCGCCGGGCCAGAACCGCTCGTCGCAGGCGGCGAGGCCGGAGGTTGCGTCCTCACCCGGGAGTTCGCCCCCAGCGCGCTTCCGGTGATGTTTCCGCCGACAGCGGTCCCACCCTGCCCGGCCCGGACACTTACCCCCGTCGGCGCCGCACCCTGCCCGATCAGAGAGACCATCGAGATGACCAGGCCCGCCGCGGCGAGGAATGCTCCGGCGAGGCTCGCGACCTTGTCACCGGTATCGAGGTCGAAGATCAGCACGACGGCGAGCAGACCCGCCGCGACCAGAGAGGTGACAGCCACCGCACCCCACACCGCGATCCGGGCCCTGCCCGTAACACCCGCCACAGCACGCTCCCCGCTCTTGCCGCCCCGGCCCCGGTCGGCCTGACGGTCCTTCACCGGCAGGCTAGACCGAGATCCGCATGGCGTCCCACGGTTCGTCCAGGTCAAGCCCGGCAGCCGCGTCCACGGAACCGCGTTGTGTAGGTGAATGGCGTTCACCTAGAGTGGTGAACGCCATTCACCTTCAAGGGGGTTTCGCGGTGCCCACTGATTTCCCGTCCCCGTCCCCGTCCCCCTCCGCCGATCGCCGCGTCATGGCCGTTCTGGCGGCCGGGGGTATCGTCACCACGCTGGTGCAGACCGCCGTCGTGCCGCTGCTGCCGCAGTTGCCTCGGCTGACCGGCGCGGCGCCGGTCGATGTCGGGTGGGTGGTCACGCTCACGTTGTTGACCGGGGCGGTCGCGACGCCGTTGCTGGGGCGGGCCGGGGACATGTACGGCAAGCGGCGGATGTTGTTGGTCGCGCTCGGTGCGCTCGTCGTAGGGTCGCTGGTGTGCTCGTTCGCCTCCACCCTCCCTTGGCTTTTGGCCGGCCGTGGGCTGCAGGGGGTGGGGGCCGCGGTGGTGCCGCTGTCGATCAGTTTCCTGCGGGGCGTGCTGCCGCCGCATCGGACGGGCTCGTCGGTGGCGCTGATGAGTTCGACGGTGGGGATCGGTGCTGCTCTCGGTCTGCCACTGGCCGCGCTGCTGGTGCAGTTCGCGGACTGGCATGCGATGTTCTGGGCGATGACCGTGCTCTCGGCGGCGGTGCTCGTGCTGGCGTGGTGGGTGCTGCGGGAGGAGCCGGTTCGGTCGCCGGGGCGGTTCGACCTGGTCGGGGCGTGCGGGCTGAGTGCGGGGCTGGTGCTTCTGCTGTTGGCGTTGTCCAAGGCGGGTGAGTGGGGGTGGGGTAGTCGGCGGGTTCTCGGTCTGTCGGGGGCGGCGCTGCTGATCCTGGCGGGGTGGACCGTCCAGCAGCGCCGGGTGTCCCGGCCGCTGGTGGACGTGCGACTCGCGATGCGTCCGGCGGTTCTGCTGCCGCATGTGGCCGCGTTGTTGGCCGGGTTCGCGTTCTACGCCAACTCCCTCGTCACCGCGCAGCTGATCCAGACGCCTCGGGTCACCGGGTACGGTCTGGGTCTCTCGGTGGTGACGGCGGGTGCGTGCCTGCTGCCCAGTGGTGTGATCATGGTGCTGTGCGCTTCCTTGTCCGCCCGGCTGTCCGCCGCCCGTGGGGCCAGGGCCACGCTGACCCTGGGCACGGCGGTCATCACGGCCGGGTACGGGCTGCGCTTCGCCGACAGTCGGCAGTTGTGGGCGGTCATCGCCGGTGCGGCCGTGGTGTCGGTCGGCACGGCGCTCGCCTACTCCGCGCTGCCCATGCTGATCATGCGGGCGGTGCCGCTGGAGCAGACCGCCGCGGCGAACGGCCTCAACGTCCTCATGCGCACCATCGGGCAGGCCCTGTGCAGCGCGGTGGTAGCCACCGTGCTGGCGCAGCACACCCGCGTGTTCGCCGGCGTGTCGGGCGTGGCCGTGGCGGCGCCTACCCTGGACGGGTACCGCGTGGCCTTCGCCGTGGCGGGGGCGGTCGCGTTGCTGGCCTGTGCGGCCGCCTGCCTCATCCCGCGCCAGCCGCGACCCGCGCAGTCCCCCCTCCAGGAGGCTGAACACGATGCCCGGCCCGAGCTCCGCCTCCCCCCGCAGCGGCCGCCCGCGAACGACGTTCAGGAACCCACCGGCACCGGTGCCGGCGCCGCCGACGCCCGGCCCCGCACCGGACCGGGCGGCACGACCGCGTGACGCCGACGCGCGGCGCGCGGAGATCCTCGCCGCCGCCCGGCGTGCGTTCGCGCGCCATGCCTACGCCGACACGACCATCGCGGCCATCGCCGATGACGCGGGCGTCAGCCCGGCGCTCGTGATGAAGTACTACGGCTCCAAGGAGCACCTGTTCAACCAGGTCTTCACCTTCGACGCCGACGCCACCGCCCTGTTCGACGCCCCTTTGGACGGCCTCGCCCGGCACATGGTCCTGCACCTGCTCGCCACCCAGCGCGGCCAGACCCGCGACCCGATCCTGCGCATCGCCTTCTCCCGTCACCACCTGGAACTCGGCGGACAGGCCCGGGCCAACTTCCGCACGCAGGTCATCGACGCCCTCGCCGCCCGACTCCCCGGGCCGGACGCCGCGCTGCGAGCGGAACTGGCCATCGGAGTGCTGCTCGGCCTCGGGGCCCTGTACGCGACCGTCCAGGCCGACCAGTTGACGAGCCTGGCTCCCGACGAAGTCGCCGAGCTGTACATCCCACTCCTGCAACCCCTGCTCGACGGCCAGGCCCCGGCGCGTCGCTGACCAGTACGTTCCCTGAACCACCGCGGCGATCTTCCACCCGGTGCGCTCGCTCGCGGCTCGCAGCTCGCAGCAGTGAATCCGGCGTCAGGCGTGCACGTTCCGACGCGCACGTTCGGACGCACACGTTCCGAACACGGGAAGTTCTGTGGCCAAGTGCTGCGGGGTCAGCGCCTACCGCACCCTTTCCGACCCCGAGAAGCTGGCTGCCTACAACAAGCTGGGCGGCCCGGCCGTCGAGGCCGGAGGCGGACGGCCGCTCGCCCGCGGCGTGCGGGCCGTGTGGCCGCCGCTGGTGTGGTTGCCGGCGAGTGTGCGGCAGGGTCAGCGGCCGGTGCTGCTGCTTGTGCAGTCCGCCTGTGGCTCCACTTGCCTGAGTTCGGCCAGGAGTTCGTTCTGGCCGACGAGGAGTTCGGTCAGGATGCGGCGGGCAGCACGGAGGAGGTCGGCTACATCGCCGCCGGCGAGGGCGTAACTGACGGTCGCTCCGTCGCGGATGGAGATGACGATGCCCGAACGGCGCAGGACCGCCAGTTGCTGAGAGAGGTTGGACGCTTCGACATCGATCGCGGCGAGGAGGTCGCGTACGGGTACGGGACCGTTTTGCAGGAGTTCCAGGACGCGGATGCGGACGGGGTGTCCGAGCATGCGGAAGAACTCGGCCTTCGCTTGGTAGAGGGGTACCTGCATTCCCATGGGTGCTCCTGTTGTTGCTTCAGACCTTGCCCGGGGCCGGGGGGCTTCCAGCCGGTCGGCCACCCATACGTTCGTGCGTGCGGGCCCACGCATGCCCGTGTATTACTTGTTTCGGATGTGCCGGATTGAAGAATTCTTCAACTCATGGGCATGCGTGGGCGTGAAAACGCCGGGGCTAGAGCTCCAGAGCGGACTCGATGCGCTTGAGCTGATGCCGGGCCATGGCCAGGTTGGACTTCGCCTTGTCCAGGACGACATACAGGAACAGGCCGCTGTTCCCGCGGCCCCTGAGCAGTCGAATCAGGTGATACTGGCCGCCGAGCGTGATCAACACGTCCTCGATCTCGTCCTTCAGACCCAGCATCTCCATGGTGCGGACCTTCGCCCGGATCACATCGGTGTTGCCCGCGGCGGCGACCGCGAGGTCGAGATCTTTCCCGCCACCGAGGGTCCCCAGCGCCATGCCGCTGGTGTAGTCCACGATCGCGGCTCCTAACGTGCCTTCGATCGAGGTCATCGTCTCCTTCAAGGAGACCTCCACGTTCGCCATCGGCGTCCGCTCCCTTGCTTCTACGGTCCACGTCCGGTGCGTATTTCCCCTTGCCACCAGACGACTTGTCGGCATCACGCTACCGAGCGTGCGAGACGGTGTGAGGAGAACGGTAGATTGCGCGGAATGTCCACACAGGCGGCCCGGGTCTGTGCTCGGTACGGCGACCGAAGGCGGCCATCCCCAGGCGGAGTGAAGGATCGCCCCCATCCACAGTCGCGGCCGACACCGTCCGCGGCGCCAACAGGGTCAGTGGCGCCGCCGCCGGTCCGCTACGTCATCGGCAGAGCGGGCGGCGGGCGGCGGGGCGCGGGCGGCGATGCAAGCTCATTGGCCGCTGCGGATCTTGTCGAGCTTCTCCGCGAAGGCCTTCGTCTCCGCGATCAGGTGCGCGCGGGCGTTCTCCTGGTTCTTGTCGCCCTGGTCTTTGAACGCGGCCGTGAAATGCGGCGCGAGTTGGGTCCACCAGCCCTGGTCCAGCATCGCCCAGGCCTGCGGGCACAGCGGGGCGCGGGTCTTCGGCAGGTAGCCGGCGCTGACTAGGGGGCTGTCGTACTTCTTCGGGTCGCTTCCTTCGAGGTAGCAGAGGAAGTTGAAGACCCGCGCCTGAGTGACGGGGTGATCGCTGGAGAGCCCTTCCAGGGTCGTCTTGCCCTCCTTGCGTGCGATCTCGTCGAAGACGAGCGCGGCCGCGAGCGAGGGAGCGGACCCGACCTCATTGACGGTGTAAAACGATGCGAACCCGTCGGCGGCGTCCTCCTCGAGTCCCAGGTTCGCCAGCATGAGCTGACGCTGCAGGGCGTGGCCCAGTTCGTGGCCGAAGATGAACTGGGTCGCCAGCGCGGTCAGGCCGTCGGCGTTGTACTTGTCCTGGGGGAACACGGCGGGACGCTCGACGGTCTTGGCCACGTTGGCGGCGACCCCCTGGACCTGGGTGAGGAACTCCGGGGGCACGTAGATCGTTCTGCCGTCGGGCTGGGTGACCGCATCTTCGACCCCCGGCGGAACCTTGTCGGTGACCTTCACGACCAGGTCGTGCGGGAGGGCGAGTGACTTGTTCACCCATTCGGCGGCCTGCTCCAGGACGCGGGACTTCCGGACCGCCTCGACGGCCCGCCGGTCTTTCGCTGTGGTCGCGTCGTCCTCGTAGACGACCGTGACCTTGCCTTTCGCCTCGTCCTCGTCGCCGCCGCCGCAGGAGACGAGCGCGAAGCCGACGGCGAGGAGCGCGCCCGCCACGGCGGTCCGCACTCCGGTCGCATAGCCACCACTGCTCACGGCCCGATTATTTCGTCCCGACCCGCTGGCCGACGTGCGACACCCCGCGGCGTTCGGGTGCCTGATGCTCTCCCACGATGATGCGGACGTCTGCGTGACATCCGTCGGGCGGAACCCGCCGCACGCAGGGGGCGCCGGCCCGCGCCACGGCCGGGAGGAGTTGAGCTGACGAGCCGGTCAGGCCGTACGGTCGCCGAGAGCCGTCACGGCGGCGAGCAGCCGGTCCCAGAACGGGCCCGTTTCCAGCCTGAGCGCAACCTGCGCGTTCACCGGTCGCCCCGTGTACCGGTGCAGATCCACGACGGTGGCACCCCGGGTGTACCGGCCGTTCAGTTCGACGACGACATTCGCATCCACGCAGTGCACGATGCCCGGGTCGATCACCCGGGCGACCGCGACCGGATCGTGCAACGGTGGGGCCTGGAACCCCCACAGCGTGCGATAGGTGGAGGCGAAGAAGGTCAGCAGCTCCGCGCAGATGCGTCCCAGGTCGGTGCCCAAGCGCTCGAAGCGCGTGACGACCTCGGGTGTGGCGAGCGCTTGGTGGGTGACGTTCAGGCCGCACATGGTGACCGGAACGCCACTGCGGAACACGATGTCCGCGGCCTCCGGGTCCGTTTGGACGTTGAACTCGGCAGCCGGCGTCCGGTTGCCCCGCTCCGCCGAACCGCCCATGAGGACGATCTCCCGGATGCGGGTGGCCGCATCGGGATGACGGGTCAGCAGCAGGGCGATGTTGGTCAGCGGCGCCGTCGGTACGAGGGTGACCGGCTCTGGGTGGCCCGTCAGGAGCCGGTACATGAGGTCCACCGCGTGTTCGGGCACCACGCCCACGGTGGGTTCGGGGAACAGCGGCCCGTCGAGGCCGGACGCGCCGTGCACGTCGGCCGCGACGTTCAGCTCCTGGACCAGCGGTTTGGCACAGCCGGCTGCGATGGGCACATCGGTGATGCCCGCGACCGTGCAGACGCGGCGCGCGTTGAGCGTGGTCTTGGCAAGCGTCTGATTCCCCGCGACCGTGGTGATGGCCAGCAGATCGACTGCGGGGTCACCCGCGGCAAGCATGATCGCGAGGGCGTCGTCGTGTCCGGGGTCGCAGTCCATGATGATCGGTACGGGCACGTACTCTCCAGCGGAGGCGTCGATCCCGCCATTGTGCCGCTCCGGCACCCCCGTGGCCAGGAGGCTTTCGGGCGGGGTGCGGGGAACCCCAGGACGTACGCGCGCCGCACCGGTCGGGAGCTGGGCACCGACCCGCTCCGTCGTCGCTGGCAATACTCCTCGATGGGAGCCCGTGCCTCGTCGGACAAGGCCGGTCCGTCCTGAGGCCCGCCCGCCCGCCCGCGCGACCGGCGATCAGGCGTTTCTGCGGCGTGACCTCGGTGATGCGGCCTTCGTCGACGCGCGAGTGGTAAGGGGTGCTGATCCCCAGGGGGTGAGCGGGAGCCGGGTGGTGGCGAGGAGGGCGCCGCGGTGGGGCTGCGCGTGCACCTCAGCGGGTGAAGCCGCTGCACTGGGTCAATTCGCCACCCTGCCGGACGCTGTACTGGGCCGGCGGCACATTCATGACCTGGAAGCCGCCGTTCTGGGCGATCTCCACTGTTCCGCCGAAGCCGGCCGACCCGAACACGTACGCCGGGCCCGGGGTGAAGCCGCCGCCGGAGAGGTGCACCTTTCCGTTGTCGAGCACGCCGGAGACGGAACAGGTCGCGGCGGGGGCCGCAGCCGGCGGGGACTGGGAGTCCGCCGCGAGGGCGGCGGGGGAAGCGACGAGCGAGGCGGCCGCGAGGGGACCGAGGACGAGCAGACGTGTGCGCCGATTCATGGGCTTTCCTCACGCTCGGGAACAGAGTGGCGTCCCCCCGCCCACGGCGACACCCCTGGCCGCGCTCCGCGAGCGCAGAGCCGTCCCCCCGCCGGAGATGGGGGCGGCGACCGCCCGCGAGGTCCGCCTTCCCATCGTCACCCCGCGCGCTGCGCGGTGCGACCGGGAACAGCAAGACAATGACGTGCAGGTCACGGAGACCTCCCAACCCGGCCCCCCTGGGACCCGGCCGCTTTCGAGCGGGCCGCCGCAGCTTTGCGTCATTGACCGTGACGGCACCTGTCGCCGGGCCGCGGTCCGCGCGAGTTCCTATGCTCGAAGCAAGCGGGAATCGGTACCAAGCGAAGGAGGCGGACGGCATGACCGACACGACGGACGCGCGCGACGCTGACCGCGCGCTCAAGGCGAAGCTCCGGGCCGTGTGGGCGCTCGGCGACTACCCGGCGGTCGCCAAGGAGGTCGTCGGGGCCCTCGGACCCGTCCTGGTCGAAGCCTGCGGGGTGAAGCACGGTGACCGGGTGCTCGACATCGCCGCAGGGTCGGGGAACGCCGCCATTCCGGCCGCGCTGGCCGGCGGCGACGTGATCGCCTCCGACCTCACGCCCGAGCTGCTGGAGGTGGGGCAACGGGATGCGGCGGCGCGCGGCGCCGAGCTGCGCTGGCAGGTGGCCGACGCCGAGGCGCTGCCCTTCGCTGACGGAGCGTTCGACACGGTCATGTCCTGCGTCGGGGTCATGTTCGCCCCGCACCACCAGGACACCGCCGACGAGCTGCTCCGGGTCTGCCGGCCGGGCGGCACCGTCGGGCTGATCAGCTGGACTCCGGAGGGGTTCATCGGACGGATGTTCACCACGATGAAGGCATATGCGCCATCGCCGCCCCCGGGGGCGCAGCCGCCACCCCTGTGGGGAAACGAGGAGCACGTCCGTGCTCTCCTCGGTGACCGTGTCACCGGGGTGGAGGCGCGACGGCAGACGGTCCGCGTGGACCGCTTCGCGAAGCCCGCCGACTTCCGCGAGTTCTTCAAGGCCACCTACGGCCCGACGATCGCGGTCTACCGGAACATCGCCGATGTTCCCGAGAAGACCGCCGCCCTGGACCGGCACCTCGACGAGCTGGCGGCTGGTGCGCTCCGGGACGGGGCCATGGAGTGGGAGTACCTCCTGTTCACCGCGCGCCGGAGCGGCGTGGCGCCCGATTAAGTTCTGCAACGGGATTCAATTGCTGCCGGATCACCTTCCGGGGGGCGCCGGGTCAGGTGCTGGGCGTGGGGCCCGGCACAGGTGGTGTGGCCGGGGGAGTGGCGGCCAGTGGGGCAAGGCCCCAGGCACGTCTGACACGGTCGACGAGGGCGAGGGTGCTGTACGGGGATACGGCCAGTTCCAGGCGCATGTCCGCCAGGCGTTGGACCGAGCCGTCCGGGTCGGTCCGTTCGACGTCGTCGCTGCGCTGGCTGAAGTCCGCAGGGGTGAAGATCTGGAGCAGGGTGAGCACGTAGGCGACGTACGCGCGGGCCTCGGCGACCAGCGGGCGTGTTGCTTCCGGCAAGGCCGCGTCGCCCGGCCCGGCAGTTCCCGGCACGACAGGTGCCGCCGGTGCTGCGAAATCCTTCAGGGCGCGTACGAGCGCGTCGCCCTGTTGCGGGCGGGCAGGGTCCAACTGCTCCATGAGGAGCCGGTAGCCGACCATGACCGGCGCGGTCTCGGCTGTCCACGGCTGGGCGGAGAGCAGGGTACGGAAGCCGGCCAGCGTGTCGGACAGCTCTTCCGCCAGCATGACCAGTGCGATGTCGCGCAGTTCCACGTACGGGGTGTTCTGGCGCAGCTCGACCAGGCCGAGCGCGTAGCGGATGAGGTCCCGCGGGATGCCTCCGGACAGGGCGTGGGCGAGGATCGCGTACGGCAGGGGCAGCCCGGGCACCCGTGCCTTGAGGATCACCACCGATTCGGTGGGCGTCATCGGGCGGACGTGGACGACGTCGTCGAAGGCGCTGTCGGTGCTGTCGCGGTGCGGCATGCCCCGACGTACGAACCCCGCGCTGACGTCCTCGGCCACCGACACCAGGCAGTAGACCCGGGGCACGCCGAGGATCGCCTTGACCTCGCCGAGGAACGTCCGCGCCTGCGCCGGGGTGGGCATCCGGTCCAGCTCGTCGATGCACAGGAATACCCGCCCGTCGCCCTGATCGCCCAGCTCCTGCGCGATCGCCTCCATCAGCGCACGGAACTCCGCGACCAGTTGGGGGAAGTTCGGCGGCACGCTGGAGAGGGTGGAACCGTGCGCGCTCCCGAAGGGCGTTCCCGGAGCGAGGTTCAGTGCGGCCGACGTGCCCTGGACCGTGCGGAGCCGGAAGAGCTGGTCCAGGCAGCGCCTCGTCAGGTCGCTCTGCTTCGCGTGCCGCTTGCGCCGTTCGAAGGAGCAGCGGACGAGGAGCAGCCCGAGCAGGAGCACCGCGAGCCGGCCGGGGTTTTCGGGGTCGGTTACGGCCGGCCGGGTCGCCGGGGAGAGCTCCAGGCACGCGATGCAGGCCAGACCCCCCAGGGTGATCGCCACCAGCAAGCGGTCGCGGACGGTCAGACGTCGCCGGAAGTCGCACAACGTGACGAGCAGGAAAACCAACAGCGGCAGCATCAGCGAGGCGAGGAGCTCTGTCACCCCGTTCCGGGGCGCGCCCGGCCGGCTGGTCCAGCGAGTCTGGTCGGGCACGAGGTCGACAGCGTCGTACACGGCCACCAGAACGTCCAGGACCGGCGCCGCGACCAACAGCCAGCCCAGTGCCCACAGCAGCACCCAGCCGGTCCGGCGCTCCTCCCTCAGCCCGAGGAACCTTCGCAAGCGCCCCGGCGTACGAAGCCCCCACATCAAGAGGCTCGTCCAGGCGGCCATCAGGCTGACTACGACGTACTGACCGTGCCAGAGTCCGTCCACCACGTGGGTGGCATCCTGCGCCACACCCGCCGCGAAGGACATGAGGCCCGAACGGCGGCCGTCCCTCCAGACACGTACCGGCACGGCCGTGCCCAGGACGAGCAGGGCCGCGGCGGGCAGGGCGAACAGGAGCCACCGCACGGCGCGGTGGGCCAGGCCCGCGCTGCGGCGGCCCAGCCGTACGAAGCCCGACAGCCGGGTGAAGTCGGGCACGGGCTGCCCACTCCGCCGCAGGTACTGCTCGCACACGCCGGCCAGACACGACAGCAGGAAGTCGTACGGGGTGTAGGCGGCGGGTACGGCGACGCGGATCACCAGGTCGGGCTCCGCGGCTTCCGCCGTCGCGGGCCGGAGCAGACTGCTCACAGCGTCCAGGAGGCTGGTCTTGCCCACGCCCCGCGGGCCGCTGAGCGCGATGGTGCCGCCGTCGATCAGACTCAGCTTTCGCGCCAACTGCCCCGCGCACAGGCTCCGTACGAAGAACCGGGAGTCCCGCCGCGCCCGCAGCCCGTGGTAGCCGTCGTACACGAGCACGGAGTGCGGGTCGTCGCCGAGCAACGCCTCGATCACCTCGAGGAGGACCTGGCGCATGCTGCGGGCAGTGAACTCCGCCGCGAGCCGCCGCAGGGCGTCGTCGACGTCGTGGGTGCTCGCCCACACCCCCAAGCGGCAGCGGACGTAGACGGGCATGCTGCGCAGCTGCCGACGTGCGCGAGGGCGGCGCCACAGCCAGGCGCTCACGGCGGATGCGCCCGCCGCCGCCACCACCTGCGAGGTGGACCAGAAGCCGCCGGACCCGTTCAGGCTGGCGAGCATGCCGAGCATGACCAGGAGGGTCGCCACCGTGGCCGGTTCCAGCCCGAGCCGGGCCCGGGCGCGCGCCAGGCGCCGCCGGAGTCCCGTCCGCCTGTCCAGCGCCGAGCCGACGGCCTCGTGCTCGGCCCGCGCGAGCAGCAGAACCCGTTCCACGGCCGCGGTCTCGTGCATGGCCGCGCGCACCGCGTCGGCCGTGACCTCCGGGCGGATCTGCAGCCGGTCGACGACGGCCGGTTCGGCCAGGAGCTCCTCGACGCCGTCCCGGTAGACCGCGGCCTCCGCCGCATAGCGCCAGCCCCGGAAGGGCGGGAGGGGAACCCCCGCATCCGGTAGGGCCGCCTCCGGCGGTATTTCGATGGTGGTCACTCCTCGGCTCCTCACCCACGGCGCAGCCCGGCGAGCGTAGAACGACGGACCCGCCCCGCGCAGACGAACCCCTCATCCGGGCGGCGCGGCTGGACCGATGTGCGAATGGCGGCGAGCAGAAGATCTCGGCCCACGTCTCTGTGCGACTACTGTGCTGCTGGTAGATCGTCCCGACACGAAGTGAGCTGAGTTGTGCTGACCCCTACGCACCCGCCATAGGTACCTCTGGAAAGCCCAGAGGGCCTTACGGAGGCTCTCGATGTCCCGAACCGTCCGCACGATTCCCAGGCAGCTCCGCGTCAGAGTGGGCGCATCGGAGTCCATGTCCCTGTATCACCTGCGCTATGCGAACGCCGAACTGGTTCGCGCCGCCCGCGAAGGCCGTCGCCCTGCCCCGACGAAGACGCTGCGCCGGATCACCTCTTGGCATTGCATGGCGTTCTCCTGCAGGAACGGCTGGCTCTCCGCCGAGATCGCTACGGTTGAGGGCCGCGCCCGGCTCCAGGGCCGACTCGAGGCACAGCGGATCCGCGGACTGCACCACGCCGGCCACGACCTTGACGACGCAGACATACCTCCGGTCCGCCACCGTCATGGTGGGCTCTGGGATGCCTGGTAGAGGCGAAGCACCCGCTGCGCGTCCGTCGGTCAGCTCTCACCTACACGGTGAGCAGGCCGCTGAACCGGCTGACCGCCCTGAACAGCGTCCGGCTTGGACAGCCACCGGTGACGTCAACGCCCCGGCCCCCGCCTCGCCGCCGCCCGGGCCCGGGCGGTACGGGCTACGGGCCCCCGGGGGCTCCGGCGGGAACACCCCGCGGGGAACCCCCACCCGGCAGCCGC